>NZ_JACARN010000012.1:0-421105 GCF_013386605.1 Pseudomonas sp. IPO3749 | reverse complement strand
AGAGCATTGGAACCACCTGATCCCATCCCGAACTCAGCAGTGAAACGATGCATCGCCGATGGTAGTGTGGGGTTTCCCCATGTGAGAGTAGGTCATCGTCAAGATTAAATTCCGAAACCCCATTTGCGAAAGCAGATGGGGTTTTGTTTTGGGCGGGCGAAAACTTCAGCAGCGCGAATCCCCCGACAAATTTGCACAGTTATTTCTGAACCAGACCACTAGAATAGGCACCTAACCTTTTTTAGAGTCCGAGCCCTACTTTATGCCCGATCCGGTTGATGCCCGTGAGGTATCGGATTTACCACTGGACGACCTGGTGGCATGCCATGAGTGCGACTTGCTGATGCGCAAACCAGTGCTCGCCCTCGGCGAAAAAGCCCAATGCCCGCGTTGCGGTTACGAGCTGTACGCTCACCGCCACAACGTCGTTGAGCGAAGTCTCGCCCTGGTGCTGGCGGCGTTGCTGTTGTACATCCCCGCGAACTTTCTGCCGATCATGCAGCTCAATCTACTTGGGCAGTCCTCTGAAGACACCGTGTGGAGCGGCGTCGTCGGCCTGTTCGATACCGGCATGCAAGGCGTCGCCGCTGTTGTCTTCCTGTGCAGCATGGGGATTCCCTTGCTCAAGCTGCTTTGCCAGTTAGCAGTGTTGCTCAGTATTCGCTGGAACATCGGCCGCAGTTATGGACTGCTGTTGTACCGCATCTACCATCACATGAAAGACTGGGGCATGTTGGAGGTCTATCTGATGGGCGTCCTGGTGGCCATCGTTAAACTCGCGGATATGGCCGCCATCACGGTAGGCCTGGGTCTTGTCTGCTTTGTCAGCTTGTTAATGGTTCAGGTGTTGCTTGAGGTGGTGATGTCGCCCCACCAGATCTGGCAAGCGTTGTCAGGAGAGGATGAACATGCGGGCGATTGATGCAGGCATTCTGATTTGTACCGAATGCCATGAGTTGAACAAACAAGATGCCGACAGCGACGAGCAAATCTGCACGCGTTGTGGTGCACTGATCCATGCTCGTCGCCCCAACAGCCTTGCCCGCACATGGGCGCTGCTGATCACGGCGGCCATCTTGTACATTCCCGCCAACCTGTTGCCGATCATGACCATCAATTCCCTTGGTCAGGGCGATCCCAGTACCATCATGGCCGGTGTGATCCAATTGGTGCAGCACGGCATGTTCCCCATCGCCGCTGTGGTGTTCATCGCCAGTATCCTGGTGCCCACGTTCAAGCTGGTCGGCATAGGTCTGCTACTGTTCTCGGTGCAGCGTCGCCAACCGCTGTCCGCGCAACAACGCATCGTGATGTACCGCTTTATCGAATTCATTGGCCGCTGGTCCATGCTGGATATCTTCGTGATCGCCATCCTGGTGGCGGTTGTAAACTTTGGGCGACTTGCCAGTGTCGAGGCCAATCTCGGTGCTGCAGCGTTCGCCAGTGTGGTGATCTTGACGATGCTTGCCGCAGTAACTTTCGATCCCCGACTGATTTGGGATAACACGGAGTCGGACGACGACCATGAGTGATTTGCCTAAAGCTAAAACCCGCCCAGCCTCTAACTGGTCGGCTATTTGGGTGCTGCCCCTGATTGCCCTGATCATCGGTGGATGGTTGGGGTGGCGTGCCTATTCCCAACAGGGCATCGATATCCAGGTGCGCTTTGAAAGCGGTGAAGGCATCCAGGTCAACAAGACCGAAGTGGTCTACAAAGGCATGCCGGTGGGTAAGGTCAAGGCTCTGGCCTTGGACGACGAGGGCAACAATCGTGGGGTGATCGCCACCATCGAGATGAACAAGGACGTCGACCAGTACCTCAAGACCAATACGCGCTTCTGGCTGGTCAAACCGAGCGTCACCCTCGCCGGTATCACCGGTCTGGAAACCCTGGTGTCAGGTAACTACATTGCTGCCAGCCCAGGCGATGGTGAGCCCACACGCAAATTCAAAGCGCTCTCTGAAGAGCCGCCTTTGTCCGATGCCAAGCCCGGCCTGCACCTGACCGTCAAGGCCGACCGCCTCGGCTCGCTCAACCGTGGCAGTCCGGTGTTCTACAAGCAGATCCAGGTCGGCCAGGTCAAAAGCTACCTGCTCTCCGAAGACCAGAGTACTGTCGAGATCAAGGTCTATATCGAGCCGACCTATGCCAGCCTGGTGCGCAAACACACGCGGTTCTGGAACGCCAGCGGCATCAGCATCGACGCCAATCTTTCCGGTGTGAAAGTCCGCAGTGAATCACTCTCCAGCATCGTCGCCGGCGGCATCGCCTTTGCCACGCCGGAGAATCGTAAGGACAGTCCGCCGACTGATCCGAGCCTGCCCTTCCGTCTGTACGAAGATTTCGACGCGGCCGCGGCCGGCATCAGGGTCAAGGTCAAGCTCACCGATTTCGAAGGCCTACAGGCGGGGCGTACGCCAGTCATGTACAAAGGCATTCAAGTCGGCAGCCTGAAAACCCTGAAGATCAACCCTGACCTTTCCAGTGCCAACGCAGAACTGACGCTCGATCCCCTGGCCGAAGACTATTTGGTACAGGACACTCAATTCTGGGTCGTCAAACCGTCTATCTCCCTGGCAGGTATCACTGGTCTTGAAGCCTTGGTCAAGGGTAACTACATCGCCATCCGCCCAGGCGACAAAGGCAGCCCTCCACAACGAGAGTACGTTGCCCGCGCCAAGGCGCCGCCGTTGGACCTGCGTTCCCCTGGCCTGCACATGGTGCTGTTCACTGACAACCTTGGCTCCCTGGATGTCGGCAGCCCGATCCTCTACAAGCAGGTCAAGGTCGGGTCGGTGCAGAGCTACCAGTTTTCGCGCAAGAACAAGCAACTGGTGATCGGCGTCCACATCGAGAAGGAATACGAGAACCTGGTCAACGGCTCGACGCGCTTCTGGAATGCCAGCGGCGTCACCCTGACCGGCGGCCTCACCGGTGGTATTCAGGTCAAGAGTGAGTCGCTGGCCAGCCTGATGGCCGGCGGTATCGCCTTCGAAACCCCGGAACCGAATGTCCCGTTGAAAAAGCGCATCCCGCGTTTCCGTCTGTTTGCCGACCGCGAAGCCGCCAACCAACACGGCACCTTGGTGACCATCAAGGTCGACCGTGCCGACGGCCTGCGCCCTGGCACCCCCGTGCGTTTCAAAGGCCTGGACGTGGGCAAGATTGAAAGTGTCGATCTCAGCGCCGACATGCAGTCGGTACTGCTCAGCGCCCGTATCAATCAAGTGGCGGACCGCATTGCACGCGTCGGCAGCCAGTTCTGGGTGGTAAAGCCTGAACTGGGCCTGATGAAAACTTCCAACCTGGAAACCCTGGTCACCGGGCAATACATCGAAGTACAACCGGCGGCGAAAAACGCCGGCCCGCAAAAGAGCTTCGTCGCGTTGGACCAGCCGCCTGAAGCTGTGCATCAGGAAGCTGGCCTGAGCCTGACCCTCAGCGCCGCACGCCGTGGTTCGCTGAAGGAAGGTGTACCGGTCACTTACCGTGAAGTCACCGTGGGCAAGGTCACCGGGTACGAGTTGGGCCAGACCGCAGACCGCGTACTGATCCATATCCTGATCGAGCCTAAATATGCACCACTGGTGCGCAGCGGCAGCCGCTTCTGGAACACCAGCGGCTTTGGCCTCGACTTCGGTCTGTTCAAAGGTGCCACCGTACGCACGGAGTCCCTGGAAACCCTGGTCGCCGGCGGTATCGCCTTCGCCACACCCGACGGCGAACGCATGGGCAACGCCGCCCGCCCACAACAAACCTTCCCGCTGTTCGACAAGTTCGAAGATGAATGGCTGACCTGGGCACCTAAAATTCCACTCGGCAAATAAGCGCTCATAAAAAAGGCCGCGATCCAGAAGATCGCGGCCTTTTGCATTTCAGCGAAACAAATCAGACTTCATCCAGCTCCGGCTCGTCCGCCTGCACATTCATCGTCGCCTTCACCACATCGTGGCGACGGATGTACTTCCAGTCCGCCTCATCGATATAGATCCCGTTCGGCCCGCTGCCGCCTTCCAGGTCGATGGCCACCTGCGCCGACACCTGCGGCTTCACACTGGCCAGAATCGGCACAAAGCCCAGCTGCAAGCTGGTTTCCAGCAGCGCCGCCTGGTTCTTCTCATCGATATCCGCCGCCTCATCGAGGTAGTACGGCAAGCGCACGCGCCCGGCCTGGTCACGGTCCATCAAGTGCAGCAACAAGTACATGTTGGTCAGTGCCTTGATGGTCATGGTGGTGCCGTTGGATGCCGCGCCATCGATGTCGGTGTGAATCACCGGCTGGCCATGTACCTTGGTGATCTCGAACGCCAGCTCGAACAAGTCCTTGAGGCCCAACTGGTTATGGTTGGCGGCCACCAGGCGAGCCAGGTATTCCTTGGCTTCTTCGTTCTTGTTGTCCTGCTCGGCACTCTGGCTCAGGTCGAACACCGACAGCGTTTCGCCTTCCTCATACTGACCGGCACTGTGGATGATCTGGTCGATGTGCTTGAGCGCTTCCTTGTTCGGCGCCAGCACGATGCGGAAGCTTTGCAGGTTGGAGACCTGGCGTTTGTTGATCTCGCGGTTGAACAACGCCAACTGGTGTTCAAGGCTGTCGTAGTCGCTGCGGATATTGCGTAGGGTCCGCGCAATGTCGGTGACCGCCGCACGGCGTGCCTTGCCCAACGTCAGGGCTTCATCGGTACGGTGTGCATAGGCGTTGATCAGCAACTGCAGGCGACGCTCAACGTCATCCTCGCTGTCGAACTTGGCCACGCCCTTGAGGCGCACCTGGGCATACAGCGCTTCGATCTGGCCATCAGCGCGCAACAGGCCTTGCCAGCTATCCTGATAGTCATTGAGCAGCGGCAGCAGGTTGTCCATGGAATCGTCGACCGGGTCCATGAACGGTGTGCCGAACGGCAGGTCCGCCGGCAACAGTTGACGACGGCGCAGCGCGTCATCCAGCGTGCGTTGCTTGGCTTCCATATCGCCGATCTGGCGGCCCACCAGTTGCAGCTTGGCCGACAGTTGCTGGACACGCTCGGTGAACGCATCGCTGGAGCGCTTCAATTCGTCCTGCGCTGCTTCCATCTGCGCCAGGTTTTCCAGCTTCTCGCCTTCTTCTGCGCTCAGGGTTTGTGCGCGGCGGAAATCTTCCAGGGCCTTTTGCGCATCCAGCACCTGCTGGTACAACGCTTCGGTCTGGGTCTTGCTCGCAGCGCGGTCAGACGCGACAGCCTGCTGGGTTTTCAGCTGCTTGAGTTCTTTCTCCAGGCGTTCTTTCTGGTCGCGCAACGCCGCGCGGTCTGCCAAGGCTTGCAACGCAGGCGGTTCGATGTGGGAGATGTCGATGGACAGCCCCGGCACTTCAAAACGCTCACCTTTGAAGCCATCGAGGATCTGCTCCAGGGATTTAACCCAAAGGCCATCCTCGTCCAGCGTGATGCCATGCGCGCCCAATGGCAGGCTGAACAACGAACTGTTGAACAGGCGCATCAGACGCTCGACATCCGGCTGTGAGAATTCTTCCCGCAGCTTGGCGTAGCTGTTGTTGTCGGCGTGGTCGAGTTGCTGCTTGACCGACTTCAGGCGTTTTTCCAAGTCGCGTAGACGCTCGTCCAGGTCCTCAGCGCTGAACTGCCGCGACTGCGCCAACGCGCCCGCCAGTTCATCATGAGCATCCTTGGCCGCCAGCAACTGCTGTTCCAGCACCTTCACGTCATCCACCAACGCAAAGCGATGCTTGAGTACCGACAGCTCGCCCAACCAACGCTGAATCCCGCTGATTTCCCGCTCCAGGCGCATCAACTCCTGGGTGCCGCCGCGCTGGTCGTTCTGCAACGCGTCCTGCTCGTTACGGTAGTGCTCGGCCTGGATGGTCAGCTCTTCCTTGCGTGCACTGGCGTAGTCCGACCAGGTGCCCAGCAACGAATCCAACAGCGGCGACAGGCGATGCAATTTGCCGCGCAACACGTCGCGCAGGCGCACGCCATTGGACAGGGCTTCAACCAACGGGCCGGCGGCGACCAGCGAGTTGTAGTCCTGTTCCATGCGTCGCACATCACGGAAGGCTTCTTCGCACGCCGCAATGTAATCCACGCTACCGGAGCGCAGGCTGTGTTCGAACGCATCGAGGAACAGCTGCTTGAGCTTGGCCGCGGTGATTTCGCGCATGTGCAGCAGGTTGATAAACAGTGCGCGGAAGGTCTTCAGGCTCTGCTCGCTGGTGGAACGCAGCGGAATCAGGGTCAGGTCCAATGGGATCGACGTGTGGCCGCCCACCAGCAAACGACGCAGTTCATCCGGCTTGAGTTCGTAGGCTTTCAGGCCTTCGCGCTCAAGGTTGGTGAACAACTCTTTCTGACGCAGGCAGGTGTCATTCTTCTGGTAGTGAGCCAGGTCCAGCTTGCCCGCATAGGCAAAGAACTGGTGACCGAAACCACCGCCCGGGCCACGCCCGACCACCCCGATCACGTGCGGGCCGTGGGGCAGCGAGACTTCCACCAGGATGTAGCTGGTGTCGGTGGCAAAGTAGAAGCGCCGCGATTGTTCCAGGGTGTACTTGCCGAAACTCATGTCCGACATGCGCGCCAGGATCGGGAACTGCAAGGCGTTGATCGACGCGGATTTACCCAGGTTGTTCGCGCCATACACCGACAGCGGTTCCTCCAGCGGGAACAAGCCCAAGCTGTATCCGGCGGTGTTCAATAGGGCGAAGCGGCGGATGCCGTAGCGTTCCTTACTCATGCGTCGGTCTCCTGTTCTTCGGCAATAGCACGGGCCAGGGCGTCTTCTTCGCTTTCGTCGGCAAAGTCGCTCAAGTCCAGCGGGTCATCGGTCTTCAGCAATTTCTCATCGCTGTCTTCATCGATGATCACCGGTGCCGGCAGCGGCAACACGCTGTGGACGCTGGCCGCCAGGTCACGGTCTTGCTGCACCGACAGGCACACATCGAGGAAGCGGTGCATCGGCGGCAGGAAGCGATAGATGCCGTTGTCTTCGCTGGCAAAACCCAGCTGGGTCATGCGGCGCATGATTTTTTCTTCGAGTTCTTCCTGGGTCTGCACTTCGGCCTGGATAAACAGGTCGCGGTACTTCTCCAGCAGCGACGGCAGCTCATCCCGGCCGAGGCTGCCACCATCGAGCACGGCAATCGGGTCGCGGCCCTGGTCGGCCAAATGCTCGACGATGATGAAGGTGAACAACGCCAGGCGCTGGGCGGTCTTGTTCACCTGCGCACTGGCGATGGCGGAGTCCGGCACGAAGTAGTAGAAACCCCGCGTATCGCACACCAGTTCAAAGCCCAGGGCCTTGAACAGCGTGCGGTACTGGTCCTGGAAGTTCGACAGTTGCGCGTACAGCTCCGGGTCGCGGCGGCTGACGTGGTAACCCTTGAACAGCTCGCGAAAGATCGGCGCCAGCTGGGACAGTTCGGATAGATCAAGATGCATGGGGTGTACTCGCAGAGTGCTCGGCGGCGTCGGAACCGACCGGGAGCAGGGCGAAGGAGCGCAGGCTGACCTGGTGCTCGGTGGTGTGGTACTCGCGGCGTTCCAGGCGTTCGCGCTTGAAGCGTTTTTCGCGGGACAGGCGCGAGAACCAGTACAGCAATTCGTCGGTGGCGCCGTCCGGTTCCTGCTCCAGCAGCCAGGTCATCAGGTCTGGCATCGGCAGCGCGTCTTCGCAGCGTTCGAGCATTTCCTTGACCGTACGCGGTGCGCGCTGGGCGTCGCCCTTGTGGGATTTGTGCGCCTTGGGGAATTTTGCCGGTTTCGGCTCAAAGTTCGCCAGGGCGTACACATAAGCTTCCACCTGGCTGGCACTGCCGAGAAAGGTGCTTTGCGGCCGGGTGAACATCGGCATCGCCGCTTGCGGCACCGCGTCCAGCCCTTTACGGCGGATGGCCGACAGGGCCAGCGCCGCGCCACGGGTCACGGCGTTGTGCCGGCGCGCTTCTTCACGCAGCGGCAGCAGCAGTTCGCGGGCATGACGCAAGGTCAGCTGGGCGCTGGTCTGCATTTCGAGGATGCGCGCATGGGTGCGCAGCAGCATGTCATCGTCCACCAGGTGGCCGAGGCGCTGTTGCTCGGTGAGCATGCGCAGCAGCACATTTTCCACCTTGCGCACGCCTTGTTCGAAGGCACCGTCGGCGTTCACCAGTTGGATCATCGGTTCGACGTATTCGTCCCAGGTCGCCAGGACTTCGGCGTAACGCTGGCGCAACGGGATCTGCCGGTCGCTGGTCTTGGCCCGGTCTGCCACGGCGGCGAGGGCCTGTTCGTCGTTGGCGAGTTTCTTCAGCACGTCCCGCACGCGCATATCGAGCAGGCGCAGTTGGCGGGCGAGGTCGTGGCCATCACGGATGTCGAAGGCGTCCTGGATATAACCCGCCAGGCGCTCGAGATGGCGCAGGTAGGCTTCGATTTCCAGGCACAGGCCAAGCCGGTGCTCCTTGCGAAGATAGGCCAGGAAGTCGTGGATCTGTGCGTTGAGCTCGAAACGGTTCGGGCTTTTGGCGACAGGCACCAGGATATCCAGGCGAATCCACACGTCCAGCAGGCTGGTAATGTCCTGCGGCGTGCTGTCCAGTTGTTGGGCCGCCAGTTGCGCGCGCAACTCGCCAAGGCTCAAGGTGCCTTGGTCGAAGTGTTCGCACAGTGGCTCAAGCAGGGCCCAGTGTTCGGCGAGGGCGCGCAAGACGCGCTTGGGTTCGATCATCGGAATGGCCGGCTGGTTGGCGATTAAAAGTCGCGATTGTACTGCATCGGACGCGGGATTTATCCACAGCCGGTCAGTGCGCAGTGGGCGATTGTTGCCGAACAGCGGTAGAATCCCCGCTCTTTAGTTATCCACAAGTGGCCGAGCTGTGCTTATCGAGTCCCGACGTCGCGCTTACTTGACCGCCATGCAGGTGGTCAACTGGCTGCCCCGCACCGAACTGCCGTTTGCCGCGCCGTCGCGGCCCGAGCTGTTGCAGGCGCTTGAGCCCTATGAGGCGTTCGAGTCGTCCGGCGAGGAGGCGGCCGCGCCAGTGGCGGTGGTCAAGCCTGCGCCTGAAGCGCGCCCGGTCGTCGAACGGGCCAAGGTCGAAGTGCCGCGTCCGTCGCCGGTGACCAAGGCGGCCAAAGTCGTGGAAGAGGCGGCCCCGGTGGTCAAGGCCCCAGTGGTACCGCCGCCGCGTTTCGCCCTGCAGTTGCTACGGGCCGGGCGCTGCCTGCTGCTGGTCGAGTTGCCCACCGGCGAACGTTTCCAGACCCGCGACCCCGCCTACATGCTGCTCAAGGACATGCTGCGCGCCGCCGGCCTGCCCGACAGCCCGCAAATCGTCGGCGACCCGGTGCGCTGGCCGCTGCTGGTGCGCGGCAACATGGACCAGGGCCCGGAAGCCGCGAGGGATTTTGTGCAAGGTTTTGTGTCTGCGCGCCTGGAAGACGAACCCTGCGTATGCCTGTGGCTGATCGGACTACCCGCCGTGCGCTTTGCCGGCGAAGCCAATGCCGAAGCCTGGTACCGCGAACTGCAGGTCGAAGGCCTGGGTTCGGTATGGGCCCTGCCGGGCCTGGAATTATTAATGGAAGAGCCACAGCGTAAGGCTGATGTCTGGCAAGCCATGCGCCGGCTGATGGCGCGCTGGAAAACAACCGATGAGTGAGGCTTTATCCTTTCGCCCGATGACCGAGGCTGACCTCGACGCCGTGCTGAAAATCGAATACGCGGCGTTCAGCCACCCCTGGACCCGTGGGATCTTTCTCGATGGGCTGGGCAAATACCAGATCTGGTTGATGTTCGAAGGTGAGCAGCAGGTAGGGCATGGTGTGGTGCAGATCATCCTTGATGAGGCTCACCTGCTGAACATCACCGTCAAACCGGAAAACCAGGGACGCGGCCTTGGCCTGGCGCTGCTGGAGCACCTGATGTCCCGCGCCTACGCCGCCAGTGCGCGTGAGTGCTTCCTGGAAGTGCGCGACAGCAACACCGGCGCGTTCCGCCTCTATGAGCGTTATGGCTTCAACGAAATCGGCCGTCGGCGGGATTATTACCCCGCCGTGGGAGGCCGCGAAGACGCGGTCGTCATGGCCTGTACCCTGGTCGACTGACCGCGCCTGACCTAGCGGTTTCCGTCCAGCGGATCCCGCTTCGCCAATTCCGCCTCATCCAGGCCATTGCCGCCGCCAATCTCGTCCTCGTCCACGATACTCAGGTCGTAATCCGCCGGATTGTCTTCGCCTTCCTCCCTGGCATCCCGTGCGCCATCCTCAGGGATCAAGGTTTCCGGGGTTAAATCGTCACCGGTCTGCGCCGTGGGCTCATCCTGGTCAAAATCCAGCTCACGCATCGAACCCATGCGATCTTCATTGTCATCAATGGGTTCGGGCTGCGTAGCGCCGTAGGGACGTCGTGATTCAGTCATGGCCTATCCTCATACTGTGGGGCTTATAGTGTGTGGACAGGCTGCGCGGCCCAAAGATTCAAGCTAATTCACGCGCGGCGTGACCTGGACGTGGGGTTGTCAGTCACAAAACTGCGCATCATTCCTGAGGCTTTCCCTGATGAACGAACTACAAGACCTGCTTGATAACAATGAACGCTGGGCGGACGCGATCAAACAGGAAGATCCCGAATTCTTCGCCAAGCTCGCCCGCCAGCAAACTCCGGAATACCTGTGGATCGGCTGTTCCGACGCCCGCGTGCCGGCCAACGAGATCGTCGGCATGCTGCCGGGGGATTTGTTCGTGCACCGCAACGTGGCCAACGTAGTGCTGCACACCGACCTCAATTGCCTGTCGGTGATCCAGTACGCAGTGGACGTGCTCAAGGTCAAACACATCCTCGTTACCGGCCACTACGGCTGCGGCGGCGTGCGCGCCTCGATGCAGGACCGTCAGTTCGGCCTGATCGACGGCTGGCTGCGCACCATTCGTGACCTCTATTACGAAAACCGTGATGTGCTGGCTCAGTTGCCGACCGAAGAAGAGCGCGTCGACCGTATGTGCGAGCTGAACGTGATCCAGCAAGTGGCCAACGTCGGCCACACCAGCATTGTGCAAAACGCCTGGCACCGTGGGCAGAGCCTGTCGATCCATGGCTGCATCTACGGCATCAAGGATGGGCGCTGGAAGAGCTTGAACACCACCATAAGTGGCTTCGAGCAATTGCCGCCGCAGTATCGCCTGCGTCCGTTGGGTGAAGCCTAAGCGCCGCCGGGGCTGCGCTTCTGTTCCAGGAAGCGCAGCCCCTCTGTGTTGATTTGTTGCTTCCCTCCTTTGATCCAGCCTCTGCAATGATGGGCGCCGCAATGGCAAGAAAATTGGCGGTGCAAGCTGTCGAACGTCAACGTGAAGTCGAGTGTGATCCAGCTGCCGGCGCTGACTTTTGCCACTGTCCACAGCTCCAGGTAGTCAGTGTCGGCACACGTATTGGGCGCGCACGAGTGACGAATCAGGCCCATGAACCATCGGTCATACAGGTAAATGCGCGAAGAAATCTGGAACGCATGTTGCCCCAGTTCACTCAACGCATAGCCGGATAACCTGGCAATACACGTCTGACTGTCAAAACTGACGCGAGCCTTGATCCCTATGGACTCACCTTCTCGGTTGTTAACCACTTGAAACTCGCGGCTTGAGGGGTAGCCGCTTGCAAGAGATAGGTTCGCGAAAGGGTAAAGGCAGTCATTCACAGCAGTTTTAGCCTTATCCATGGCCTGAGTTTTCATAACTCTCCTGGGTTAGGCTGCATCGATCTGCGGGTGGTGTCTGACTACCAGTCTTGCAGCGGGTGAGCGAGGCTCAAGACTCTCCGAACATTGGACCGATTTCTACTGTCAATGTTGACAGTAGAAATCGGTCACTTTTTGTGCGATTTACAGCGCAGGCGCTGTGATGGCGGGGGCTGGGGCGGCGTTTTTCAGCTGTTTCAACTGGCCCTTGATGGCCGGTGTGGCGCATTTTGCATTGGCATCCACCGAGGTCATGTTGCGCACCGAGGTGTAGAACAATTCGCACGTCTGTTCCTTGCGCGTTACCTGCCACGTATTCATGCACGCCTTGAGCAATACGTTTGGATCGCTTGCAGGTTTTTGCCCCATGCCGGCCTGCCAGCAGGCGGCGCTCAAATCCTGACCCATCACCTTCAAGCCGGCCTCGTCGGCTTTCTGCTCGTTGCCATCGTAGGTGTCGGGGCTTGCGGCATACCAGATATAGCTCGGGTGGTTGGCGCCCAGCACTGACACGCTTTTGCCCGGCGTCGGGCTGATCTGCGCCAGGCTCAGCACGTTCACGGTCTGCCCATACTGCTGCTTGATCCAGCTGCGTACCGGTGCGCCAAATGCCACCATCGGCAACGCGCCTTTGGCGGACAGGCTCAGTTCCTGGACCATGCGCGTCTGGTAGTCGGTGAAGTAGCTGTAGACGGTTTCCAGGTCCTTGCCCGCGTTGGAAGGCGCGGCGATAGGCGCAATATCGATGATGGTCTGGTAAGCCGGCGTTTCGGTGGCCGGGATGCCGTTATCCGTGAGCAACGTGGCCCAGCGGTCGGTGGTGGCTGATTCCAGGTAATCCTGGGCCTGGGTCAGCGAATAATCCGGTGGAAAGTGCAGTAGCTCGATGCTCTTGCGGTTTTCCAGGGCCATGCCCAACGGCAGGAACAGGTACCAGTTATAGGCCCACTTGCCCTCAGTGTTGAGTTTGTTGGCGCCTTGATAGGCCAGGTCGGCGGTATTGAGCAACGTGGTCAGGGGTTGGCCGTAATTGTCAGGCACACCGCTGAAGGTCGCTGACACCTGCCCGTCATGGGTCTTGACGCTGACTTTTGCGCGGCTGTAGCCATCCCGCTGCAGGCTCTGGTTCAAGTAATGCTCGGCAGTCTGTTCCAGCGTCCATGGCCGAAAGCAGATCACATTGCAATTGTTGGGGAAGGCGAACAGTTGGGTCACGCGTTGCGTACTCCCCAATGGCACCTCGATGTCGGCCTGTACGACCGCACTCGCCATCAGTGCGGCCAGGGTGAAGGACAACCTGGTCGGTTTAAACATTGTTGTTTCCTTGTCAGCGAAAGCCCGTCTGCGCGGGGTGAAAGCCCACCTCCACACAGTAGCGGTTGACCAGGAAAACCGCGTGCTAAATCGCCAGGTGTGTCGCTATTGGATAAGAAAACCTACAGGCTGAACTGCAACGCGTTGCTCAAGTCGCCCATGGGTTTCTGGCCACGGGCGGTCATCGCGTCATCGCGTTGCTTGAGGCCATCCAAGGTCTCCAGTTGGAATACGCGGGTGATCAAGCGCAGGATCGACGCCGTGTCGTACACCGTATGGTCAACGGTGCCCTTGCGTGCAAACGGCGACACCACGATCGCCGGGATCCGCGTACCAGGGCCCCAACGGTCGCCCTTGGGCGGTGCCACATGGTCCCACCAGCCGCCGTTTTCATCGACGGTCACCACCACCACCATGTTTTTCCACTGCGGGCTTTCTTGCAGCACCTTCAGGGCGCGGGCGATATGGCGGTCGCCCGAGGCCACGTCGGCGTAACCCGCGTGCATGTTCAGGTTGCCCTGGGGCTTGTAGAAGGTCACGGCAGGCAGCTTGCCGGCTTGCGCGTCAGCGAAGAACTTGTTGGTGCTGGACTCGTCACCCAGGCCGCCATCGCGCAGGCGCTTGTCACGCTCCACACGATTCTCAGGACCCTGCTGCTTGAAGTAGTTGAACGGCTGGTGGTGATACTGGAAGTTGGGGATCTTCGGAATACCGCCCGAATCCTTGAACTGATCCAGGGTGGCTTGCCACGCACCGGCATACCAGGCCCAGTCGACATTCTTTTTCGACAGCTTGTCGCCAATGTGTTCGTGGGTTTGCGGCACCAGCACATTGGGCAGGTCGGGTTTGGAGTAATCCGGGTTTTCCGGGTCGCGGATCCAGGTCGGCCAGTAGGGCGGGGCCAAGGTATTCACGCCGTAACCGTCTGGGGTCAACGCGCTGGGGCCGAACTGCGGTGGGCCGGTCATGGCGCTGGCTGGCGACTTGTCCAGCGGCTTGAGGCGCGGGTCGGTGGGGTCATCGCTTTGCAGCGTGGCGATCTGCGCCTTGGCCACCGATTGCGCGGCATTCGGGTAAAACGGCGCGGTGGCGCTGATCAGGTACTGGTGGTTGAGGAACGAGCCACCAAATGCCCCCTGGAAGAAGTTATCGCAGAGTACAAATTCCTTGGCAACGTCCCACAGGCGCAGGGAATAACGGCTCTGGGCGTAATGACCCATTACCAGCCCACCCGAGTCGGCCCAGGCGACAAAATTGTCGTTTTTACCGCCATTGATTTGCATCTGGTTCTGGTAGAACACGTGCCACAAGTCGCGGGTGACCAGGCTCAGGGGCAGGTCTTCGGCGTTCGGGCCCTTGAGGGCGAAGGGCGCATTGGGCAGGTTTTCCTGGAATTGCACTTCACTGGGATAGATCACCCCGTCCACCGATTGCGGCCCGACTTGCAGCACGCCACCCCAGGCCGGTGGCAGGGTGGTCAGCAGGCTTCCGTCGCGGTCGCGTTGTTGGGTATCGGCGGCGGACAGCGCCGACAGCGGCTTCTCCACACCAGGGAAATCTGCAAACAGGTTATTGAAGCTGCGGTTCTCGGCATAAATCACCACCACGGTTTTCACCTGGTCGTGCAGTGCCTTGTCCAACTCTTGCGACGTGAGCGGACGTGCCACCGGTTTGCCCGGCGCTTCGCTGGTGTTGCCGCAGGCACTTAACGTCGCGCCGACCCCCAATACCGCCGCGCCTCCCAGGAAGCGCCGGCGGCTGGTGTCGACCGGTGGTGGGGCGGCGGAATCGGGGGCAGGGCGGTCTTCGTGCTCGTCACTCATTGCGGGGGAGTCCTTGGCGAGATGTTGCAAGATATTTCGCAGGACGGTAGCAATGCAATGTGACGGAACGAAGACACTGATTTCACAGCAGGCGCAGTGCCAGCTGGCTGCCCGCGCGCAAGTACTCCACCTGGGCCGTCACCGCATCCTTGACGATGGCCTCGCCGGTGTCGGTCAGCTTGGCCTTCTTTGCATCGATGACACTGGTCTGCAACAGTTGCATCGCCACGTCGATCGATTTCTGTAACGCGGTGATGTTGTTATGCAGGCCGAACTCCTTGATCACGGCGGCCATGCGGCGGTCGGCTTCGTCGCGCAAGGTTCGGTATTCGGTGACCGAAACGTTGTCGTCCTTGTAGATATCAGTGATCAGTTCTTCCAGTGATTTGGAGAGGGGCGTCATCGGATTTTCCTTGGTTTCAGGTGAGGAGGAATCCGAGACAGGTTAATCAAAGGCGTTGATGGGAGGAGTCAGGAAGGGCCATCCATCTGAGTGAGATAAGCCTACGCGTTTGGTCAGAGAACTGGCTTTCATCTTGTCGATTGTATTCGGGGTCAGGTGTTTTAACGGGCGGTATGCATGTGTCTACTGGCGGCCTGCACTGCTAGACTGGTTGGATAATGGATGCCATTGAGGTGAACCGTGAAACCTTCAACCGCCCTTGACCAACAGCGAGCCGCCGTCAGAGAAGTGGTCGGACGCTTTCGCATCTCAAACCCAAGAGTATTCGGGTCTGTGTTGCTGGGGACCGACCAAGAGGGCAGTGATCTGGATTTGTTGGTCGATGCACCGCCTGGAACGACGCTTTTTGATCTTGGCGGGCTGCAGGTCGAGCTTGAGGATCTGCTCGGGGTCAATGTGGACTTGCTGACGCCCGCAGATTTGCCGTTGAAGTTTCGCGCAAAAGTGTTGGCAGAGGCGCGGCCAGTATGACAATGAACCGTCTTGAAGATTATTTGAATCACATTCGGCAAGCGGCTACAGATGCGATCACCTTTGTCGAGGGTTTGGGCAAAGATGAATTCCTGGAAGACAGACGTACCCAACAAGCCGTGATTATGAGCTTGATCATCATTGGTGAGGCGTCGACGAAAATCATGGACCAGTACCCGGATTTTGCGGCAGCTCACTCACAAGTACCATGGCGTAGCATGCGCGGAATGCGCAACCGAATCGCCCACGGTTACTTCGATATTAACCTTGATGTGGTTTGGGACACGATCCAGAGCGCTTTACCTGATTTATTGGAGCGTCTTCCCGTCGCAGCTGTATGAAGCACCCGTTGCAACAACAGGTGCTTCATCCGTTGATCAGGGCATGACCGGCGGCAAATACTTCAACGTCGTCCCCAACGCCCACAGCAAGAACAACACCAGCGGCGTGTGCACCAGCAACTGCACGAACGAAAACCCGATCAAATCCCGCGCCTTCAGCCCCAGCACGCCCAGCAACGGCAGCATATAGAACGGGTTGATCAGGTTTGGCAGCGCCTCGGCAGCGTTGTAGATCTGCACCGCCCAGCCCAGGTGATATTGCAGGTCATTGGCCACCTGCATCACATAGGGCGCTTCGATGATCCACTTGCCGCCGCCCGACGGAATGAAGAAACCGAGTACCGCCGAGTACACGCCCATCAGCAGCGCGTAGGTGTCGTGGGAGGCGATGGACGTGAAGAAGGTCGAAATGTGGTGGGCCAGAGTCTGGCCGTCGCCGCCTTTCACCACCGTCATCAGCGCGGCAATCGAGCCGTACAGTGGGAACTGGATCAGCACGCCGGTGGTGGTGGGTACCGCACGGGCCACCGCATCGAGGAAGCTGCGCGGGCGCCAGTGCAGCAGGGCGCCGACCATGATGAACAGGAAGTTGTAGGTGTTCAGCCCCGAAATTGCACTGATTGCCGGCTTGGTCGAGAACTCATGGAACAGCCAACCGGCCGCCAGCAGCGCCAGCAGGATGGTCAGCAACGGGCTGTGTTCCAGCCATTCACCGGGTCGCGTCGGTGCTTGAATCTTTGGCAGGTTGAACGCCGGGTCGACGCCACAGGCCTTGGCATCACGCGCGCTGTTCGGGCCGGGCGCGGTGGCGTAGGCGATGATCAGCGAGACCACGATCAACGCCAGCAGCAACACGCCGGATTGCCACAGGAAGATGGTGTCAGTGAACGGGATCACCCCCGTGATCGACAGGATCGACGGCGGCAGGCTGGCCGGGTTGGCCTGCAACTGCGCGGCGGACGACGACAACCCCAGCGCCCATACGGCGCCCAGCCCCAGATACGCCGCGGCACCGGCCGCGCGGTAATCCATCTTCAAATCCGTACGACGCGCCAGCGCCCGTACCAGCAAACCGCCGAACACTAGGGACAGGCCCCAGTTCAGCAAGGAGGCGACCATCGAGATCAACGCCACCCAGGCCACGGCGGAGCGGCCGTTCTTGGGGATACGCGCCAGGCGGTCGATCAGTTTCACCGCGGGCGGCGAACTGGCCACCACATAACCGCCGATCACCACGAAGGCCATCTGCATGGTGAACGGGATCAGGCTCCAGAACCCGTCACCGAACGCTTTGGCGGCCTCGGTCGGCGCGGCGCCCATGCCCAGGGTCGCCACGGCGACGATGATCACGGCGAGTGCGGCAAACACCCAGGAGTCGGGGAACCAGCGTTCGGCGAAGTTGGAGCAACGCAGGGCAAAGCGGGCATAGCGGCTTTCTTCGATAGCGTCGGCCACGAGTCTTTCCTCTTATAGTTATTAGGTGCAGGCAATTTTCCGGCATGTTCCGCTACGGCCATTGATATGGGAATGCAGTTATCTTCATCGATCCATGAGGAAAACAAATATATCTGTCGTGATTGCCATCAATGGGCTCAGCTCATAACCTGCACGCCATTTTGTTTGTCTGCCGAGCCTCCACATGACTGCCACCCTTCCTGCACAGGCGCAGCGTTTTTCCCGCTCCGACTACAAAACCCTGGGCCTGGCCGCCCTGGGCGGTGCCCTGGAAATCTACGACTTCATCATCTTCGTGTTTTTCGCGCTGACCTTGAGCCAGCTGTTCTTCCCGCCGGAAATGCCCGAGTGGCTGCGCCTGTTGCAAAGCTTTGGCATTTTTGTCACTGGCTACCTGGCGCGCCCGCTGGGCGGCATCCTGATGGCCCACTTTGCCGATCATCTGGGGCGCAAGCGCGTGTTCAGCCTGAGCATTCTGATGATGGCGCTGCCCTGCCTGCTGATCGGGATCATGCCGACCTACGCGCAAATCGGTTATTTCGCACCGCTGATCCTGCTGGCGTTGCGCGTGCTGCAAGGCGCGGCGGTGGGCGGTGAAGTGCCGAGTGCCTGGACCTTCGTCGCCGAACACGCGCCACCCCACCATCGCGGTTACGCCCTGGGCTTCCTGCAAGCCGGCCTGACCTTCGGCTATCTGCTCGGTGCGTTGACGGCGACCCTGCTGGCGCAAGTTTTCACCCCGGCCGAAATCCTCGACTACGCCTGGCGCTTTCCCTTCCTGCTCGGCGGCGTGTTCGGCGTGATTGGCGTGTGGCTGCGCCGCTGGCTCAGCGAAACCCCGGTGTTCCTCGAAATGCAGGCCCGCCGCCAGGCCGCCGCCGAACTCCCCCTGCGCACCGTGTTGCGTGACCACCGCGCCGTGTTGTTACCGGCAATGATCCTCACCTGCGTGCTCACCTCCGCCGTGGTGGTGTTGGTGGTCATCACCCCGACCATGATGCAGAAAACCTTCGGCATGAGCCCCAGCCACACCTTCGCCTTGAGCGCCTTGGGCATCGTATTCCTCAATATCGGCTGTGTGCTGGCCGGCTTGCTGGTCGACCGCATCGGCGCCTGGCGCGCGGTGCTGGTCTACAGCCTGTTGCTGCCGGTGGGGATTGCGGTGCTGTATGCCAGCCTGATCAGCGGCGGTATCTGGCTGGGTGCGGCGTACGCCGTGGCGGGCTTGAGCTGTGGTGTGGTGGGCGCGGTGCCGTCGGTGATGGTCGGCCTGTTTCCGGCGCAGGTGCGGGTGTCCGGGATTTCCTTCACCTACAACATTGCCTACGCGCTGTGGGCGAGTACCACGCCGTTGTTGCTGATTGCGCTGATGCCGACCAGCCCGTGGATTTGCGTGGGGTATTGCGCGGTGATGGGGGCGGTGGGGGTGGTGAGTGTGGCGCTGTTCGGCAAGCGCCACACCTTGGCCGCCTAGACTTTAAGTCAGGAAGTGCCAGAACAGCAGCGTACCGATCAAGCCAACCACCGAAACAATGGTCTGCAACACCGACCACACCCAGATCGTCTGCTTCAACTGCAAGCCGAAGTACTCACGCACCATCCAGAACCCGGCGTCGTTGACGTGGCAGAAGAACACCGAGCCGGCGCCAATCGCCAAGGCCACCAACGAACTCTGCGTCGCCGCCAGCCCGGCCATCATCGGCGCGAGGATGCCTGCGGTCGTCGTGGTAGCCACCGTGGCCGAGCCAGTGGCTTGGCGCAGCGCAACTGCAATCAACCACGCGAGTAGCAGGTAGGGCATGTGCGCGCCTTCGGCGACCTTGCTGATGGTCTGGCTCACGCCGGCATCCAACAGGGTTTGCTTCAGGCCGCCGCCGGCGCCGATGGTCAGCAGCAACACGGCGATGGGCGCGAGGGCCTTGCGCAGGGTGTTGCCGACCTCGGTGCGCGGCATGCCGGCGGCCCAGCCCAGGCAGATCACGGCGGCGATCACGGCCAGGCCGAGGGCGATCAGCGGTTCGCCAAGGAATTTCAGGGTCAGGCCAAGGGTGCTTTCAGCCGGCAGCGCGACCTTGGCCAAGGTGCTGCCCAACATCAGAATCACCGGCAACAGAATAATCAACAACGACACTGCAAAACTCGGCTGGCGCGGTGCCTTGGGCGGTGCGCTGAACAGCGCGCCGATATCCGCTGGCTCATCCACATGCAGGCGCTTGGACAGCCAGTTGCCGTAGATAGGCCCCGCCAGGATCACCGCCGGCACCGCGATGCAGAAACCCAGCAACATGGTCAGGCCAAGGTCGGCGTGCAGCGCGCCTACCGCAATCAGTGGCCCTGGATGGGGTGGCATCAGGGCGTGCAGGGTGGTCATGCCCGCCAGTGCCGGGATGGCGATTTTTAGCAGCGGCTGGTTTGAGCGCTTAGCCATCACAAAGATGATCGGCACCATCATGACCAGGCCCACTTCAAAGAACAGCGGCAAGCCGATCACCATGGCGACCAGCGCCATCACCCAGGGCAATGACTTGCCCTTGCCCAACCCGAGCAAGGTCGTGGCGATGCGGTCGGCTGCACCGGATTCCGCCATCAGCGCGCCGAGCATCGAGCCCAGGGCGATGATGATCCCGGCTTCACCGAGGATCGCGCCGGCACCTTTACTGAACGCCTTGGCCACTTCTTCAGGCGGCAGGCCCGCGCCGACCCCGGCGATAAACGTGCCGATCAGGATCGACAGGAATGGCGGCAATTTGGTCGCACTGATCAGCACGATGATGCTGGCGATGGCTAGCAGTACACAGAACATAAGGCGGGTGTCGTGAACCATCCACGCGGCAGTCGATAACTCCAAAACGGGACTCCTTATCGAACAGGTTGGGGAAATTGTTTCTTTTTGTTTCCTGCCCGAAAAGCATACCTGATCCCGCGATGGCCAAGTGCTTATGTGCCGTTTTGGTGCGATCAGCGGTATGGCGCCGTGAGGCCCGCCGCAGAGCCATTGCTGTCGGATTTGTAATCTTTGCTCCACCGCCCTGATAAGTCGTGACAGCTACATTGCCCCCGCTTGTACTTCATGGGCGTGGAACTCTCGTTATGGCAATTTCCGTTAGAAAACTTCTGGGGGCGGGCGTGTTGTGGGTGGTTGCCAGCGCGAGCCAGGCACAAACCCTCACCCTCGATTCAGCCCTGCAAACCGCCTTCAGCCACAACCCCGACCTGGCGGCGGCACAATGGGACATCGACATTGCCCAGGGGGGGCGCCAGCAGGCCGGGTTGATCCCCAATCCGGTGGCCTCCTGGGATGTGGAAGACACCCGCCGTGACTCCCGCACCACCAGCATCAAGATCAGCCAGGCCCTGGAACTGGGCGGCAAACGCGGTGCGCGAATCGACGTGGCGTCCCGCGCCCAGGACGCCGCGGCGCTAACCTTGGAGCAACGTCGCAACACCCTGCGCGCCGAAGTCATCGACAACTACTACGGCGCTTTGCGTGCCCAGGAACGCCTCGACTTGGCGCAGCGTTCCATGACTGTGGCCGAGCGCGGGCTGGTTGTCGCCAACGGTCGGGTGACAGCAGGCAAGGCCTCACCGGTGGAGGCCACTCGGGCCCAAGTGCAGCTATCAGAGATTCGCCTGGAACTTGACCGCGCGCAGATTGGCCTTACCGATGCCTATCGTCGCCTGGCCGCCAGTACTGGCAGCGCCGCGCCGAACTTCCAGGCCGTCGCCACACAAAACCCGTCAACACCGACCGTGCCGTCGGCCACCCAGTTGTTGGCGCGCCTTGAGCAGACCACCGAGCTGCGCCTGGCCGAACTGAGCATCCTGCAAAACGAAGCCAGCGTTGGCCTGGAAAAAGCCCAGCGCATTCCCGACCTCGACGTGTCCATCGGCAGCCAGTACGACGCCAGCGTGCGCGAGCGGGTGAACCTGGTGGGCGTGTCGATGCCGATCCCATTGTTCAACCGCAACCAGGGCAACGTTCTCGCCGCTACCCGCCGCGCCGATCAGGCCCGCGACCTGCGCAACGCCACCGAACTGCGCCTGCGCACCGAAACCCGCCAGGCCTTGGACCTGTGGCAGTCCGCGAATACCGAGGTGCGCGCGTTCAACCAGCAGATCCTGCCCGCCGCCCAAAGCGCGGTGGACAGCGCCACCCGTGGTTTCGAAATGGGCAAGTTCAGCTTCCTCGACGTGCTGGACGCCCAGCGCACGCTGATCGCGGCCCGCACCCAATACCTCAACGCCACCGCCCAGGCCACCGATGCCTGGGTGCGTATCGAACGGATTTACGGCGACCTCGCCCGGTTTTGATTTTTCCTGGAGTCCTTTATGAACAACAAACATGGCGTGGCGCTTGCCGTCGCCTTGAGCCTGATGCTGTCCAGCTTTGCAAAGGCCGACGAAGAAGAAGGCGAGCTTGAACTCACCGAGCAGCAGATTCAGGCCGCTGGCATTCAGGTCGCACAGGCACAACCGCGATCGATCAGCACGTTGCTGGTGCTGCCGGGTGAAGTGCGCTTTGACGAAGATCGAACCTCCCACATCCTCCCGCGTACGGCGGGCGTGGTGGAGTCGGTAAAGGTCAACCTCGGCCAATCGGTGAAGAAAGGTGAGCTGTTGGCGGTGATCGCCAGCCAGCAGATTTCCGACCAGCGCAGCGAATTGGCGGCCAGCGAGAGACGGGTCGAACTGGCACGCACCACCTTCCAGCGCGAACGCCAATTGTGGCAAGACAAGATCTCCGCCGAGCAGGATTACCTGCTGGCGCGCCAGACGCTGCAGGAAGCCGAAATCGCCCTGAACAATGCCCGCCAGAAGATGACGGCCCTCAGTGGCAGCGCCGTATGGGTGGGCGGCAATCGTTATGAGCTGCGTGCGCCGTTCGCTGGCGTGGTGGTGGAAAAACACTTGGGTGTCGGTGAGGTCGTGAGTGAGACCACTAACGCCTTCACCCTTTCGGACTTGTCCCAGGTGTGGGTGACGTTCGGCGTGTTTCCCAAGGATTTGAACAAGGTGCGAGTCGGCAAGCCGGTCAAGGTCAGCTCTACGGAAATGGGCACTGAAGTGCAGGGCACTGTGGCCTATGTCGGCAGCCTGCTGGGTGAACAAACCCGTACGGCCACTGTGCGCGTGAGCGTGCCCAACCCTGACGATGCTTGGCGTCCTGGTTTGTTTGTCAGTGTGCAACTGGCCACCGACACGTTCCAGGCCAAGGTCACCGTCCCCCAGGAGGCGATCCAGACCGTCGAGGACAAACCTTCGGTGTTCATGCGCACCGAACACGGGTTTGTCACCCGTCACCTGGAGCTTGGCGCGAGCGAAAACGGCTACGTCGAAGTGCGCCAAGGTCTCGACGCCGGCGCACAGGTGGCCACCGTTGGCAGCTTCATCCTCAAGTCCGAACTGGGCAAAGGCTCGGCCGAACACGCCCATTGATCCCGCGAGTGACTTCTCATGTTTGAGCGCCTTATCCAATTTGCCATCGAGCAGCGCATCATCGTGCTGTTGGCGGTGCTGTTGATGGCCGGTGTCGGCATCGCCAGCTATCAGAAACTGCCCATCGACGCGGTGCCCGACATCACCAACGTGCAGGTACAGATCAACTCGGCAGCGGCCGGGTATTCACCGTTGGAGACCGAGCAGCGCATCACCTTTCCCATCGAAACCGCCATGGCCGGCTTGCCCGGTTTGCAGCAGACGCGCTCGCTGTCGCGTTCCGGTTTGTCCCAGGTCACGGTGATCTTCAAGGACGGCACGGACCTGTTCTTCGCTCGCCAATTGGTCAATGAGCGCCTGCAAGTCGCCCGTGAGCAATTGCCCCTGGGCATCGAGACGGCGATGGGGCCGATTTCCACCGGGCTGGGGGAAATTTTCCTATGGACCGTCGAGGCCAAGGACGGCGCACTCAAGGACGACGGCACGCCCTACACACCCACCGACCTGCGGGTTATCCAGGACTGGATCATCAAGCCGCAACTGCGCAATGTGCCGGGCGTGGCCGAGATCAACACCATCGGCGGCTTCGCCAAGGAATACCAGATTGCACCCGACCCCAAGCGCCTGGCCGCCTACAACCTGACCTTGAATGACCTGGTCACGGCGCTGGAACGCAACAACGCCAACGTCGGTGCCGGCTATATCGAGCGCAGCGGCGAGCAACTGCTGATCCGCGCGCCGGGGCAATTGGCGTCCATCGACGACATCGCCAATATCGTCATCACCAGTTCGGATGGCACGCCGATTCGCGTGCGCAACGTGGCCCAGGTCGAGATCGGCCGCGAGCTGCGTACCGGTGCCGCCACCGAAAATGGCCGCGAAGTGGTGCTGGGCACGGTATTCATGTTGATCGGCGAAAACAGCCGCAGCGTGTCCCAGGCCGTGGCGAAAAAGCTTGAAGAGATCAACCGTTCTCTGCCCGAAGGCGTGGTCGCCGTCACCGTCTACGACCGCACCAACCTCGTCGAAAAAGCCATCGCCACCGTGAAGAAAAACCTCTTCGAAGGTGCGCTGCTGGTGGTCGCAGTGCTGTTCCTGTTCCTCGGTAATATCCGCGCCGCGCTGATCACCGCGATGGTGATTCCCCTGGCGATGCTGTTCACCTTTACCGGAATGTTCACCAACAAGGTCAGCGCCAATTTGATGAGTCTCGGCGCGCTGGATTTCGGCATCATCGTCGACGGCGCGGTGGTGATCGTCGAGAACGCCATTCGCCGCTTGGCTCACGCACAGCAGCGTCACGGGCGACTGTTGACGCGCAGCGAGCGCCTGCACGAAGTGTTCGCCGCCGCCAAGGAAGCACGGAGGGCGCTGATCTTCGGCCAACTGATCATCATGGTGGTGTACCTGCCGATCTTCGCCCTCACCGGCGTGGCCGGAAAGATGTTTCATCCCATGGCGTTTACCGTGGTGATTGCCCTGCTGGGCGCGATGATTCTGTCGGTGACGTTCGTGCCGGCGGCGATTGCGCTGTTCGTCACCGGCAAGGTCAAGGAAGAAGAAAATATCGTCATGCGCAGCGCGCGTCGGGTCTATGCGCCCGTGCTGGATTGGGTGATGACGCGTCGGCCGCTGGTGTTTGGCTTGGCCGTGTTGACCATCGTCGCTTCAGGCGTTGTCGCCAGCCGCATGGGCAGCGAATTTATCCCCAGCCTCAGTGAAGGCGACTTTGCCCAACAGGCCCTGCGCGTGCCCGGCACCAGCCTGACGCAGTCGGTGCAGATGCAACAGCAACTGGAAAAAACCTTGATGGCCCAGGTGCCGGAAATCGAGCGGGTATTTGCGCGCACCGGCACTGCAGAAATTGCTTCCGACCCGATGCCACCGAACATTTCCGACAGCTACGTGATGCTCAAACCCAAGGACCAATGGCCGGATCCCAAGAAGTCCCGCGAAACCCTGATCGCTGATATCCAGCGTGCCAGTGCGATTGTGCCGGGCAGCGCGTACGAGTTGTCGCAGCCGATCCAACTGCGTTTCAACGAGCTGATTTCCGGCGTGCGCAGCGATGTGGCGGTGAAGGTATTCGGCGATGACATGGCGGTGCTCAACAAGACCGCCGGGGAAATCGCCGAGACCCTGCAAAAGCTCAATGGCGCATCGGAAGTCAAGGTAGAACAAACCTCCGGCCTGCCGGTGCTGACCATCAATATCGACCGCGACAAGGCCGCACGATTTGGCCTGAACGTGGGTGATGTGCAGGACACCATTGCCGTCGCTGTCGGCGGGCGTCAGGCCGGTACGCTGTACGAAGGCGACCGGCGTTTCGACATGGTCGTGCGTTTGTCCGACGCGTTGCGCACCGATATCGACGGGTTGTCGCGGCTGTTGATTCCGGTGCCGGGGAATGCGTCTGGCCAGTTGGGTTTCATCGCCTTGTCCCAAGTGGCCAGCCTGGACCTGGTGCTCGGCCCGAACCAGATCAGCCGCGAGAATGGCAAGCGCCTGGTGATCGTCAGCGCCAACGTGCGTGGACGGGATATCGGGTCGTTCGTCGAGGAAGCCGAGGCGGCCATCCTCGCCCAGGTGAAAGTGCCAGCGGGCTACTGGACCACCTGGGGCGGCCAGTTCGAACAGCTGAAGGAAGCCTCCGAGCGCTTGCGCATCGTGGTGCCGGTGGCGCTGCTGCTGGTGTTTGGTTTGCTGTTCATGATGTTCAACAACCTCAAGGATGGCCTGCTGGTGTTTACCGGCATTCCGTTCGCCTTGACCGGTGGGATCATGGCGTTGTGGCTGCGGGATATTCCGCTGTCGATCTCGGCGGGGGTGGGCTTTATTGCCTTGTCCGGCGTGGCGGTGTTGAACGGCCTGGTGATGATTGCGTTCATCCGCAACCTGCGCGAGGAAGGGCGCTCGTTGTCGATGGCGATCAACGAAGGCGCGCTGACCCGGCTGCGTCCGGTGTTGATGACCGCGTTGGTGGCGTCCCTTGGATTTATCCCCATGGCGCTCGCCACCGGCACCGGCGCTGAGGTGCAGCGGCCGCTGGCGACGGTGGTGATCGGCGGGATCATTTCCTCTACGTTGCTGACCTTGCTGGTGCTGCCGGCGTTGTATCAGTGGGCCCATCGCAAAGAAGAGGAAACACCAGGCTGAACCGTGTAAACCGGCCCGGCTGGCTGCTGACGTCGGCGTGCCCCTGATGCAGGTGCATGATCGACTGCACAATCGCCAGCCCAAGGCCGGTGCCGCCTTCGGCACGGGCGCGGCTGTTGTCGGCGCGGTAGAAACGTTCGAACAGGTGGGGCAGGTGATGGGCTTCGATACCACGCCCGGGGTTGCCCACCGACAGCGACACGTTCTGGTCGTAGCTTTCCACCAGCAGCAACACACTGGAAGCATCGGGTGTGTGGCGAATGGCATTGGACAGCAGGTTGGAGATGGCGCGCTGGATCATCAGGCGATCCCCCATCACCCAGGCATCGCCGCGCAGGCTCAGGGTGATGTGCTTGTCTTCGGCGCTGAGGGCGAACAACTCCATCACCCGCTGTGCTTCCTGTGCCAGCGACACCGGGGCAAAACCGGCGCGCGCGGCGGGGTGGCTGACCTGGGCGAGGAACAACATGTCCGAGACAATCCGCGACAGGCGCTCCATTTCCTCGGTGCAGGATTCCAGGCCGGCTTTGTATTCCTGCGAAGGCCGCTCGCGGGACAAGGTCACCTGGGCCTTGCCCATCAGGTTGGTCAAAGGCGCGCGCAGTTCGTGGGCCAGGTCGTCGGAGAACTGCGACAGTTGCTGCACCCCGGCGTCGAGGCGATGCAGCATAACGTTGATGCCTTCGGCCAGTTCGCCCAGCTCCTTGGGCAGGTTGTCCAGGGACAGGCGATGGGTCAGGTCCTGGGTGGTGACCTTGGCCGCAACACGGCTGAACTGTTGCAACGGCGCGAGCCCGCGTTGCACCAGCCACCAGGCGCCCATGCCGATCAGGATCAACAGCATCGGCAGGGCGATCACGGTTGAGCGCAGGTAGGCACTGAGCAGCGCCTCATCATCGGAGCGGTCCAGCGACAGCAGCACGCGGACATACTCGCCACCTTGCAAGGGCATCAGGCGCGTCGCACTGAGGATGCGATTGCCCTGGCCGTCGACCCAGTTCAAATAGGCCAGGTTCTTGCCCGTGGGCACGTCTAGCAGCAGCGGTTGCTGGGGCTTGGCGCCGACGCTGAGCAGTACCGGTGCATCGGGCCTTGCGCCGAGGATGGTCAGGTAGATGTTGTCGTGGCCCATCACCAGGTCCAGCAGTGAATGAGGACGGTTGGTGATGCGGTGTTCATCGAGGCCCTGGTTGAGGGTATGGGCCAGTTGCTCCATTTTGTTTTCCAGGCCCTTGCGCGCAAGCTTGTCCAACTCGTGCGTCAGGGCCAGGTACGCCAGGCTCGCCAGCAGCACCACCAACCCGGCGCCCATCAGGCTGACCGTCAGCCCCAGGCGCATCGACAGGCTGCTGGTCTTCATGGGCGCGCCTCCAGCACATAACCCACACCGCGAATGGTATGGATCAACTTCACCTCGCTCTGGTCATCGACCTTGGCGCGCAGGCGGCTGATGGAGACTTCCACCACATTGGTGTCGCAATCGAAGTTCATGTCCCACACCAGCGAGATGATCTGCGTGCGGGTCATCACTTCGCCGGCTTGGCGCATCAGTACGTGCAGCAGGGCGAATTCCTTGGTAGTCAGGTCAATCCGACGGTTGCCGCGATAGGCGCGGTGTCGGCGGGGGTCCAGTTCCAGGTCGGAGACGCGCAGCACGTCTGGCAGCGGGATGTGCTCGCTGCGTCGCAACAAAGTGCGCACACGGGCGAGCAACTCGGGAAATTCGAAGGGCTTTACCAGGTAATCATCGGCGCCCATGTCCAGGCCCTTGATCTTGTCGGCCAGCCGGCCGCGCGCGGTCAGCATCATCACGCGCTGGTTACCGTCGCGGCGCAGTTGCTCCAGCACTTCCCACCCGTCGGTGTTGGGCAAGTTGACGTCGAGGATCACCAATTCATAGCTGTGTTGCCTGGCCAGGTGCAGGCCATCGATGCCGCTGGCGGCGCAATCGACCACATAACCGCTTTCGGTCAGGCCTTGTTGCAGGTAGTCGGCGGTTTTTTGTTCGTCCTCAACCACAAGGATACGCATGGGGGTTACCTTCAAAGAAAACGAAAAGGGGCATGGCCTCATGGCGAGGCTGAGTAGGCTGTAGGAAAACTCTGAAGCGTGAAGTAGCTTTAGGGTCAAGCTGCGTCAGGCGGGTGCGACGATTCGTCACTGACCCAGCACACAAAAAAAACGCCCCAATCGGGGCGCAAAAAGTTCATCTCTGTTCCAAAGGAGCTACACAAAAGCCGCAGAGATGAGTTGTGTTCGATGTGCAGTGTAAAAAGTGCAACTTAACGGGAAGGTGAGGCCAATATTACAGTTCTGACAGACTTCAACTTGTGAACAGATGTAGCGCATCGGCAAGTGAATGTAATTGGCCTCCCTTAAAGTACTGCAATGGGATACTCGACAATCAAGCGAACTTCTTCCAGGTCCGACTCAAATGCACTTGAGCGCACTGTCGCCTGGCGCAGTCGCAGCGATAAGTCCTTCAAGCGGCCACCTTGCACCACGTATTTGGCCTCGATGTCCCGTTCCCAGCGGCGCTGATCGGTGAGCGGGTTGCCGGCCGCGTCACGGCGCATGTACACCGCGTTGGCGTTGCTGTAGTCAGCGCCGGTGCCTTTGCCGTAGCGGGTCATGAACGACAAACCAGGAATGCCGAACGCTTGCATGTCCAGGTCATAGCGCAGCATCCACGAACGTTCCTTGGGCGAGTTGAAGTCGCTGTACTGGATCGAGTTGTTGAGGAAGATCGAGTCGGACTGGCGCAGGTAATCGAAGTCGTCATCGCCGTTGTTGCGTTGGTGCGAGACGGCCAGGCTGTGGGCGCCGACCTTGACCCCGAGCCTGGCACTCCAGATGTTGTTGTCGAATTCGCCCAGCAATTTTTTACCTTCGTCCACGGCCTTGTAGTAGTTGAAGTCGCCGAACAGCGAGACGTCTTCGCCCAGCGGATAGTTGCCGGCGGTGCCGAAGTAGTATTGGTCCCAGGCGTCTTTCAAGCGGCTGCTGTAGAGGCTGACGCTGAGGTTTTCGTTGACGGTGTAGTCGCCGCCGAAATAGCCAATCCAGGGCGAGTCGACCGGGCCCGCGTAGAAGGTGGCAAAGCCCTTGTCCATGCCACTTTGCGTCGGCTGGCTCATGCCGCTCAAACGCCCGCCCTGCAAGCTCAGGCCCTCAAGGCTGGTGTTTTGCGCGGTGACCCCACGAAAGCTTTCCGGCAAGACACGTGAATCACCGTACGCCACGACCGGCGTCAGCGGGAATACATCGCCGGCTTTGATCACGGTGTCCAGTACGCGTAGTTTCGCGGCGCCGCCAAATTTACTGTAGTTGTCTTCCGGGTGGTTGTTGCTGTCCACCGGCAGCACGCCGAACGAGCCTTTGCCACCGCTGCGACCGGTGCCCGAATCCAGCTTCACGCCGACCATGGCGAATGCGTCCAGGCCGAACCCCACGGTGCCCTGGGTAAAACCGGATTCGAATCGGCCAATCAATCCCTGCGCCCAGGCTTCTGAATAGCCGTTGCCGGTGGGGCTGGACTGGCCCTTGCGATCATCGCGATTGAAGTAAAAATTACGTGCCAGCACGTTAACGCTGCTGCCTTCGATAAAGCCCTCGGGCGGCTCCTGCGCAGCCACGGCGGTCAAGGGCAAGGCGGCGCACAGTGAAAGGGGAAGGCTGTAGTGACGGATACGCATGGTTCGCTCCTGGGTACTGGCAATGTTCAGCTTCTTATGGGAGTGGGCGTTCTTATTGATCTGGCCCGGGCTGATAGTTGCAAACCGTGGATAACGAAGAAGTGGCGTGAACATTACAATTCTGGAAGCTCACGGTTATCTAACAAATAAGTAATGTTCTGGTGAAGATTGCGTCAGGGTCCGTTGGTTAGTCTCGGTACTGAACTTTTCAATCGAGGAACTAACCATGAATTTTTATAAAATCGCGTTGGGCGTGTTAACGGCAGTTTTGTCTTTTGGTGCCTTGGCCGAGGGCGGGGGGGATCGTACGTTCGCACTGATGATGGAGCGCAATGAGAAAGCCATGGCCGACTATGCCGCCAAAAAGGGTAAGCCGGCGCCCGAGGTCCAGGTGTATCGCTATGGCCTGGAGCTGGACATTGCCAAGGTGGTCAACGTCACGCCGCCGATCCGTTCGTGCAATCCGGTGCCGTCGCGCATGACCTACGAAGACTCCAGCGGCAAGCTCAATACCCTTGAATATCAAGTGATGGGGGTGTGCCGAAACAATGGCAGTTGATGGATCCAAAAATATAGTTGGGCCTGGGGCTAAAGCCCTCTTCAGAAAACGCCGACAGCGCCGATGCAGGTCAGATCACTCTCCCCATTTGACCATCGGTGCCCCATGTTCAACACCCGTTTGAAGCAGGAGCTGTCGGCTCTTCGCGAAGAATTGTCCAGCTTGAATCAGGTCAAGGAGAGCCTGGAAAGCGAAATGCTGTGCCTGACGCTGGACGCCGAAGGCCGGGTGGAGTGGGCCAATGCCAACTTCCTGCAAGAGTTGGCCTATCAGAGCGGCCAACTGCTGGGGCGAAAGATCGAAGATCTGGAGCCGGTCCATGTGCGTCGGGATGAATTCCAGCAGCGCTTCAAGAACGCCCTGGTGCGCGGCGAACATTTCGCTGGCACGGTGCGCCTGATGCGTGGCAACGGCCAGGAAGTGTGGTTGCGCTCGATTGTGCAACCGGTGCGCAGTTCCGATGGGCGCATCAAGCATTTTTCGATTTACTCCAGCGACCTCACCCGCACCATCGAGGCCTCTCGCGAGCATGAAAACCTGATCACCGCGCTGGTGCGTTCCACCGCTGTAATCGAGTTCGACCTCGGTGGCCACGTGCTGACCGCGAACGACCGTTTCCTGGGCGGCATGGGTTACAGCCTGGCGCAGATCCAGGGCAAACATCACCGCATGTTCTGCGAGCCGGAGGAATACAACAGCACCGAGTACCAGGACTTCTGGAAGCGCCTGAACGCCGGTGAGTTCGTTGCGGCGCGTTTCAAGCGAGTGGACAGCCACGGCCGCGTCGTCTGGCTGGAAGCCACCTACAACCCGGTGATGGATGCCACCGACCGGCTGTACAAAGTCGTCAAGTTCGCCACGGTGATCACCGATCAGGTCAATCAGGAACAGGCGGTGGCCGAGGCCGCGAACATTGCCTACAGCACTTCGCTGCAAACCGATAACAGCGCCCAACGCGGCACTACCGTGGTGACCCAGGCAGTGGATGTGATGCGCGACCTGGCCAAGCACATGCAACAGGCTGGCGAGGGCATCGAGGCGCTGAATGCTCAATCCCAGGTGATCGGGACCATCGTCAAGACCATCAGCGGCATTGCCGAGCAGACCAACTTGCTGGCGCTCAACGCGGCCATTGAAGCGGCGCGTGCAGGCGAGCAGGGGCGTGGTTTTGCGGTGGTGGCCGATGAAGTGCGGCAGTTGGCCTCGCGTACCAGTAAGGCGACCGAGGAGATTGTCGGCGTGGTGCGTCAGAACCAGGACATGGCGCGCGATGCTGTCAGCCTGATGACGGAGGGTCGCCTGCAAGCCGAGCAAGGCCTGGCCCTGGCGGCCGAGGCGGGCACGGTGATCGTGGAGATCCAGGACGGCGCGCAAAAGGTGGTCAGTGCGGTAGGGCAGTTCGCCAACCAACTGTCGAGTTGAGCCTGGGGCTTCAGGTATCGTAGGCGCTTTCTTGCATGAAGAGCCGACCGTCCATGAGCCCTACCCACCGTCGCCCCGTTCCGCTGTCCAAGGCCTACCGTTTGCTCAACCACGGCCCGACCGTGCTGGTGAGCGCCGCGCACAACGGCCAACGCAACATCATGGCGGCTGCCTGGGCCATGCCGCTGGATTTCGAACCGCCGAAAGTCGCCGTGGTGCTGGACAAGGCTACCTGGACCCGCCAACTGCTCGAAAGCGCTGGCACCTTTGTGCTCCAGGTGCCTTGCGTGGCCCAGGCCGATCTTGTGCAAACCGTGGGTAACACCACCGGCGCCGACACTGACAAATTTGCCGCCTACGGCTTGCAGACGTTCAAGGGTGAACACACCGAAGCGCCGTTGCTGGAAGGTTGTGTGGCCTGGCTGGAGTGCCGTCTGCTGCCCGAGCCTCACAATCAGCAGACCTACGATCTGTTCCTCGGTGAAGTGGTCGCGGCCTATGCCGACGAGCGCGTATTCAGCGACGGCCGCTGGCATTTCGAGGGGCATGATGACCTGCGCACCTTGCACCATGTGGCGGGCGGGCATTTCCTCACGATAGGCGAGCCGATTGATGGCCGTCAGCTCTAAGCCTTACCAGTGTGCGTTTGCCAGTGCTTCGGCAAACGCCATCAACTTCGGGGAATACTGCCGGGACGGCGGATAGACCAGCGAGATCGCCCGACTGCGCCCGGCGACGTCTTCCAGCACCGGAACCAGGCGCCCGGCCGCGAGGTCGTCGCGCACGGCAAAGTCCATTACCTGGGCAACGCCAAAACCACCCACGGCGCCGTCCACCAGCGCATCGCCGATATCGAAGATCAGTCGCCCTTCGACGCTGACATCCTGCACCCTGCCGTCGATCATGAACTGCCAATCCACCAGGCGGCCGCTGCGTAGGTTGCGTACGGTGAGGCAGTTGTGGTGCTTGAGGTCATCGACGCAGTTCGGAGTGCCGAAACGTGCGAGATAAGCGGGTGCGGCGACCGTGACCCAACGCAGTGGCGGTAGGGCGCGGGCGATCAGGCGCTGGTCCTGGATCTCGCCGGTACGCAGCAAGGCATCGAAACCTTCATCGACGATATCCACCAGGCGATCGGTCATCACTGCCTCGATGCGCAGTTCGGGGTAACGCAGGGTCAATTCGCCGATCACCGGCATCACCACTTTGCGTCCGAACAACGACGGCGTGCTGATCTTCAACAGGCCAGACGGGTTGCTGCGTCGGTCGAGCATCAGTTTTTCGGCTTCGGCCAGTTCCGCCAGTAACGGTGCACTGCGCTCGTACAACATCTGCCCGTCGGGGGTGAGGCTGACGCTGCGCGTGTTGCGTTGCAGCAGGCGAACCCCCAGCTCGCTTTCCAGGCGCGAAATGGCACGGGACAGACCGGACTGGGTCAGCCCCAGGTCACCGGCAGCGCGGGTGAAACTGCGGGTTTCGGCCACGCGGACCAGCAAGCGAACAGCGTTCAGATCCATGATTAAAGTCATTACTGAAAGAGTGATATCGGTATTTATCATCGATCAGGCATGAAAGAAACTGATGCTCTCTTATTTTCGGACAGGACGCTGTGATGTCTCCTTCTCGACCCTCAGGCTGGATGCTGACGTTGCTGGCCACCGCGCAATTGATCATTGCGCTGGACGCCACCATCGTGTTTGTTGCCCTGCCGCGGATCGGCATGCACCTGGATTTTTCCGCCCAACAACTGCAGTGGGTGGTCAGCGCCTACAGCGTGGCATTTGGCGGGTTCTTGCTGTTGGGTGGCAGGGCCACCGATTTGCTCGGCAAACGACGTTTGTACCGGGTGGGGCAGTCGCTCTACGCCCTGGCTTCCCTGGCGGCTGTGCTGGGCGGCAGCGCGATATTGCTGGTACTGGCGCGGGCGGTGCAGGGTGTGGGCGGCGCGATGCTGTTCCCGGCCACGCTCGCGTTGATCAACACCCACTACGCCGAAGGGCCGGCGCGCAACCGTGCGTTTGCCGTGTGGAGTGCGGCGTCGGCGGCCGGGCTGGCGTTGGGCTCGTTGCTGGGCGGCGTGCTGACTCAGGTGTGGGGCTGGGAAGCGGTATTTCTGGTGAACGTGCCTCTGGCGGGCGGCTGTGCGTGGGCGGCGCGGTACTGGATCCCCGCTGATGGTGAGCGTGCGCGTGGACGCAACTTCGATATCAGCGGCGCGTTGACCGTGACCGTCGGCGGCACGTTACTGGTGTTTGCCCTGGTACAAGGCCCGGAATGGGGCTGGACGGCCCCGTCCACCCTCGGTTGCCTGGCCTTGGCATTGGCACTGCTCGGGCTGTTCGCCTGGATCGAGCATCGAGGCCGCGACCCGCTGATGCCGCTGCGCCTGCTTGCTTACCGCGAACTGCGCATGGCCATGGTGCTGACGGCGGTGTTCATGAGCAGTTTTGGCGTGCAGTACTACTTCCTCGCGGTGTATTACCAGCAGGTCTACGGCTACAGCGTATTGCAGGCGGGGCTGGCGTTCTTGCCGGCGACGTTGGTGTGTACGTTCGGTATCTGGTTGGCGGAGCGCTCGCTGGTTCGGCTGGGTTTGCGCAACACCTTGGTCTGCGGGCAACTGGCGGGGGCGGTGGGCATTGCGCTGGTGGTATGGGCGCTGCCGACCGGCGTGGGGTTCTGGTCGTTACTGCCGGGGATTTTCATCCTGAGTGTCGGGCAAGGCATGACCTGGACCGCGATGTGGGTGGCGGCGGGCCTGGGTATCCGGCCAGGGGAGCAGGGCGTGGCGGCGGGGATGGCGTCCACCAGCCAGCAGATCGGCGGGGCGTTGGGGCTGGCGGTGCTGGTGTCGGTAGCGAGCGCCGGTGGCATCGAGCAGGCGTTGTGGTGGAGCGCGGCGATCGCCCTGGCAGGCGCGGTGTTGGCGCTGTGTCTCAGGCAACCGGCCGGGTTATCTGTTCTGGAAACGGTCTGACATTTTTACCCAACGCGACGGTGGCATGCCGTAGGTGCTGCGAAATTGCCGGGTCATATGGCTCTGGTCAGTGAAACCGGCGGTCATTGCCGCGTCGACCAATGATTGGCCTTGGGCCAACAGGCTGCGCACCAGATCCAACCGACGCATGGTCAGGTAGCGGTAGGGGCTGGTGCCGAACAGCAATCGAAAATCCCGCGACAAGGCCCAGCGGTCGCGGCCGGCATGGTCGGCCATTTCATCCAGGGTGATGCTGCGGCCCAGGGCGCTGTGGATAAACTCCCGGGCACGCTCGGCGGCTACGTAGTCGAACGTCTTGCGGCTGATGATCCCGCCCGAGACGTTGCTCAAGGCGTGGGCCAGGTCGAACAGGGCGTCCTGTTCCTGCAACGGGTCGATGGGGTTATCCAGGTTCTGCAGCAACACTTCGCTGGCGCGAAACAGCCGTAGGTCGGTGGACAAACCATTGGGGATAAACGGCAGTGGCTTGCCGCCGAGGATCTGTTGGATCAGCGACGGCTCGACATAAATCATCCGGTACTTGAACCCCTCATCACTGCCTGCGTGGCCGTCGTGGGTCTCATCGGGGTGCAGCACCATGGTGGTGCCGGGCAGGCTGTGGACCATGTCGCCGCGGTAGTGGAAACTCTGCACACCCGTCAACGTCCGCCCGATGGCGTAGGTGTCATGGCGATGCGGGTCGAAGGCGAAGCCGGCAAAGTACGCCTCGATACGGTCCAGGCCACTGGCATGCGGGGCGCGGTGAAGCCAGTCGAGGGTGGCGGTGGGTTTGCCCATGGTGGTGTGTCACAAAAAAGAGAGGGAAGTACGTTAACCCAGTCTGGCGCGGGTTGTCTGCCGAGTCTTGAATGATCGTGCGGGTTTCTGTTTATGAGTGTCAAAGGGTTATTTTTGTATTGTTTTATAATGAATTATTATTGTTTTACGATAATTTTGTGGTTATCTTGCCTCGACATTCCTTCAGAGAGGCCTTTCATGAATACCCAACGTCTTGCTCAACTCAGCCAGCGTATGTCGATGATCACCCTCCTGCTGATCATCAGCATGTTGGTGCTCAACGCGGCTGTCTGGCTGTTTCCGGTATTGAGTTCTTCGGCCGACGGGCTTGGGTTTGGCTTCGCACTGAGCGACCGCCAGATTCAAGGGCGTGCCGAGCAGGTGGCGTTGTTTCCCTTCTGGCAGATCCTGGGGGGGATCGTGTTGTCCAGTGTTCCCTTGATGGCGCTGGCGTCCGGTCTGAATCACCTGCGCAAGTTGTTCAAGAATTATGCGCGGGGCGAGTATTTCTCCAGTGCGGCAGCGTTGCATCTGGGTAAGGTTGGTAAGGCCGTTGCGATCTGGGTGTTGCTGGATTTCTTATGTGAGCCACTATTGAGCGTCTGGGTGACCATGAACGAGCCGGTCGGCCAGCGGATGATCAGCCTGAGCGTGACGGCGCCCAGCTTTGTTGCCCTGTTTCTGGCTGCCTGTATTGCGGTAATCGCGCGTATCCTGTTACAGGCCAGTGAAGTGGATTCTGAAAACCGTACTTTTGTTTGAGATCGACATGCCCATTGTGATTGAGCTGGATGTCATGCTTGCCCGGCGCAAGGTCAAGTCCAAGGACCTGGCGGCGGCCATCGGGATTACTGAACAGAACCTTTCCTTGCTCAAGCAGGGCAAGGTCAAAGGCATCAGGCTCGGGACGCTGGATGCCATCTGTACTTACCTGGATTGTCAGCCCGGCGATTTGCTGGTTCATATGCCAGAGCCGGCCGCCGACCAGTAGGGCCTTATCAACACTGCGAAGAAGGATCATTCGATGCTGCTTTCCAACCTGCCCTACGCGGCGCCGTTGTTGTCGTTGGCCCTGCTCTGGACGGTCGCGGTGGTGACACCGGGCCCCAACTTTTTCAACACCGCACAACTGGCGGCCAGTTGCTCACGTCGCCATGGCGTGGTGGCATCGGCCGGAGTGGCCACCGGGACTGTCATGTGGGGGCTCGCGGGCGGCTTGGGCATCAAGTCGCTGTTTACCGCCGCGCCCATGCTGTACATGGCGTTCAAGATCATCGGCGGTTGCTACCTGATTTATCTCGGCCTGAAACTGTTCAAACGCTCGGCACCGGCCATGAGCCAGAGTGTGCTGCCGGACGAGGCGCGGCGCTCGCTGTTCTCCGCTTGGCGCCTGGGGTTGCTGGGTAACTTGTCCAACCCCAAGGCTGCCCTGTTTGTGGCGACCATCTTCGCGTCCACCATGCCGCCGTCTCCCTCGCCGATGCTGCTGACCCTGGCGGTCATGACCATGGCCACCTTGTCGTTCAGTTGGTATTCCTGCGTGGCCCTGGTGTTTTCCAGTGAGCGCATGGCTGACCTTTACAGCCGCTCGCGCAAGTGGCTCGACCGCTTTGCCGGTGGCTGCTACCTGCTGTTCGGTGCACATCTGGTAGCGAATCGCTGACCGCCCGTGGTAAGAAGCCTTACTTTCAACAGTGAGGCCGGGTCATGAGCAAGGTGCGGGTAGGTATTATTTTTGGTGGCCGGTCGGCCGAGCACGAAGTCTCGTTGCAATCGGCGCGCAACATTGTTGACGCGCTGGACCGCTCCCGTTTCGAGCCGGTGTTGATCGGTATCGACAAGGCCGGCCATTGGCACCTCAACGATACGTCGAACTTCCTGCTCAACCAGGAAAACCCGGCCCTGATCGCCCTCAACCAGTCCAACCGCGAGCTGGCGGTGGTGCCCGGCAAGGCCAGCCAGCAACTGGTGGAGACCTCGGGTTCGGGCCTGCTGGAACATGTGGATGTGATTTTCCCCATCGTCCACGGCACCCTCGGCGAAGACGGTTGCCTGCAAGGCCTGTTGCGCATGGCGGACCTGCCTTTTGTCGGCTCCGACGTACTCGGCTCGGCAGTGTGCATGGACAAGGACATCAGCAAGCGCCTGCTGCGCGATGCCGGCATTGCCGTCACCCCGTTCATCACCTTGACCCGCAGCAACACGGCGCGTACTTCGTTCGAGGCTGCGGTGAACAAGCTCGGCCTGCCCATGTTCGTCAAACCCGCGAACCAGGGGTCTTCGGTAGGCGTGAGCAAAGTCGGCGACGAAGCCGAGTACCACGCGGCTGTTGAACTAGCCCTGGGTTTTGATGAAAAAGTGTTGGTCGAATCCGCCGTAAAAGGTCGTGAAATCGAATGCGCCGTGCTCGGCAACGTAAACCCCATCGCCAGCGGTTGCGGCGAGATCGTGGTGAGCAGCGGTTTCTATTCCTACGACAGCAAATACATCGACGACCAGGCGGCCCAGGTGGTGGTGCCGGCCAACATCAGCCTGCAAGCCAGTGAGCGCATTCGCGGGTTGGCCATCGAGGCGTTCGAGGTGCTGGGCTGCTCCGGTCTGGCACGGGTCGACGTGTTCCTCACCGACGAGGGTGAAGTGCTGATCAACGAAATCAACTCACTGCCTGGCTTCACCCGCATCAGCATGTACCCCAAGCTGTGGCAGGCGGCGGGGATGAGCTACAGCGAGCTGGTGAGCCGGCTGATCGAGCTGGCGTTGGAGCGGCATGCGGGGCGCAAGGGGTTGAAGATCAGTCGGTGATGCGAGCAATCCACGAGTAAATCAGCGTCTTCACCTCCTCCGGGTGATGCGTCCTTCGGCGGTAGCTGGCAAAGGTGGGTGACGTGCAGTAAGTGCACACCTCACTCACCTCGATCTGATCCCGCCGCAGGCCGGCCGCTTGCAGCAACATCACGCCATAACCACTCAAATCAAACCACGCACTTGCGGCTTGCCGGGCATGGGGTGGTGCGATTTCAGGCGCCAGCAACGGCGCGGGTTGCACAACGCTCCACGGCGCTCGCCCGCTTAACCACAAGTGCCCCTGATCCGTTTGGAACTGTGCGATAAACGCCTCGCTCACCTCATAACAACACGGCTTGATCGACGGCCCTATCGCCACCCGCAACTGGTCGGCGGCAATGCCCTCATCCGCGAAGCGCTGCACGGCGTTAGCAATAATCCCTGCGTGTAACCCCTTCCATCCGCCATGCACTGCGGCGACTTTCTCGCCATTCTTTGAGGCAATGAGAATGGGCAGGCAATCGGCGGTGATCACGGCGATGGGCTGATGCTCGCCGGTGCACACGCCATCTGCCTCTACCGTGTTGGGCACCTGATCCGCTTGCCATTCAATCACTGACGCGCTGTGTACCTGCTTGCAGATAAACACTTCTTGCGGGCGCCGTGGATCATTGATCGAACAAAAACCGTGGTCGACGCCAGGAATGGCGCCGAGATTATCTGCCTGTTGCAAGAGCGCATTCTCCGTTGATTGAATCGTCAGTCGCCAACCGCTGCGCCTTCGCGCCGAGGGTCGGCGCCGCCGCTCAGCGACAGCTTGCCCTGGGCATCCCGCGTGCGGACGATGGCCTGGATGCCGCTGGTCATATCGATTTCGCTCAGCGCATGGCCTTTGTCCTTGAGGGCCTGTTTCAGCGCGGGGCTGAACAGGCCGGTTTCCAGTTCGGTCGCGCCATTGCGGCTGCCGAAGTTAGGCAGGCTGATGGCGGTTTGCGGGTCGAGTTTCCAGTCGAGCATCGCCACCAGGGACTTGCTCACGTACTCGATGATTTGCGAGCCGCCGGGCGAGCCGACCGTGGCCAGTAACTCGCCGCTGTTGCGATCGAACACCAGGGTTGGCGCCATGGCCGAACGCGGGCGTTTGCCGGGCTCGACGCGGTTGGCGACGGGCTGACCATTTTCTTCAGGGATAAACGAGAAGTCGGTCATCTGGTTATTGAGCAAGAAGCCCTGCACCATCACATGGGAGCCGAATGCCGCTTCCACCGTGGTGGTCATCGACACGGCGCCGCCCAGGTCATCCACGGCGACCACTTGCGAGGTGGAAATGCGCAGCGGCGAGCGGTCCGGCGCGTAAGCCACCTGGATGCCCGCAGGTACGCCCGGCTTGGCGATGCCCATGCTGCGCTCGCCGATCAAGGCCGCACGCTTGGCCAGGTAATCCGGTGCGACAAGGCCCGCCACGGGCACGGGGACGAAGTCCGCGTCGGCGACATAGAGCGCGCGATCGGCAAACGCCAGGCGCCCGGCTTCGGCCAGCAGGTGCACGGCTTCCGGTGTGGGCTCAAGGCCGGCTGACGACGGGCTTTTCACTGGAAGCATGGGAGCGATGGCCAGGGCAGGATCGCGGGCCTCCAGCGCCTGCAAGGTGCCGAGGATTTGCGCAATGGCAACTCCGCCCGATGACGGTGGCGGCATACCGCAGATTTTCCACTGTTTGTAGTCGGTGCACAGCGGCGTACGCTCCTTGGCGGTATAGCTCCTGAGATCCGCCTGGGACAGGCTGCCCGCGTTGCGATGGCCTTGCACCTTGCGTGCGATCTCATCGGCAATCGGCCCTTGATACAGCGCATCCGGGCCTTCCTTGGCGATGCGTTTGAATACGTTGGCCAGTGCCGGGTTTTTCAACAGGGTACCAGTGGCTTTTGGTGTGCCATCGGCGTTCAGGAAATACGCCGCCATGTCCGGCGACTGTGCGATATAGCGGTCGGCCGCAATCAGGCTGTGCAGGCGTGGAGAAATCGCGAAGCCCTGTTCCGCCAAGCGGATCGCCGGCTCGAACAGCTCGGCCCATTGCAGGTGCCCGGTCTTCTTGTGTGCCATCTGCAGTGCGCGCAATACGCCAGGCGTGCCGACCGAACGCCCACCAATCTGCGCCTCTGGGAATGCCATCGGCTTGCCATCGGCCTTCAGGAACAACTGTTCCGTCGCCCCGGCCGGCGCGGTTTCGCGGCCGTCATAGGCGTGCACGTTTTTACCGTCCCACAGCATGATGAACGCACCACCGCCGATGCCGGATGACTGCGGCTCCACCAGGGTCAACACCGCCTGCATCGCAATCGCTGCATCAATCGCCGAACCGCCTTTGCGCAGCATTTCGCGTCCAGCCTCGGCCGCCAGGGGGTTGGCAGCGGCGGCCATATGGCGCTCGGCGTGTTGGGTGATGAGGTCGGTGCGATAACCTGAACCCAGTTCGGGGGCCGGGGGCTGTTCGTTGACAGAAGTGTTGCATGCAGCCAGGGCAAGGGCTGCGGCAATCACCGACAGTTGAAGGCGGGAAATCGAAAACACGCGCTGAACTCCGTTCATTTTGAGAATGATCTGTTGTCCTTGGGGTACTGCTTCTTACAGATAAATCGTGCCTTGAAGGTAGAGCACGGCATGGCCGGAAATGATCACGCGGTCACCCTTGAGTTCGCAGCGCAGTTGGCCACGACGTGTTCCGCCTTGTTCCGCTGTGAGTTGCGACTTGCCCAAGCGTTCGGCCCAGAATGGCGCCAGTGAAGTGTGGGCTGAGCCGGTGACAGGGTCTTCATTCACACCCACGTTGGGACCGAACCAGCGCGAAACAAAATCAAATCGCGCGCTTTTGGCGGTCACTGCAATTCCGCGTTTCGGCAAGCCTTTGAGGCTGGCGAAATCCGGCTTCAGTGCGGCGACTTGCGCTTCGTCTTCTAGCAACACGATGTAGTCATCGGTGCTGAACACGTCGGCCTGTTCAATGCCCAGCGCGCTCAACATTCCGTCGGGTGGTTCGCAGGGTTGGGGTTGCTTTGCCGGGAAGTCCATCGCCAGTTCGTCGCCGTTGCGGGTCACCCGCAGTTCGCCGCTGCGTGTCGCAAAGCGCAACACTTCAGGTGCATCCGCCAGTTGGTGAATCAACACCCATGCCGCCGCAAGTGTGGCGTGGCCGCACAGGTCCACCTCGACCTCCGGCGTAAACCAGCGCAACTCGTAAAACCCGTCACGGGGCACGAAGTAGGCGGTTTCAGAGAGGTTGTTTTCTGCCGCGATGTTTTGCAGCTGCTCATCGCTGAGCCACTCGGTCAGCGGGCAGACAGCGGCCGGGTTGCCGCCGAAGACGGATTGACTGAAAGCGTCGACCTGAAAGATATCCAGTTTCATCGAGAGCACTCCGTGTAAGGGTGGAGCCGGACACTAACAGTGGGTCAGGCAAGCGTCAAAATACAGATGAGCGGTTTTTTCCTGCGCATGCAGTCGCCGTTATGGAAAAGCCTGCCTGGAACCAAACAGGGCGGATACCCACTAGACAGCTGTGATGAATTTTGTTTGGGAGTATTGCCATGCGCACAGAATTGAAAGCTCTCTTTAAGCTGCAGCATGACCTGGTGGAACGCTTGAAGAGGCCGGCCCAGGAACCGCCTCCGCCCGTGTTGTTGCACTATCAACCGTTGCAACCGACTTCGATGCAGTTCGATGTGTCCCTGCGCGATGGCAGGGTGCAGGCTGATACGACACTCACCGGGCGTGATATCGCCCGCCACCTCAACCAGCCCGATAAGCACTATGTGGCTGATGGTCCTTCTGCAGCAGGTACGTTGCGCATGAAGGATGAGCGCCAGTACGTGTTTCACATCCAATCCACGCCGGCTGTTGCTGCGGTATTCAAAAGCAGTCTTGCGGATACAACCGGCGGCGTTGGCGAGAGTCCGGGGCGCGCGCATGTGGGGAGTGTCAGCGCTGTTCAGACGACGGTGGATGGCCAGCAGTTTCGCCTGGAGGGCCAGCGCCTGTTTCGCTTTGAACCGCTCACACTTTCCTGGGTGCCCGATGCGGATAGCCGTGCACTCAGCCGCATTGGCTTAACGAACGAAGGGCAGTTGCTGAAGACCCCCAAAGGCTTTGCAGACAGCAGTGCGCATGGCCGTACGACGGTGCAGTTGAGCCAGACCCTGGATGCTTCTTTTGTGCAGGTCCAGGGCGGGAGTGTACAGGCGTTGCAGCCGGTGGATGAGGCAGGAGTGCCTGTGCAGCTCGCACGTATCGGGTTGTCTGGAAACACGCTGTATGGTGCGACAACGGATGGCGAGCTGGTCCAAGCAGACCTGCGTATGGCACGAGGTCAACAGCTGCCGATGGTCGGGCAGCCGGTCGACTCGCTGGAGCGAGCGCTGAAGGGGGCCGTCCGTGTCGAAGGCTTCTTTCACGATGATCAAGGACAACTCAATGCCAAGGTGCGCGACGCACGGCAGCAATTGCACAGTGTGCCCTTGCGTGAAGCAAGCGATCTTCGTCCGCAATGGAACCTCAGCGACGTGCTGGTCAAGGGCATTGAGAAAGGCCTGCCTCTGCCCAGTCAACAAGCACTGGCGGCGGCGGTCGACCTTGGACAGCGGGGCAAGGTGGCGTTGGATGCAGGCAGCCTGCTGACCTGGGACGCAGCGGCGCAACGTTGGCAAGACACTGCTCAATCTGGCGTCGAACATCTGGAGCGCGGGTTGGATGGCCGTGCCTATGTGCTGCAAGACGGGCAACTGAAGGCGGTGACCATCGGTAACGTGCGCGATCCGCTGATTGAGGGGGCCAGCCATGATTTGGCCGCGCTTCCCATTCCGCGCCCGCACGTGTCTGTTGACGAAGTGCTCGCAGGCAATGATCAGCGACGCATTACCGGATTCGCGGTCGTCGACGGGCGCAATTTTGTCACCGTCGATCAGGATCACCAGCTTCAGGTTCACCACGACGGGGATGCCAGGCCGCTTCACGCGTCACCTTCCATTGATATAAAAACACTGGCCCTGGATCACGTGGGTAATCTTTATGCGCACACACAGGGCGGTGAGCTGTTCAGGTTGGATCGTCAGGCCTGGCAGGGCAATACCGCGAGCGCGCAACGTTGGAGCAGGGTTGAATTACCGGGTCGCCAACCGTTGGAGTCCTTGCGCACGGGGGCTGACCATCACCTGATTGGAGGGTGGGATAAGCAGTTTTTCCAACTGGACAATGCTTCCTCCAGCGCGTTGGAGTGGGGCCCGCTGCCATTGACGACCCAGGCGCCGTCGCTGGCCGACACGTTGGCGAGCACGCCAATGCGCGCGCAGTTTTCCGGAGGGGCACTGACGGTCAGCAGTAATGTCATGGGACAAACCCGTGAAGGGATACCGCTCAAGCGTTCATTTTTCCAAGGCATCAGCGCACACTTTCACCCCCTGGAAGCCCTCGGCCAAAAGGCTAAAGGCGTTGCGCAACACTTCAATGGCCGCAAGGGATTGGAGAGCGTTTACGCTGACGATCAGCGATTGCACCAGCAACTCAATTCACTCGCACAGAGCCGACCGGTTTCTGCTGATCTCAATCATCGGCTCGCTGCCCTGAGCGAACCTGGGCCGCGACAGGCACTGGCCGAACAGATCCGCCAGGCGTTGACGCAGGTGGAGCAGAGCAGCCAGTCAAGCGCACGCCGCATGGGCGATGCTCACGGTTTGGCGTTTGACCCCAAGCCCACATTGAGCAGGGCGAAAGTTAACCCTGACTCGACGCTGCATCAGCTATATGAAGCGTTCAAAAGAGTCTCGTCCTCGTCGCCAAAGCCGACCGCCGCATTGCTGGCCAACTTTGAGGGGCAGGGTTTGACGCTTCCCGCGTCCAAGCCCGGGAATAAGCGCGACCTTGATCACCCCTCGGCATTGATCGAAGGCGACCTGATCCATCATGCGAGTACGCTCAAGCAGTTGGCGGACCTGGTACAGGCGCTCGACGCTACGTCCGGCTATAGCCCAAGTGCCTTGACGCGTATAGAAACGTCTCTGCGCGATGTCATGCAAACGTTCCAGGATAGCCCTGTGCACACGTTGGCCAGCCAAGGCATTGCCAGTTACGAGCAGGCGGAATCGTTGTATGGCAATTTCAAACTGTTGGCCAAGGACCTTGGAACGCCTGGCTCTGCGCTTCATTGGCATCTTTCGGGCCTGTTGGGGTTGCCCAAGGATGCGCCGATCAAAGAGGCGATGACGCAGCAGGTACAGAACCTGGGCAGTGGCCAGACCCTTTCTCCGAGCCGAACCCAAGGTAAAGCCCTGGGGTTGATCGTGACGGGGATAAAACCGGTAGCCCCTGTGGAGTTTTTTCTGGAGGCATCCGCGTCCCACACTCACGGTGTGAGTATCAGTCGTACCGACAAAGGTGCTCGCGTTGAAATCAGCACGGACAACACGCGACGGTTGGTGGGTTCGGTGGCTTCGGGTGTGACGCTGGGAGGTGGGGCAGGTGCGGTGAGGCCAGGCTTGAGGGTGGCTGCGGAATTGGGCGCAATGGTGGCGAAAAACACGGGATCCAGCATTGGCTTTGATGTGAAAGAGTCAGACTTTGGCAAGATGATGGCGATCCTGACCGGCGAGACCGGGACCGTCTACGACTTGCTGGCGCTGGGCGAGGGGCACTCGGCCGGCACAAGCTCGAAACTCAGTGGCGACGTTAACCTGGACGCACTTGCGCAATTGCGTTTGATGTACAGCCCTCAGGAGGACATCGCCGTCCTCGACTCAGTGATCCGCGCGGGCATTGGTGGGGTGGGCAATCTCAATCTCGCGCATGCGGACAAGAGCCAATCAAGCACGCGTACCGCAGAAGGTACCCGCCACGGTAGCGCCGCTGGCGCGCAGCTACTGCGACAGGGCGGAGTAGGTGCCAATATCGTGCCGCTCGGCGCGTTGGTGTTGGGCAATGCTGGCAGTGGTGGCCCCAGCGCGATTGCGTTCGCGTTGCCGGAGCTGTCGGTCATGGTGCGGTTTGATCGCGGGGTATCCCAGGCCTTTAATTTTGCCTTCAAGCATCCGCAACCGGTGAGCCAGTCGCAGGTTGATGAGCTCAAACACAGCGTGTCGCTCTACTCGCCGACGTTCAGGCGGGAGCTGGCATCGACCGAGCTGTCGAAGGGCACAGTGGATCAACAGTTGGCCACTCTGCAGCAGTTCCTCGCGACTCATCCGTCCCTTGCAACAAAACCGGACGCCTATCACGCGATCAACCAATCACTCGACAAGCTGATGAACCAGCAAAACCTGGCAAGGAATGGGTTGCGCCAACTGGCGTCGGTTGAGTCATCGGTCACCCGTGTCGGCTTGCGGGACGATGGGCGCCATGCCTGGCTGGATGATGTGGCGCCGGCCAACAAAGCGGCGATTGAACAATGGATGAAGGATGATCCGCAGTTTGCCCAGGTGCTCGATCAGTTGCAGCGTGGCGAAGGCACTTCAGTCACCCTTGGCATGGAGCTCAAGCCAGAGGTCCTGAGAGCGATAGAGCGCAGTCACCTTGCCGGTGAAAGTACCGAGCGGCTGATCAAGCGCGCACTGAGTGATCGCAACAATCTGCGGGTCAAGCACATGAGTCTGAGCTACACCGCCACCCAGTCCCATGGCATGTCGATACCCGCTATGACGAATCTCAGTTTTTCCAGCAGTGCCGGCCTGAGTCATTCCCAGGCGCGCGTCAATGCAGACCTTGAATACGGGCTGGACCCCGACAAGCCATTGCGAATGAACCTGAACGACACGCTGGGCAGCCTGCCAAGCCCTGATCTGACGATTGACCTGGGAGACCTGCGCGTGAGGACGCAAGGTCTGTCAGCGAGCTGAACTTATGCCTGAGAGGTTGGCGTATCGAATAAGTGGTGCTGCGCTAAAAGGCGGCGCCACTGCATTCGAAACCAGGGCGTGAAGTGTGCTGCCGGATCTGCGAGTTGGGTTGAGACTTGAGCGCGGCTCAGCCACTGGATCTCGCTGACCTCTTCGACGGCCGGGGAGACCACCGTGTCAGATTGAGCAACCAATACATGGCATAACTCATGTTCCGCACCGATCACCCCAAAGCGCGCATGGTATTCAAAACTGTACAGGAAGCGGCAGGAGGCGCCGACCCCCAGCTCTTCGCGCAGGCGACGACACGCTGCGTCCAGAACAGTCTCGCCAGGGGCCGGATGGCTGCAGCAGGCATTCGACCAGAACCCAGGCCAAAGCATTTTGCCTGCGGCACGACGTTGAATCAGGTGACGCCCGACACTGTCGATCAGGTGAACCGAAAATGCGCGATGAAGCTGGCCCTCCCCCAGGTGTGCGTCGCGTTTATCACACACACCAATCTGACGATCGTGTGCGTCGACCAAAATCACGGAGTCTGTCATTCGGTGTCCTCTTTTGTGCAGTTACGGCTGTCTAGTCGCGCTCGGGCACTTGCCCCCAGGCGCTGATGAACGTCAACGCTGCCTCGGTGAAGGTCGCAGAGGCGCGCAGCCTGGCCATGGCATCAAGGTCATCCTGAGTGAGCAGCCCGAGCTTCAGTAACGTCGGTCCGGCTTGTGCTGTGGTTGCCGCCCAGAATGCGTCGGCCGGGCTGTCGTCGCCGATGCGGCCTTCCAGGGTGCGACACCCGATATTGCACAGTCCCCGTTCACCTAGCCGGTCGGGGAGCGTATCGGCCCAGAGCATGTCGGAGCCAATGGACTGCTCCAGGAGCGTGAAACCGGCCTGGGCGATTTTCCGGAACAGTGGGTTGGCCGTGCTCAAGCTGGGTCGCAAGCTCACATCTTCGGTCACCAGCCAGCCGCCCGGACGGACCCAGGTGGCTGCTCTGGTGAATATGTCTTCGCGCTCGGGAAGGTGGCACAACAAGGCCCTGACGTGCACCACGTCAAAAGAGGCGGCGGGGAAATCATCGGTCACGGCATTATGCGTGACCACCTGAATGCCGGGTATGTCGTTGAGAAACCGGGTGTCAATGTCGGTGGCAATGACCGTCGCGTCGGGATAGCGCTTGCTCAGCCAGCCAGCGAATGATCCGGCGCCAGCGCCGAGGTCAAGCAGGGTCGGCTTGTCCGGAAGGGACAGTTGGCCAAACACTGTTTGGCTCAGCGGGTCAAAGGCGCGCTCCAGGGTGCGCATCCGCGCCAACTGGCCGGCATGCTGATCACCGAGATAGCTGTTGGTGTAGCCGGGCTCCTCGGCTGGGTCAGTGGTACTCACAGTGCGACCTCCAGTCGAGGAGGGCAGCGGTTGAGGAAACCGTGTTCGGCGGGCTGGAACCCTGGAGCCCAGCGCACGTCTGGAAAGGTCTGTAGCAACAGGCGAGCGCCGAGGGTGATTTCCATCCGTGCAAGCATGGATCCCAGGCAGAAATGACGCCCTGCGCCGAACGCAAAATGATTCGTCTCCTGATTGGGGCGCGACAGAGTGAAGATGTCCGGATCGGTGAACTGGTGCGGATCACGGTTGGCCGAGCCGATCAGGCAGGCCAGGGTCGCGCCGCAAGGAATGGTTCCGGACGGCAGCTCCAGCGATTCACGGGCCTCCCGGAGAATGAGTTGCAAAGGAGGGTTGCGTCGCAAGGTTTCAGCGAGCGCATTGTCCATCAAGTCCGGATCAGCCATCACCGCCTCTTTCACGCCGGGCTCGTTCAGCAGATTGACGATGAGGTTTGCCAAGGCACCGTGGCTGGTCTCACTGCCGGCCGTCATCAAGATCGCGCAGTAGGCCCGCACGAACGCCTCGGACAAGGGCTGGCCGTCAATCCGCGCGGCCACAAGATGTGAGATCAAATCGTCGGTGGGTGCCGCGCGACGGGCGTCGATGTGGGGCTGGATGAAGTCGTAGAAACTGTCACGGTTGGATAAACCGCCGGTCAAGAGGGTCGGATCCTGTCGGTAGTTGCCCATGTAGGCGAAGCCGATGGCACACCAGTTCTTCAGCCGAGCGACTTCCTCCGGGGTTTCAGCCGGGAGCCCTAGCGCGCGAGCCATCACGCGCACGGGCAGCACGGAGGTGAAATCGGCAACAAGGTCCACCTGACGGCGGCCACGCATCTGCGCCAACAGGTCCATGCTCACCGAGGTGACCGATGCTTCAAGGACTGTTAGGGCCTTGCTGCGGAACGACGGGCTCAGCAACGCTCGATGCTGGGCGTGTTCACAACCGTCCATGGCGACAATGGTGTGCCCCAGCAACGGTCCGATTTGCCAGCTGTAGTTGTTGCTGCTCGTTCCGGGGTGGGTCAACGCTGCTTTGACATCCGCATAACGGCTGACCAGCCACACGTCCGTAGGCTCGTCGTAGACAATGGGCAGCGTGGTACGCAAACGCTCATAAAGGGGGTAGGGGTCGATTTCGAATTGCCGGGATTTCAGGGTAGGGGGGATGCACGCCAGGTCCACCTGCCGGTTGACCTGGCCCGTGGCGTCGGTGGCCTGCAGGTGATACCGGGAAACGGTTTTGTGCCAATCGCCCGCCGCTCGGGCAACCTGGCGCAGCCGTTCCGGGTCGGTGGCGGCGGACGCTCGGTAGGGCTGAGCTGAGGTCTGGGTGAATGCCTCGACTGCTGTATTGAGCATTTGCAGGGCCGCTTCGATCGACGCTGGCCAGTCGGTGCCATGGGTGTCCGCCAGAACGGAGACCAGGTTGAAGCGCTCGCCACACACCACATCTTTGGCAATCGAGTGGATATCGTTTGTCCAGGTGATGATATCGGCAGTGTGCTCGCGGAGTGTGTTCCACCATTCTGTGTTGTCTGAATGCTCGTAGGGGTCGAGCGTTTCGGCTGCGTCGATGAGATCAAAGAAGAACAGTGCACCAAATGAATCCCGTCGCAACGGAAGATATTCGGCCAACGTGGGCGCCGTGCCGGTTTCGCGCATTCTCACCAGGGTCGCCTGCGCACGCAAATGCCCGAGTAAATTGCGTACAAGCCGATGCCGCCAACGCCCGTCACCCCAGCTCCGTGTCCGTGGCCACAGATCATCGATCAGGACACTGAGCATAGGGTCATCAAGCCGGCCGATTTCATCGGGTGAGTCGACACCGTCGCTCTCGGTTATGGCCTGCACGGCTGCGACGAAACGTTCCAGCACGCCGTTTTCTGCCCAGGGGCCGTCATCGATCCGGTCATCGAGTGTGAGTGCCCACAGATACCAGCACACCAGGGTTTCGGCCTGGTGCGTCGGGGCTTGTCCGCACAGCGCGATGCCCAGGTCGAGCAGCGCAGTGGTGCTTAGCCGGTGCGCACCCCGACGGCCGATCAAGCCGTATCGTTGCGCCCAGGCCAGGGCATGCTCGCGCAACCGATGGCTGTCAGAACGTGGCGGCGGGCAGGGAAACGGAAGCAGTATTTCGGGAATGATCAGCGGTGCTATCGGCATGAAGCGCCCCTCTGAATTATTTGTCATATGACATCCTTGTTACATGTCCAGGCAACCTCCAGTGATGGAGGTTCAGGGCAACGTGGCTGTATTCAAACCCTGTGGAGCATGCTTGGAAGTAAATGGCTTTGGATGTCAGGTGTTTCCGACTGAGGTGCGGGAACCCCCGCAAAATTGAAGGCGAAATGGGGTTTCAGGAAGGAGGGCGTTCAGGAGAAGGCGCTGTGAGGCAGTGGTGTTTTGAAACGCCAGAAACAAGAAAGCCCGCACTAGGCGGGCTTCTTGAGGTGATTCATAGACTGCTGTAGACATCTATGGATCGGTACTTGGTGGCTACACAGGGACTTGAACCCCGGACCCCAGCATTATGAATGCTATGCTCTAACCAACTGAGCTATGTAGCCAAGTGGCGCGCATTATTCGCGTAGAACGGGAATGCGTCAAGTATTTATTTTGAATTTTTATCTACGCTTTCAACTGTTTAAGCGAAATCAGCGGATCTGGCGACGAGTGGATCAGTATTCACCCTGCCGAGGCCCCGCAAAACGTGATCGCGTTGAGCAGATATCCCTGCCGCTCAACGCGTGCGATGACGTTAAGGGTGTTTCGGGTTGTGCGTGGCGCGCTTGAGCTGTTCGCGGGCCCGTGACAGGCGTGAGCGTACGGTGCCGATAGGAATGTCCAGTGCGTCGGCTGTGTCCTGATAGCTGCCGTCGGTTTCCAGTGAGGCGTACAGCGTCTTGCGCATTTCCGTCGGCAGATGATCGATAGCGCTCAGGGTTTTTTCCAGGCGACGGTTGACCTCAAACTCCCAATCCAGATTGTGGTTGTCTTCCTGACCATGCCAGAGCGACTCATCAAACTCGCAATGCACGGGTTTGGCGTACAAGCGCCGGAAGTGGTTGCGGATGAGGTTTTGCGCAATGCCACACATCCAAGTGCTGAGTGTGGCATTGCCGCTGAAACGCTCGCGGTTGCGCCAGGCTTCCAGGTACGTCAATTGCAGAAGATCATCCGCATCTTCAGGGTTGAGTACGCGCTTGTGAATGAAGCGCCGCAGTTTTTTTTGCTGGTCGTCTGTCAGGTGAAGCATGAATTGAGGCGAGCTGCCAACGAGGTGCGCTAAAGCTTCAATAGGGATATTCATGATTGTTTCCTTGGTGTAGACGCAGTCGAAAAGGTGTCGACGGGAACCCCTTTTGCACTGGCTATGCCAAGAAAATAATTTTCATAACATGCTGATTTACATCGATAAATTTTTTTATAAAGTGTTTTTTTGTGCAGCCTTTTGCATAGAGCCTTGAAGGTCTGTGCAAGTCTTTTCAAACTTTTCGTGTGATCTGACTTTTTGGAACCATTTGCGCTGGCCTTGCCACACAGGGAAACACTCTTCCTGTTCAGGTCTGTCCATGAAAGTCGAATCCTCCCCGGATGTGCAAACGGTCCAGTCGCTGGATCAACCTGCCGTCAGCCCGACCTCCACACCGGCGCCGGCTTCTGGCATGGATGAGCTCGCCCACCTGTTCAACCTGGAAGTGCAAAACAACACTCAACCGTTGAGCCAGCGCAAGATGAGCGTGCGCGTGCCGCCGGCCGAGCAGCTCGCGCAAATTTATGATCAGTTGGGTCACCCTGCCCAGGCGACCCTCGCGAGCCTTTCGCGCCGCATCCGCTGGCAGTTGCTGCAGCATCCCCATGTCGACAAATTGCTGGAACTGGCGGGTGGAGACCCCGCACGTGCGTTCGTGGTACTCAAATATGTGGCAACCCAGGCCGACGTTGAAGTGCGTCCGTCGGAAGCAGCGTTGGCGCGTGATGCAATTGCCAAGCTGGAGGTCCGCTTCAAAGGGGAGATCCAGGCTGGCCTGAACATTGCCGTGGCGCTGCAAGCGGCGAGTACCGATCCACAGGAACGCCAGGCGCTGCGTACGCTCTACTACGCCAGTGTGGTCGCGCGTCAATCGTTGGCGACGATGATGCAGGCGTTGCTGGGGGTTTATGGCGAAGAACGGCTTGCCGACGGGCTCAAGATGATGCGCAAGGCTTTGGCGGACGACATCGCGGCCAAGGTGTCGTCACTGCCAACGCCGCTGTTGCGTACCCTGTTACTGGGGCTGCAAAGTTGTGGACAGTTGAGCGGCGTGTTGGCCGGTTGCAATGCCCTGATGCAACGGCTGGGTATCGATCATGATGCCGTGAGCCTGCTGCAACGCCTGCTGGGTTACGCGGGCGCGGGTATCGCGGCTGCCGAAATCCTGCGGCTTGGAAGCGACCTGTCAGGCAGTTCGAATGCTCAGCAATTGCTGGCTCTCAATGCGCTTTATCCCGTGGTCCAGCAATTGCCTTTGGCGATATGGCTCGACGGGCGGGTACGCGAAGAAACCTTGCGTGGCTTTCTGGCGGTGATCGGTGAGCTGGACCGGGTGACGCGTGGCCCCGCGCGTTTTCCGGGTGAGCTGGGAGTCATGGCGTGACAGCGCTTTCGGCCATCAACGGTTTTCTGCTCAAGGTCGCGCAACGCGCAGAAGTGCTGGGCGCCGTGGTGGTGATGGCCATCGTGTTCATTTTTATCGTGCCGCTGCCCACTTGGCTGGTGGACATCCTGATCGCGCTCAACATCTGCATCTCATGCCTGTTGATCGTGTTGGCGTTGTACCTGCCAGGCCCCCTGGCGTTCTCTTCGTTCCCGTCGATCCTGCTGTTGACCACCATGTTTCGCCTGTCTCTGTCGATTGCCACGACACGCCTGATCCTGCTGGAGCAGGACGCCGGAGACATCGTCGAGGCCTTCGGCAACTTTGTAGTGGGCGGCAACCTCGCCGTGGGGATGGTGATCTTCCTGATCCTGACCCTGGTCAACTTCCTGGTGATCACCAAGGGCTCGGAACGGGTGGCCGAAGTGGCGGCGCGTTTCAGCCTGGACGCGATGCCCGGCAAGCAGATGTCCATCGACAGCGACTTGCGGGCCGGCTTGATTGACGGCATGCAAGCGCGGGACAAACGGGAGCAGTTGTCCCGAGAGAGCCAACTGTTCGGGGCCATGGACGGCGCCATGAAGTTCGTCAAAGGCGACGCCATCGCGGGCCTGATCATCGTTGTGGTGAACTTGCTGGGTGGTTTTTCCACCGGCATGTTTCAGCACGGCTTGAGCGCTTCCGAGTCCATTACGCTGTACTCGGTATTGACCATCGGCGACGGCCTGATCGCACAGATCCCGGCGCTGCTGATCTCCCTCACCGCCGGCATGATCATCACCCGTGTGGCGCCGGACGGACGCAAGGGCGCCAGCAACATGGGCGCCGAAATTGCCCGGCAAATGACCAGCGAACCCAAGAGCTGGATGATCGCCTCGGTGGGGATGCTCGCCTTTGCCGCGGTACCCGGCATGCCCACTGGAGTGTTTATCCTCATCGCGCTGGTCACCGGCAGCCTGGGGTACTACCTGATGCGCCAGCGTCAACGGCAGGAGCAACCTGCGGCTGAAACCGCCGAAACGGTGCGTCCTGAAGAGAACGGCCGTGAGGACTTGCGTGGGTTTGATCCGTCGCGGCCCTACCTGCTGCAATTCTCCCCGGTGCTACGCGGGACGCCTGAAGTGACGGATCTTGTTCACTCGATCCGCCAGGCCCGAAATGCGCTGGTCGCTAATATCGGCTTGACGCTGCCACCGTTCGAGGTGGAACTCGACGACTCACTGGACGACGACGAAATGCGCTTCTGTGTCCACGAAGTGCCCATGGTCAAGGCATCGGTGGTCAGCCATGTGGCGGTGGAGCGCAAAGCGCTGACGGTTGAGCCGGCACATGCCATTCCAGGGTTGGTGGAGCGCGATGAACAGGACTGGCTCTGGTTGGCACCGGATGATCCGCTGCTCGATGACCCGCAGTTGGAGCGCTTCACCTCGGCGAGCCTGATCGTTGAGCGCATGAAGCAGGCGATGATGCTCAGCGGGCCGCAGTTCCTGGGGATCCAGGAGAGCAAGTCGATCCTCAGTTGGCTGGAGCACAACCAACCCGAACTGGTCCAGGAACTGCAGCGGATCATGCCGCTGTCGCGGTTTTCGGCAGTACTGCAACGCCTGGCCAGCGAGGGTGTGCCGTTGCGCGCCGTACGGCTGATCGTCGAGTCGCTGATCGAGTACGGCCAGCATGAACGCGAGCCGGACGCGCTGGCCGACTACGCGCGTATTGCGCTCAAGGCACAGATCTACCACCAGTACAGCGAAGCCGACGGCCTGCATGCCTGGTTGCTGTCGCCGCACACTGAAAACATCCTGCGTGAGGCGCTGCGCCAGACCCAGACCGGGGTGTTCTTCGCCCTCGATGACGAACACAGCGCGACGTTGGTCAGCCTGCTCAATCAAGCCTTTCCCGTTCGTCCCAAACTCAGGAGTGTGATGCTGGTTGCTCAGGACTTGCGCAGCCCGCTGCGTACGTTGTTGCTGGAGGAGTTCAACCACGTGCCGGTGCTGTCTTTCGCTGAGCTGGGCAACGCCTCCAAGGTCAAGGTGCTGGGGCGTTTCGACCTGGGCCAGGACGAGTTGATGCGTGGTGCGGTGGCATGAAGACTTGGCTATGTCAGGCCTGGGGGGCTCGCTGATGTTCGAGTTGCGAGTGCTTGATGGGCGGCATCAGGGGGCTGCGCTGCCCTTGTTCGGAGAGCAGTGGAGCATCGGTGCCCACGCCGATGCTGACCTGGTGCTGAGCGATCCAGGCATCGCCGAGCAGCATGCCCGGCTGCGGCTCATCGACTCGAACTGGTCGGTGCAGGCTGAGGCCGGGTTGTTGCAGGATGCAGAGGGTCAGGTGCTGGCGCAGATTGCGCATCTGGCGCTGAACGCCACGTTTCTAGTGGGCAACGTACGGTTGTGCGTCACGTTGGCCGATGAGCCCTGGCCCCAGGCTGCAGCCTCTGCACCGGAGGTGTCGCCACGGGTCAGTGAGCCGGTGCCGGTGCTTAAGTTGTCGGCCATTTCGCACGCTCAGCAGAAGCGTCTGATTACGCTGGTGCTGGTGGTGACGGTGATCTTCATCGTGGTGGGCATGGCGTCCACCGGGAAACCTGAGGCCCAGGCCTCCCTGATGCCGCCTGTGGAGCGAAAACACGAGCTGGCATCACCGTTTGAGGTACGCCAGCAGTTGTTGAAGATGCTCAGCGAGCGTGAACTAAACCAGCGAGTCAGCTTGCAAGTGATCAATGGGCAGGTTGCGCTCAGTGGGGATGTTTCACAGGACGACGTGGATCTGCTGGCGCGCATGCTCAGCCGTTTTGGCGAGCAGTTCGACAGCGCCGTGCCGGTGATCAGCCGTGTGCGCGCACGCGATGGGACGTTGCCGTTCAAGATTGTGCAGATCGTGGGCGGGCCCAATGGTCACGTGGTTCTGGAGGAGGGTAGCCGCCTGTTTGTCGGGGATGAGGTCGACGGCCTGCGCCTGGTGCTGATCGACAACAGCAAGGTGGTGTTCGACGGCGTACAGCGCTACGAGGTGCGCTGGTGAGTGCGCAACTGCAAGCACGCCTGGAAGCCTGGCAGCAACGCCAGATCCAATCGCTGGCCACCTTCGCACCGGTGACCATGCGGGGGCGCATCCAGCGCGTCAATGGCATGTTGTTGCAGTGTCGGCTGCCTCAAGCGCGTATCGGTGATCTGTGTCGGGTCGAGAAAAAGCAGGGTGACTACATGCTGGCCGAGATCATCGGTTTCGATCAGCAGGACGCGGTGCTCAGCGCCCTGGGCAATCTGGAAGGCGTGCAGGTAGGCGCCGGCGTGGAGCGTCTTGGGGTCTCGCATCGCGTACAGGTCAGCGAGGCTTTGCTGGGCCAGGTGCTGGACGGCTTCGGGCGGCCGATCACGGGAGAAGGCCCGAGTGCGTTTGTCGAGGCTGACTCGCCGGACTCTAGCGCCGTGTTGTGTGAGGCGCCGTTGCCGACTGATCGACCGCGTATCAACCGCGCCTTGGCCACCGGCGTGCGTTCGATCGATGGCTTGTTGACGCTAGGCGAAGGCCAGCGCGTGGGCCTGTTCGCCGGGGCCGGTTGCGGCAAGACCACCCTGTTGGCCGAGATCGCTCGTAACGTGGAGTGCGACGTCATTGTGTTCGGCCTGATCGGCGAGCGGGGTCGGGAACTGCGTGAATTCCTCGATCACGAACTCGATGAGCAACTGCGTTCCAAGGCCGTACTGGTGTGCGCCACGTCCGACCGTTCCAGCATGGAGCGAGCCCGTGCAGCCTTTACGGCCACGGCACTGGCTGAGGGTTTTCGGCGTGAGGGCAAGCGAGTGCTGCTGCTGATCGACTCCCTCACCCGATTCGCCAGGGCCCAACGCGAGATCGGCCTGGCCGCCGGCGAACCTCTCGGCCGCGGTGGCCTGCCGCCTTCTGTGTACAGCCTGCTGCCGCGCCTTGTAGAGCGCGCCGGGTTGACCCGTGAGGGGGTGATCACGGCGATCTACACCGTGTTGATCGAGCAGGACTCCATGAACGATCCGGTGGCCGATGAAGTGCGCTCGTTGCTCGACGGCCACATCGTGTTGTCTCGCAAGTTGGCGGAACGTGGGCACTATCCCGCCGTGGATGTGCTGGCGAGCCTCTCGCGGATCCTGAGCAACGTCGCCGAGCCTGTGGATATCCAGGCGGGCACGGCGTTGCGCCGCTTGTTGTCGGCCTATCAGCAGATCGAACTGATGCTCAAGCTGGGGGAATACCAGCCCGGCAGCGATGCCTTGACCGACCTGGCGGTGGACAGTCGCCAGGCGGTGGACAATTTCCTGCGTCAGGACTTGCGTGAGCCTGCGCCGATGGCGACGACGCTTGAACAACTCAAGGAGCTGACGGCCTATGTCCCATTCTGATGGGCTGCTCGGCGAAGTCGAGACGCTGCGCCGTCTGCGCCGGCACCGGGCAGATCGGGCTGAGCGTGCCTTGCGTGAGGCGAAGCGGGCCCAGCAGGCCCTGCTTGCCAATATCCGACAGGCCGAGGATGCACTTGAGCAGATCCGGCGTGATGAGGCTGAACGAAGCGCCCAATTGCTCAGTGAACACCAGGGCCAGGTATTGAACCTGCAGGCGCTGAAGTCCTGGGGTGCGCAGGAACGTTCCTTATCGGCCAATACCCGGCGGGGCATGGGGCAATTGGAAGCCTTGCAGGGCCAGCAGGAAGAACGACAGACCTGCGTCGGCAGAGCCCAAAAGCAGGTCACCGCCTGCCTGCGGCAGGTGGAAAAACTTCAGGAGTTATCTCTTTTACTGGCGCAGGAGCCGACATGACCCAGGTTTCAGATAAACCCGCCGAGCGTCCACGCCCACGTGAAACGCGAGAAGAACGAGAGCCCGCAATAGCGGGCGTCCTGCCTGCGGAGCTGACACGATTGTTTTCCCGGTTGTGGGCGGGTGAGGGGGACGGTTCTGGTGCCGGGACTCAGCTGTCGGGAATCAAGACGTCGGGCGCTGCGGCCATGATCGAGGCGCTGGCCGAGCAACTGGTACCTCGCCTGCAGGCCGCGTCGCAGTGGCCGCTGCAGGCGGTGTTGTACTTGCCCCGTCTGGGGCGGATCAACGCCAGTGTGCGCCGTGAACAGAGCGCCTGGAGTATCGACCTGGATGCACAAGATGATGCGACGGCGCGCTGGCTGAACGGCGTGCGACAACAGGTTGAGGACCGCTTTACACAATCGTTGGGGCAAACGGTCAGCCTGTCGCTTCCCTCTGTCGGGGCTGCATGATGATTCCGGCAGTGCCGCTGCCTCGGGTCAGTGGTGACGTGGTTGCCGCACGCCGTCGTCTCGGGCGCGGCTTGCGCTTGCCCTTCGACGTCGCGGGGCAGCGTGGTGAGTTATGGCTCGAACCGGGTCGTGCGCCCACTGCGGGCCAGTCATTGTGCTTCGAAACGGCACGCGGGGTGCTGGCGCTGGCCGAGGCTGGCCCCTTGCTCAGTCTGCTGGGCGAATGCCCGGTGACCTTGGCCAAGACGGGCAACGATCCGGATTCCTGGTTCTGGGCGTTGTTCCAGCATCATCTGAGCCCGCAGGTGCAAGCACTGCTGGGCCATGTGCGACTGCTGGAGGTCGAGCGCCCAAAGGGGTTTGGTTGTCGACTCAGCGTGACGCTGGGGGCCTCCCGTGCATTGGGCTACCTGTGGCTGACGGCCGAGACCTTCCTCGCGTTGTGTGATGCCGGGGCGTGGCGCAGCAATGCCGCGCCGTTGCCCGCATCGTTTCAACTGGCAATTGCCGTGACGCTTGGACGCCTGCAATTACCGATTGCACAGGTACGTGGCCTGCGGGCTGGGGATGTGCTGATACCGGAACAGAATTTTTTCCAGGCCCAGGGCGCTGGCCACGTACAGGTTGGCAAGCAGCGACTGCATGGGCGTATTGACGATGACGCAGGCGCGTTGTGTCTGACACTGACTTCGATTGAGGGCACCTCCATGGATGAAGAATTTATCGCTCCCCACTACTCGGGGTATGACGAAGATGAACCCGTTGTGGACGTATTCGGCCATGAGCCCTTCGACGAGTTGAGCATGGCGTTGAACATACGCTGCGGAACACTGAACCTCACCTTGGGCGAGTTGCGCAGCCTCGCCCCTGGTGCCGTACTGGGTGTCGCCGGTTATGCGCCCGGCATGGCGGGTCTCTATTACGGCGACCGGCCGATCGGCTTGGGGCAGTTGGTGGAAATCGACGGGCGCCTTGGCCTGCAGTTGTCCCGCGTGATGTTCGGCGGATGATCCTTCAAGGGCTGGATCCCTTAGTTCTCGCGGTCTTCCTGGCGGCATTTTCATTGATGCCCATGCTGTTGATCGTCTGCACCGCGTTCCTGAAAATTGTGATTGTGCTGATGATCACCCGCAACGCCATCGGTGTGCAGCAGGTGCCGCCCAGCATGGCCATCAATGGCATCGCACTGGCGGCCACGCTATTCATCATGGCCCCGGTGGGGTATGAAATCGCCGAGCACGTCAAAGCCTCGCCTGTGGACTTGAGCAACGTGCAAATGCTTCTGCAGACAGGCAGTGAGGCGATCAAACCGCTACGTGCCTTCATGCTGCGCAACATCGACCCGGATGTGCTGACGCACCTGTTGGAGAATTCCAAGCGCTTGTGGCCTGCGCAGATGGCCGAGCAGGTGCAGCGCGAAGACTTGATCCTGGTGATCCCGGCCTTCGTATTGTCGCAGCTGCAGGCGGGGTTCGAGATCGGCTTTCTGATCTATATCCCCTTCATCGTGATCGACCTGATTGTCTCCAACCTGCTCCTGTCGCTGGGCATGCAAATGGTCTCGCCGATGACTATTTCCCTGCCGCTGAAATTGCTGTTGTTCGTGATGGTGTCCGGCTGGTCCCGGTTGCTCGACAGTCTGTTCCTCTCCTACCTCTGAGTGCCGTATGGAACCTATCGTGCTGTTCAAGCAGGGCATGTTGCTGGTGGTGGTGCTGTCGGCGCCGCCGTTGATCGTGGCGGTGGTGGTGGGGGTGTTGACGTCTCTCGTGCAGGCATTGATGCAGGTACAGGACCAGACATTGCCCTTCGGTATCAAGTTGGTGGCCGTGGGGATCACGCTGATCATGACTGGCCGCTGGATTGGCGTGGAGTTGATCCAGTTGATCAACCTGACCTTCGAAATGATCGGCCGTTCGGCCCTGAACTGAGGCCCGCCCATGCTGCTCTATCTCGAATACCTGCCCAGCCTGTTGATCGGCATGGCGCGTATCTATCCCTGCGGCATCCTGGTGGCGGCGTTCTGTTTTCAACACATCCGAGGCATGCCGCGGCACACCCTGGTGATGGTCATGGCGTTGATGCCCGCACCGGGTATTCATGCTGCATTGGCCGGCCAGGATTACTCCGCAATCATGCTGGCTGCGTTGGTACTCAAGGAGGTGGCCCTGGGGGTTTTACTGGGGGTGCTTCTGGCGATGCCGTTCTGGATGTTCGAGTCAGTGGGGGCGCTGCTGGATAACCAGCGGGGTGCCTTGGCGGGTGGGCAACTCAACCCTTCGCTGGGGCCGGATGCAACGCCGATCGGACATATGTTCAAGCAACTGGCGATTTTCCTGCTGATGACCAGTCTCGGCTTGGGCACGCTGACCCAGGTGATCTGGGACAGTTACCTGATCTGGCCGCCCACCCTATGGTTTCCGCTGCCTGCGGTGAATGGCTTTGATGTGTTTATCGGCCTGCTGGGGGATACGTTCAGCCACATGATGCTCTATGCCGCCCCCTTTATTGCGGTGTTGCTGTTGCTGGAGTTCGGCATCGCACTGTTGGGGGTCTACAGCCAGCAGTTACAGGTGAGTACCCTGGCGCCACCGGTCAAGAGCCTGGCGGGCATTGGCATCCTGTTGTTGTACTTTGCGTTGCTGCAGGATCTGATCGTCGGGCGTATCAGCCTGCTGGGCGACCTTAAACATTCATTGGGCGTTTTGCTCAAGGTCGCAGTGCCATGAGTGACTCAGGCGAAAAAAAGCACCCGGCGTCCGCCAAGAAACTGCGTGACCAACGCAAGAAAGGCCAGGTCGCCCAGAGCCAGGATGTCGCAAAACTGCTGGCGCTGACGGCGATCAGTGAAATTGCCTTGGCCACCGCTGAGACCAGCCTGCAACGCTTCCAGCAATTGATGCTGTTGCCGATGTCACGGCTGAACCAGCCCTTCGCGCGTGCGCTGGAAGAGGTGCTGTTCGACGGGCTGGGGGTGTTCTTCTCCTTCGCCCTGTTGATGGCCGGCGTTGCGATTGCCACAAAGCTGATCAGCAGTTGGATGCAGTTCGGACTGCTGTTCGCGCCGGAGGCCCTGAAGATGGATTTCAATCGCCTCAACCCCGTCAGTCAGGTCAAGCAGATGTTCTCTGCCCAGCAGTTGATGAACCTGCTGATGAGCGTGGCGAAAGCCTTCCTTATCAGTTTGATTCTGTATGTGGTGATCTGGCCCGCAGTGGGCACGCTGATCAACCTGGCCGCCAGTGACCTGCAAAGCTACATCGTGGCGTTGATCGCACTGTTCCGTCATCTGCTGCACGTGTGCCTGGGCATGCTGCTGGTGCTGGCGCTTGTCGACATGATCCTGTCCAAGCACTTTTTTGCCAAGCGCATGCGCATGACCCAAGTGGAGGTCGTCAAAGAGTACAAGGACATGGAGGGCGACCCCCATGTGAAAGGGCAACGCCGTTCGTTGGCGTACCAGTTGGCTCAGGAAGAACCGAAGGTCAAGCTGCCCAAGCTGGAGGAGTCCGACATGCTGGTGGTCAACCCGACGCACTTTGCCGTCGCGCTGTATTACCGTCCGGGTAAGACACCACTGCCGATGTTGGTAAGCAAAGGGACGGATGATGAAGCCCGCACATTGATTCGCCGCGCCAAGGCGGCCGACGTGCCGGTGATCCAGTGTGTCTGGCTGGCGCGCACGCTCTACACAAAAAAACTGGGCGCTGGTATCCCTCGCGAAACCTTGCAGGCCGTGGCGCTGATTTACCGAACCCTGCGTGAGCTCGATGATGAGGCCAAGCGCGAAACCCTGGAACTTCCCGAGCTTGAGCGACGCTGATCACGTGTCCAAGGCTTGCAGGGTGGCCAGCGACAGCATCCGGCTGAGGATCCTGTCGAGCGTGCTGGAGCTTGCCGGCAGTGCATGCCAGATCACCAGGGCATGCTGAGGGTCGAGGTAGATAAAGCAGCCATCGAACGCCACTGCCTGCTCAAAGCGTCGCTCCAGCACCCGTTGTAATTGCCCGGCCTGCAAAGCCTCACGCGCGATGCACAAGGCCAACCCTCGTCGCTGGCCGGCGCGCTGTGCGCAGACCTTGATACCGGACGCCAGGGGCAGGTGAGCGGCTGCGCCACTCACCAGGTTGTCGAAAAATACCTGCCGTGGGTCGTCGGGCATTTTCGGGGGGCTCATCGTTCCAGTGATACCGTTTGGTAATCTGCCCGCTCACCGGAGGGGGCGGGCTCGACGCGCATCTGCGGCGGCCACCAGATCACCATTTTGTCTTTGCTCGATTGCGGGCGTGAGCATGAATCACCTTTGCACGTCGGCGTACAGCCGGTGAAGAGCATCGCCGCGCCGATCAAGGTGACGCACAACAGTCGGTTCATCATGGTGTGGCCTTCTGAGCTGGAGTGATCATGGAGGGGCGGGGCACACTGAGGTGTTCATCCTTCACCACCGGGCGCATGGCGATAAAAACCTCGGCTTCTTCACCGGGCTTGAGCCAGGCACGCGGCCACACGGTGACCGCCAGGGTCTGCGAGTTGCTGCATTCCTTTTCATCGATACGCACATTACGTTTGAACTGGTTGCGCAACACCACAACCGCCACGTTGTATTCCGGGCCGGCATACCACTGGCTGCGTTCGGTATTGAGCGCCAGCAAATCACGGGTGCTGCACAAGGTGTTCAGCGCCAGAGGCATTGGTGCCGCACTGAAAGCCTTGGGGACTTCCCCGCTGACCAAGCGCGCCAGCGTGGTGATGATGTCACTGCGTTTGATCACCGGCTGATGCGGTGAGTAACGCCTGGCCAGCGGTGTGAGGGCTGCTTGCAACTCGGCCTGGTCGTCCTGTGGCAAGTAGCGCGAAGGGTCGTCCTGGTCCCCGATGACGCGGGGTGTCAGGATAAACAAGCGTTCACGTCGATTGTTGTGGCGTTCTGTCGAGGAAAACAGCGCCTTGCCCAGCAACGGAATATCCCCCAGCAACGGGATCTTCTTTTGCTGGTCGGAACTGTCGGTGACATGGAAGCCACCCACTACCAGAGAACGCTTCTCCTGCATCACGGCCTGCGTGCTGACCTTGCCCCGTCGAACATCGGGGTGATTGGGGTCTCGCTCGGGGTTGGTTTCGTCGAAATTACCGTCTTCGATATCGATGGCCAAATGGATCTGGTGAACCCCTCGGCCCGTCGTTACCCGGGGAACCACTTGGAGGCTGGTGCCCACCGTGACGGGCAAAACGGTTGCGTAATCTCTACCGGGGGTGATGTATTGGGTGCGGTTGAAGTCGATCACCGCCGGTTGGTTTTCCAGGGTGAGCACCGACGGGTTGGAGACCATGGTTGCCAGCCCCTTGGCCTCCAACGCGCGGATATCGGCGTAGAAACGATCGCGGTTTTCAATCGACACCTGCGACGAGGTGCCAGGCGCCATGTTGACGCCGCCGCGGAAGCGGCTGTTCTGGAAACCCCAGTTCACCCCGAATTCACGCAATTGCGTCCGTTCGATATCGAGAATGATCGCATCGATTTCGATCAACTTGCGGGCGACGTCAAGTTGGGTGATCAACTCGCGGTACATGGCCTGGCGTTCCGGCAGGTCATAGATCAGCACGGCATTATTGCGCACATCGGCTTCGACGCGGATGCGGCTGTTGGATGTCGGCGCCCGCTTGGTCATTGTGGGGCCGGCGTCCAACTGCCCTATGTTGCCATTTGCACCGAGCATTTGGCCCAGCAACGGGTTGCCCAGCCGAGGCACGTTGGGGGTTAGAGGGGATGGCTGGGATGAGGCGGGTTGGCTCATCCCCGAAAGCGTTGAGGCCGAACGGGGTTCCAAGAGTCCCCGCAAAATGTTCGCGACGCCGGGAACGACGAGTTTTTCACCTCGGTAATCCACGGTGCGGTCTGCCGCGTTGGCAAATTTGAGCGGGTAGCTGAGCACGCTCTGCTTTTCGTCCGCCGAGCGGCGTTTGCTGCTGAACTGCTTGATCTGTTCGATGTAGGTTTTGGGGCCGGAAACCAATACGACACCGTCTTCGGGCAATTCGCCCCAGCCGAAACGGCTATCAAGCAGGCCGATATCGGTCAGCGCTTGCTTGAGGTCGGAAATAGTTTCCGAGGAGACTTCCAGGCGCGCGGATTCCTGCTGGTCCAGCGTGCTGATGAATAGGGTGTTGTTGTAGAGATACCACTGAAAACGGTGTTCAACCCCGAGTCTATCCAGCATGGACTGTGGGGTATTCGCGCGGATCTTGCCGTTGACGTCCCCCTCCAGCAGGCCTTCGATTTGCAGTTGTGTGCCAAAGGTCTGGGCGAAGTCGTCGAGGACTTCCCGTAGCGGTTTGTGCTCGGCCTCGTAGGCGTAGGCGGTGTTTTTCCATTCGGGGGGAACGACAGCTAAGGCATTCTTTCCCGGGATCAACAGCGCGCATAGCAGGCCAATGCCGCACCAAAAAGTGCGGTCAGATAAAATGACAGGCGAATCAAAACGCAGGCTACTGCGCTCAGGGCTATTGTTATACATGGGGAGTACTCGGACTAGTACAACTGTGAACGTAGCGGGGTGGGTTTGAAGCGTAGGGAGGAGCGCCTGAGACGCGCGAAGGTAGCGCGCCATGTATCGCGTTGGTTGAGCAAGGCCGCCAGGTAGTTGAGCACAGACGATTCATCCAAGTCGCCCTTCAGGCTTTGTATAAGCCAAAGCGCACCAGCGTCTGGTTCCTGGGCCAGAGCGCCTTGGAAATGAGCCAGGCTGGCGGCCCCCAGGCACGCCCAAAGCTGTAGTGCCGCGCAGTCAGCTCGAGTTGAAGTCAGTTGAGTGGCGAGCAATAAAAAACCTCCGCGATATATAAGAGTAATTTCGCTACCATCTTCAATTAATGTTATATGTTCTTCTTTTTTTCGCAACCAATCGCAAATTAAGTCTTTCATTTATGTGAAGAAATCAATCGTGGTCTTGAGTGACTGCTGTACCGTTTTGGCGTGTTCCTGATCAAACATATTGGTCAGCTCTTTGTTGACGGATAATCTGAAGAATTCCTCGTCATTCCAGTTGTCTGGCGATGCTTCCATAAAAAAATTGTTGAACTCGCTGTCTGCTTTTTTTCTATTTCTCATGACTTCTGAAGCGAAGGATTTATAAAATTCCATGGCCATGCCTTTATGGATGATTGTTGTTGAGTGTGGTGTAAGTAATTGCTGAAGTTGAGTGCCCGCATGAGTTCAATAAGTGCGGGGTCAGATCTCTATTTTATGATCCTTGCTCTGTTGGAAAAGAGCCTCGCACATGTCGCTCCAGCTGATATGGAAATCGCCTTCGTCTGTCTTCAGCACAAGCGTATGGGCGCGAATAGAGTTGTCGGCGTTAACCTTCCAAAGCGTGGTGCCATGGCTAACTAAACATTGAGTGATCTCCTCAACGTCATGTGGGTGGCACATCAACGTCGCGCTAACTTCATGGACTTGGCTTTTTATCAATTGTTTAACAAGGGCCGCCAGTCTTTGGGGGGCTACCGTCTCGTCAAGCAGGTGGCGAATAGCTTGGTTAATGATCACGGTTGCGTAATGCTCAAGCTTCTCGCACATCGCGTGCCGATCACGCACCCACTGCATGAGTTGAGCGTCGGCGCGTTGCCAGATTTGAAGCGAGGCCTTTTCCAGCAACACCTTGCATTTTTCCTCTGTCGACCTGATCAACCCTTCAGCTTGGATGTTCGCGTCGTGCAGGAGTTGGTTGGCCTGCTTCCAGTTTGCGATCTCCTCCCGCCGGATCATGCTGAGTAGCAAGTGGGGCGAGGGGCTGGATAATTCAATCTTGTGACGGCATAACATCGCTGAACTCCTCACTTGCGCTAGCTGTGGGCACGTCATCACTCGCCAATGTCGTAGCGCGCCATACGACGGCTTGCCAGAGAGTGTCCAGTCGGTTGCCTGTGACCTCGGACGGAAGTTTTTTTGCTTCAACCTCAGCCACATATTTGTGAGCGAATCGCAATCTAAGACGCTGCCAGGTAGTCGGTTCAACCCAGCTATGGAGCAGTTGCAGCGGATCAGAACCAGGCGGCAGCATCGCGGGGAGCAGGGCCTTGGATAGACGCATGCACCATTGGTGATGACTGTCGCTCAAGAGGGTTGAGCCCCTGGGCGTAAAGGTGCCGTGAACCAATGCCAGCATTAGGTTGAGCTGCTCCTTTGAGGCAAGGGCCAGGTGAATCACTGTGGTGTTCGGGTCAGCAGGTAAGCAAGCTGCATAACCCGTGAGCTTGTCTGGTGCAGACTGTCCGCGACGAAAAAGCGTTTCAATCGCAGCGTAATCGCCGCCTTTCCAGTCTTCGTGGGCAGACTCCCAGGGAAATGCCCACCATCGCGCCCATGCAAGGTGATCATGCAACGGATGATCGAGTCTAGGCGTCATGAGTAGAAACCGTTGATTTGCCTGTTGAGCCCATGTCTTGAAGCCCTTTCTGACGCCGCTTGCTTATGAACAATATGGCGACCGGAAGGAGGGCCATGCTGAGTAGTAAAGCGATCAGGCTGGTTCGCCAGAAAGCGAGATCATTATCGGTAACTAGAAAAGGGCCGAAGTACACTAATCGTTGCTGTTCCTGGTAAACCGCCGCTGGTACGAATACCACCGAAAGTTTTTGCAGGTTGTCCACTGCTGTAGACATGCCAGGAATACTGCTCGCCACCATTCTACGGATCCGTGCTCTGATGTTATCGGGGTCTAGTCGCGGATCGTGCTTAATGAATACAGAAGCAGATGCCGGCTGGACTGGCTCCCCCGGAGCGATGCGTTCCGGTAACACCACATGCACGCGCGCGACGATGACGCCGTCAATCTTGGACAAGGTGGCCTCAAGCTCTTGGGACAAGGCATAGATGTAGCGTGCGCGCTCTTCCAATGGCGTTGAAATGACCCCTTCCTTGCGAAATGTATTCCCTAGTGTGGCCCGAGCGACTCTGGGCAGACCTGCGGCTTCGAGTGTTCTTACAGCACGCCCGATATCAGCAGTATCAACCGTGATGACAACTCCATCCTTGGCCAGAAATTTGGTGGCGCGAATATGTTTATCGGCTAATTCAGCGACGACTTCATTGGCCTCTTGTTCAGAGAGCTGGCGATGAAGTTCCACACGGTCGCTGCATCCGCCCAATAGGGATGCAATACCAATGAAAATAATGGCAAAAAGAGGAGCACTCATTTTCATTACTGCAGGTTGCATATCTTGTCGACGCCCTGGGTCGTCTTGGCGAGGCATTTTACCAACACATGCGGCATCAGTTGAGCGTTGAATAAGTCGCGAGGTAGTGTTTTAAAATTTTCAAAGTCGAGTCCTTCTTTAGGAGGGCGGGCGAGTTTGATGAAACGCTTCATCGAGTCGCTGAGCTGATTTGACGCATCAACAAAAAGAGAGGGGGCGGCGGGCGATGTAGAAACTGTTTTATTAGCGGTTGATCCCTCGAGCATTGATGAAAAAAAACTGGCATCTCTGCTGGAAACTGAATAATCAGTTGCTGAATGGGCGAAGTTGCTGCTGTCGGAATTATCTGAAAAGTCAGTTTTTTTTATTAACATGGTATGTGGGCTCAATGATTGCTCGTAGAAACTTTTCATAAGAGTCGATAACGCTATCTTCAGCCACGAAAGATGTTACCTTCCGCCGTTTATGTGCGAAAGGTAAACATTTGGTCAGAAGTTTTTTATTGACCTTTAGACGCGCGTATTACTTCGCTAACGTTTTTCATTTGAGCACTTCGCCAGCCGTTTTTTATGGTGTCCTGTTCTGTCTTATCCGCAATCTGTTCGGCCTCTGATTCTCTGCCGGCAGTCGGAGTGCCATATCCTCCGTAGCCACCTCCGTAACCATAGCCGTTGCCACCATAGTTTGATCCAATATCATTTGGCATATAGCCTCCAGTGCGCTTGAATTTAGTCAATGTGCTCTAGCATTTTCTTGCTTAGGCCTTATTTGTGTGGGTTTTGTAACCGATGCGTTCCAAATGATTTAAGACGAAATATTTCAAGTTGGGTGTGTCGTATGGTTTGCTCGCTTCAAAAAATATCGACTTCACGTAAGTGATATTTCCAGTTGTTTAATCCTGTAGTACAGCGTGCGCTTTGAAATACCTAGTTTAATCGCCGCCGTGTTTACGCAGTGGTTATGACGGTGCAATGACTCTTCAATCAGCGCCTTTTCAATTCGCTGCAGACATACCTTCAGACTCATTTTTTTCCCCGGGTGAGGGGGCTGTGGGATACAGAGCGCAGGCAGACCTAAGACAAATCGCTTCGCCGTAGAGCGTAGTTCGCGAACGTTGCCTGGCCATGTGTGGACAAGCAGCTGTTGCAGCAGGATCTCGGGTGGAAGCGGGGCGGGGCGGTTGAAGTGTTCTGCTTCTTGCTGAATCATGTCCAGGAACAACGAAATGATACGGTCGTGCTGTTCTCGCAACGCTGGGAGCTGGATGTTGACGACATTCAGGCGAAAGTAGAGATCGCGCCTGAAAATGCCTTGCTCGACCATTTCTTGCAGCGAGTGCTGAGCTGATGCTATTACACGCATATCCACCGGGATGAAGCGAGTCGAACCCAGACGCTCCACGCCGCGTGACTCCAGTACACGCAGCAATTTGGCTTGCAGACTCAGCGGCATGCTGTCGATTTCATCCAGGTACAGTGTTCCCAAGTGGGCGGCTTCCACAAAACCGGCGCGTGATTGCATCGCCCCGGTATAGGCGCCGCTGTTAACACCGAACAATTGGCTTTCCGCGAGGCTTTCCGGGATGGCCGCGCAATTCACTGCAATGAAACTACCTCGTCGGCCTGACAATCGATGAATACGTTGCGCCAAGGTATCCTTACCAGTGCCGGTTTCCCCCAAAAGTAAGATGTCAATGTTGAGTACGGCGGTGCTGCTCAGCGTGCTTTCAATATCAGACTCTTCAAGTAGTGAAATACCCGCTTCATTATCCCTATGACCGGAGGCTGACATTGAGTGATCACTCCATAATCGCTATTGGTTCACTGTAGTCGTGTAGGCTGGATTCAGTAGATCGAATTTTACAACTGTTGTCACTTGCCATTGATGAGGTTAATGGCCAGTTTTGTGTAGGATAAATTTTGAATTAACTCGGATGTGAATTGGTTCTAAGATAGATCTATTAAGTGGATAGGGAAATTCTGAAAGTGTCAGGGTGTTTTAAGTGTGAAAATTTAAAGTTCGTTAAACCGGCGCCCACAAAAAAACCGGTTCACTGAACCGGTTTTTTTGTGGGCGGTATAAACCGCAGTTAACGCTTACACGTTAAAACGGAAGTGCATCACATCGCCATCTTTAACGATATATTCCTTACCTTCCAAGCGCCATTTACCCGCCTCCTTGGCACCGGCTTCACCCTTGAACTGGATAAAGTCGTTATAGGCAATCACTTCGGCGCGGATAAAGCCTTTTTCGAAGTCGGTGTGGATCACGCCAGCGGCCTGTGGTGCGGTAGCACCGACCTTGACGGTCCAGGCGCGGACTTCTTCGACACCGGCAGTAAAGTAGGTCTGCAGGTGCAGCATTTCATAGCCAGCGCGGATCACACGGTTCAGGCCAGGCTCTTCCAGGCCCAGGGCCTCGAGGAACATGTCTTTTTCTTCGCCGTCATCCAGTTCGGCGATTTCTGCTTCGATCTTGTTGCACACCGGTACCACGATCGCGCCTTCTTCGTCGGCGATGGCCTTGACCACGTCGAGCAGCGGGTTGTTCTCGAAACCGTCTTCGGCAACGTTGGCGATGTACATGACAGGCTTGGTAGTGAGCAGGTGGAAGCCCTTGATCACCGCTTTTTCGTCGGTGCTCATGTTCTTCATCAAGCTGCGCGCAGGCTTGCCTTCGGTGAAGTGAGCGATCAACTGCTCCAGCAGGCCTTTCTGGACCACGGCGTCCTTGTCACCACCCTTGGCGTTGCGCGCGACTTTCTGCAGTTGTTTCTCGCAGCTGTCGAGGTCGGCGAAGATCAGTTCCAGGTCGATGATCTCGATGTCGCGCTTGGGGTCGACGCTGTTGGAGACGTGAATCACGTTCTCGTCTTCAAAGCAGCGGACCACGTGGGCGATGGCATCGGTTTCACGGATGTTGGCCAGGAACTTGTTGCCTAGGCCTTCACCTTTCGAAGCGCCGGCGACTAGGCCAGCGATGTCGACGAATTCCATGGTGGTCGGCAAGATGCGCTTCGGATTGACGATGGCCGCCAATGCCGCCAGGCGCGGGTCTGGCATGGCCACGATACCGCTGTTGGGCTCGATGGTGCAGAAGGGGAAATTCTCCGCTGCAATACCGGACTTGGTCAGAGCATTGAACAGGGTGGATTTGCCGACGTTGGGCAGGCCGACGATGCCGCAATTGAATCCCATGGTGTTTCCCCTCGGTAAGAGTCAGGCCTTCTGGCTGTGCAGGTTTTTCATCGCGCGGTTCCATTCACCGGCGAAGATATCCGGCAGCACGCCGAGGGCAAAGTCGATGCTGGCATCGAGTTTTTCCTGTTCGGCGCGTGGCGCACGACCCAGGACGAAATTTGAAACCATACTGGCAACGCCTGGGTGGCCGATGCCGAGCCGCAGGCGGTAGAAATTATTCTGATTGCCCAGCTGCGCGATGATGTCGCGCAGGCCATTGTGCCCGCCATGCCCGCCGCCCAGCTTGAGCTTGGCAACACCGGGGGGCAGGTCCAGTTCGTCATGGGCCACCAGGATCTCTTCGGGTTTGATCCGGAAGAAGCCCGCAAGCGCCGCGACAGCCTGGCCGCTGCGGTTCATGTAGGTGGTGGGAATCAGCAGACGAACATCCTGACCCTGGTGCGAAAAGCGCCCGGTCAGGCCAAAATACTTGCGATCGGCCACAAGGTTCACACCTTGCGCGTGGGCGATGCGCTCAACAAAAAGGGCCCCCGCGTTATGCCGGGTCTGTTCGTATTCGGCGCCTGGATTTCCCAGGCCAACGATCAGTTTAATGGCAGTCACGACAGGGGCCCTTCCTTTGGAGTTGTGGATAACATCGCCGCAACCAAGTGTGCGGCGAAAGTGGACGACAGAAGCTATTTACTCAAGAGTAAACGCCGCGTTATCGCCCGCTTTCTCGCTACGTTCCGGTCCGCGATGTTTCCTCAAGCTCCGGCAATACAGAGTGAATTACTCTGCAGCGCCTTCTTCAGCTTCTGGAGCAACGCGTGGAGCGTGAACGTTGGCAACAGCTTTGTCATCGTTGTGAGCCAGTGCAACGAACTCAACGCCTTTAGGGGCTTTGAGGTCGGACAGGTGAACGATAGCGCCGATTTCCAGAGCCGACAGGTCGACTTCGATGAACTCAGGCAGGTCTTTCGGCAGGCAGGTCACTTCGATTTCGTTCAGGACATGCGAGATCTCGCCGCCTTTCTTGACCGGAGCGTCTTCACCAACAAAGTGCACAGGCACGATGGCGGTCAGTTTCTGGCCAGCTACAACGCGAACGAAGTCAGCGTGCATGATGAACTGCTTGGACGGGTGACGCTGCATCGCTTTAACGATGACGTTTTGCTTTTTGCCGTCAACGTTCAGTTCGATAACGTGGCTGTAGGCAGCTTCGTTTTCGAACAGCTTGGCGATTTCCTTGGCCAGGATGGTCACGGATTCAGCAGCTTTGTCACCACCGTATACAACGGCTGGGATGTTGGCGGCGTGACGCAGGCGGCGGCTCGCACCTTTCCCCAGGTCAGTACGCGCTTGAGCGTTCAGAGTAAAGTCAGTCATTTTGTATCTCCAAAATAGCCATCATCGAGGGGCGTTTGCGACCAGCGCCGTACTCGACATGGGCAAAAAAGCCCCGCCCCAACAGAATGTCGGGGCGGGGCGCTTTTCGTCAGTGGGATGTGCCGAAGGTGTGACCCTTAGCGGAACATCGCGCTGATCGATTCTTCATTGCTGATGCGGCGGACCGCCTCGGCAACGACCGGTGCGATATCCAGTTGACGGATACGCGCACAGGCTTGAGCAGCGGCGGACAACGGGATGGTGTTAGTCACCACCAGTTCGTCCAGCACGGAATTCTCGATGTTCTCGATCGCTCGGCCCGACAGCACAGGGTGTGTGCAGTAGGCGAAGACTTTAGCCGCACCGTGCTCTTTCAAGGCTTTCGCCGCGTGGCACAGGGTGCCGGCGGTGTCGACCATGTCATCAACCAGAATACAGGTACGCCCTTCGACATCACCGATGATGTGCATCACTTCAGAGTGATTGGCTTTCTCACGGCGTTTGTCGATGATCCCGAGGTCCACGCCCAGGGATTTGGCAACAGCCCGTGCACGCACGACGCCACCAATGTCCGGGGACACGATCATCAGGTTTTCAAAGCGCTGGTCTTCGATGTCATCCACCAATACGGGGGAGCCGTAGATGTTATCTACCGGAATATCGAAGAACCCCTGGATTTGGTCAGCGTGCAGGTCAACCGTGAGAACACGGTCGATACCTACCACGGTCAGCATGTCAGCGACGACTTTCGCGCTGATAGCCACACGTGCGGAACGCGGACGGCGATCCTGACGGGCATAACCAAAGTAAGGGATTACAGCTGTGATTCGAGTCGCTGAGGAGCGGCGGAAGGCATCAGCCATCACGACGAGTTCCATCAGGTTATCGTTGGTCGGAGCGCAAGTCGGCTGAATAATGAAGACGTCTTTACCGCGAACGTTTTCATTGATCTCGGCTGTAATTTCGCCGTCGGAAAACTTACCGACAGAGATGTCACCGAGAGGGATATGCAGCTGACGTACGACACGCCGAGCCAGATCGGGGTTAGCATTCCCCGTAAAGACCATCATCTTGGACACGCGCAGTACCTAGAGGCTGAGGGTAACCTGGATGAGTATAGAAAATGGCAGGGGCGGCTGGATTCGAACCAACGCATGGCAGGATCAAAACCTGCTGCCTTACCGCTTGGCGACGCCCCTGTATCTGTTGCAACGAGTGCCTAACACTCGGTTCCTTTAGAGCAGACTTTGCAGCTTGCGATGCAACATCGAAACGTTGCTTCCCTTTGCTACAAACCCTGTAAGGGTCTCTGTAAGAAGGGCCGAGACTTTATCAGCTTCAGCTTTGCTTGGGAAGCCCCCAAACACACAACTTCCAGTTCCGGTTAATTTTGCTTCGGTAAATTTACCTAACAAATTCAAAGCGTTACGTACCTCTGGATAACGCCTTGCTACAACCGGTAAGCAGTCATTTCGACTGTTTCCCTTGGGAACGGGGCGCACTTTAATGGGAGAAGAGTTACGTGTCAACAACGGATCTGAAAAAATTTCTGCTGTACTTACAGATACTTGCGGCACAAGCACGACATACCAAGGCTCTTCGGGGTATTCCGGGCTGAGTTTCTCCCCCACGCCCTCGGCGAAAGCCGCGTGCCCACGCACGAAAACCGGGACGTCGGCGCCCAGTGTCAGGCCCAGCGCGGCCAGGCGATCTTCGTCCCAACCCAGTTGCCACAAGTGATTCAGGCCCAGCAATGTGGTGGCGGCATTCGAGCTGCCGCCGCCGATTCCACCGCCCATGGGCAAGATTTTATCGATCCAGATATCGATACCTAGCCCGCATCCGGATTGCTCCTGAAGTTTTTTCGCCGCCTTCACGATCAGGTTGCTGTCGTGAGGCACGCCTTCGAATTCGGTATGCAGCTTGATCACGCCATCGTCGCGCACGGCGAAGGTCAGTTCATCGCCATAGTCGAGAAATTGAAACAGCGTCTGCAACTCGTGATAACCGTCTTCGCGGCGACCGAGAATATGCAGCATCAAATTGAGTTTCGCGGGGGAGGGCAGGGTCAGGCGTTCTACAGTCACGTTATTGCCCCAGTTTGCGCGGTTGCCAGTCCTTGATCACCAGCGTGACGTCAAGGTCGGGGCCGTGCAGCTTGATGCGTTCTGGTAGCGAATAACCGCTTTGCTCTACGTAACTCAAATACTCGACCTGCCAGCCATCCTGTTCCAGCGTGGCCAGGCGGCTGTCACCATTGAGGCTCAGACGGCTCTTGCTGTCGGGTGCGGGAAGGCCGCGTACCCACCAGACCAGATGAGACACTGGCAGCTTCCAGCCAATCTGTTCTTCCAGCAGCGTTTCCGGCGAAGTCGCTTCATAGCGCCCCTGATTGGCCACTTCGAGGCTGACTTGTCCTGGTCGACCGGTCAGGCGTGCCGCGCCACGGCCTAGTGGGCCCGACAGGCGGATATCGTAGTAGTCCTGGCGTTGCAGCCAGAACAAGGTGCCGCTGCCGGAATCCTTTGGCGCGCGAACCCCGACTTTGCCTTCGATCTGCCAGCCGTCGATGCTGCTGAGCTGGTCTTTATGCTGCTTCCATTGCGCCGGGTTGCCCTGGCCTTCAACGGATTCGCGGGCGCCGAAACCCGCGCAACCGGCGAGCAGGGCGATGAGGCTGAAAATAACAACGTGGCGCAAGAACATAAGCTTAAAGGGTCTCGGATCCGGTCAGGCGCTTGATGGTGCCGCGCAGGATGGGGCTTTCGGGTTGTTCCTTGAGGAATTTTTCCCAGATCTGGCGTGCTTCGCGCTGTTTGCCATTGGCCCACAGCACTTCGCCCAGGTGAGCGGCGACTTCCTGGTCGGGGAAGCGCTCCAGCGCCTGGCGCAGCAAGCGTTCGGCTTCGTCGAGGTTGCCCAGGCGGTAATTCACCCAGCCCAGGCTGTCGAGTACGGCCGGGTCTTCCGGGTTGAGTTTGTGGGCCTGTTCGATCAGCACCTTGGCTTCGTCATAACGCGTTGTGCGGTCGGACAAGGTGTAACCCAAGGCGTTGAGGGCCATGGCGTTGTCCGGGTCGCGCTTGATGATCAGGCGCAGGTCTTTTTCCATTTGCGCCAGGTCATTGCGTTTTTCCGCCTGCATGGCGCGGGTATACAGCAGGTTCAAATCGTCGGGGAATTGCAACAAGGCTTGTTGCAGCAGTTTCCAGGCGCGCTCGCCCTGATTGTTGGCCGACAAGGTCTCGGCCTGGATCAGGTACAGCTGGATCGCATAGTCCGGCTCGGCATCGCGGGCCGCAGCCAGGCGTTTTTCCGCCTCGTCGGTGCGACCGTTGCTCATCAGGATGTCGGCCTGGCGTAATTGGGCCGGCAGGTAGTCATTGCCGGGGCCGACCTGGGCGTATTCGAGCAGGGCGGCCTGTGGATCGTTGCGCTCCTCGGCGATGCGGCCAAGGTTCAAGTGCGCCGAATCCACATGGCTTTCGCGCTGGATCAGCTCTTCCAGGTAACCCTTGGCCTCGTCCCAGGCCTTGGCTTCCAGGCACACCAGTGCCAGGGAATAGCGCAATTCGTCATCGTCCGGGTATTGCTGGACCAGGCTGGCGAACTGCACTTTGGCGTCCTCCATGCGGTCCTGCTCCACCAGCATGCGCGCGTAGGTCAGGCGCAGGCGCTTGTCTTCCGGATACTTCTTGATGCTTTTTTCCAGCAGTGGAATCGCTTCCTTGCCGCGATTGAGGTTCTGCAGCAGGCGCGCACGCAGCAGGATCGGCGCGATTTCGCCTTCTTCCGGCGGATTCTGCTCCAGCAGCTTCAGCGCGGCGTCGGCTTCGTCATCCTGTTGCAGCAGCAAGGCCTTGCCGAAAATCAGCTGGCTGTTCTTCGGGTGTTTTTGCAGCAGGCGGTCGAAGCTCTTCATCAAACCGTTGCGCGTGTCCTGGTCAGTGTCGGCCGCCGACAGCGCGAGAAAGTCGAAATGCGTGTCGCCCTTGCCCTGCAGGACCTTCTCCATATAGACCATGGAGTCGTCATAACGCCCGGCGCGTGCCAGTTGAACGGCCGCCGCGCGTTGTGCTTCCAGGTCGTCCGGTGCGTTTTTGGCCCAGATCAGCGAGGAGTCCAGCGCGGCCTGGTCGGCGCCCAGGTACTCGGCGATGCGGAACGCGCGCTCGGAAATTCCCGGATCCTGGGTGTTGATGGCCTGGGTCACGTAGTTATCCAGGGCAATGTCGAAACGATTGCGCTGGCCGGCGAGTTCCGCGGTCAGCAGGCTGTACACCGTTTCTTCAGTGAACGAGGAATAAACCTTGGGCTTTTCAGGGGCGGGGGTGCTGTCTTCCACCGGCGGCGTACCGTCCGGCGACACGGGTGCCATGGCCTGGCAGCCGCTGAGGAAGACAAAAGCAAGGAGCAACGCGGAAGATCTATTCATATAGGAAGAGGACGACTAACCTGCGGTCGGATCATCATGACACAAGCATTCGGCCAAACATAACCGAGTCTCAATGGGCGCCTTTATAGACACAAGGCATTAGGACAATAGCTTACGGTGGTTGTTCTGAATCTTTCGAAGTAGGACAATTGTCGGCTTCCCGACATCATCAGCGATATTGAATGGCCTTCCTCGCACTCGGTATTAACCACAAGACTGCCTCCGTAGACGTGCGCGAGCGCGTGGCGTTTACGCCAGAGCAGTTGGTTGAGGCCCTGCAGCAGCTCTGCCGGCTCACCGACAGTCGCGAAGCTGCGATCCTTTCGACCTGCAATCGCAGCGAGCTTTATATAGAGCAGGAACATCTTTCAGCGGATGTCGTACTGCGCTGGCTCGCCGATTACCATCATTTGGACCTCGACGACCTGCGCGCGAGCGCTTACGTGCACGAAGAGGATGCGGCAGTTCGTCACATGATGCGTGTGGCGTCCGGTCTCGATTCGCTGGTGTTGGGTGAACCGCAGATCCTCGGCCAGATGAAGTCCGCCTACGCCGTGGCGCGTGAGGCTGGCACCGTCGGACCGCTGCTGGGCCGGCTGTTCCAGGCGACGTTCAATTCCGCCAAGCAAGTGCGCACCGATACGGCCATTGGTGAAAACCCGGTGTCCGTGGCGTTTGCTGCCGTCAGCCTGGCCAAACAGATTTTCAGTGACTTGCAGCGCAGCCAGGCCCTGCTGATCGGCGCCGGCGAGACCATCACCCTGGTCGCCCGTCACCTGCATGACCTGGGCGTAAAGCGCATTGTTGTCGCCAACCGCACCCTGGAGCGTGCGAGCATCCTTGCCGAGCAGTTCGGCGCGCATGCCGTGTTGCTGGCGGATATCCCGGCCGAACTGGTGCGCAGCGATATCGTCATCAGCTCCACCGCCAGCCAGTTGCCGATTCTTGGCAAGGGGGCGGTCGAGAGCGCATTGAAGCTGCGCAAACACAAACCCATCTTTATGGTGGATATCGCCGTTCCTCGGGATATCGAACCCGAAGTCGGCGAGTTGGACGACGTTTACCTCTATAGCGTCGACGATCTGCACGAAGTGGTCGCCGAAAACCTCAAGAGCCGCCAGGGCGCCGCCCAGGCCGCCGAAGAGATGGTCAGCACCGGCGCCGAAGACTTTATGGTGCGCCTGCGTGAATTGGCGGCGGTGGATGTGCTCAAGGCGTATCGTCAGCAGGGTGAACGCCTGCGCGACGAGGAACTGATCAAGGCCCAGCGCTTGTTGGCCAATGGCAGCAGCGCCGAAGAAGTGCTGATGCAACTGGCCCGCGGTCTCACCAACAAATTGCTCCACGCGCCCAGCGTACAATTAAAAAAGCTTACCGCCGAAGGCCGCCTCGATGCGCTGGCCATGGCCCAGGAACTCTTTGCCCTCGGTGAGGGCGCGTCAGACAGCTCTTCGGATAAAAAACCGCAATGAAAGCGTCACTGCTCAATAAACTGGACGTGCTCCAGGACCGTTTCGAAGAACTGACCGCCTTGCTTGGTGATGGCGAAGTCATCTCTGATCAGGCCAAGTTCCGTACGTATTCCAAGGAATACGCGGAAGTTGAGCCGATTGTGACCACCTATGGGCAGTGGCTTAAAACCCAGGCCGACCTCGAAGGCGCCCAGGCGCTGCTCAAGGATAGCGACCCGGACCTGCGCGAAATGGCCGTGGAAGAAGTCCGCGAAGCCAAGGACAAGCTGATCGCCCTGGAAGGCGACCTGCAACGCATGTTGCTGCCCAAAGACCCGAATGACGGGCGCAACGTATTCCTTGAAATCCGTGCCGGCACCGGCGGTGACGAGGCGGCGATTTTCTCTGGTGACCTGTTCCGCATGTATTCGCGGTATGCCGAGCGTCGCGGTTGGCGGGTAGAAATCCTCTCCGAGAACGAAGGCGAGCACGGCGGCTATAAAGAAGTCATCGCGCGGGTTGAAGGCGACAACGTCTACGGCAAGCTCAAGTTCGAGTCGGGTGCGCACCGCGTACAGCGCGTACCGGCGACCGAGTCCCAAGGCCGTATCCACACTTCGGCGTGCACCGTAGCCGTGCTGCCCGAGCCGGATGAGCAGGAAGCCATCGAGATCAACCCGGCCGACTTGCGCGTCGACACCTACCGCTCGTCGGGCGCTGGCGGTCAGCACGTCAACAAGACCGACTCCGCCATCCGCATCACTCACTTGCCGTCGGGCATCGTGGTGGAATGCCAGGAAGAACGCTCCCAGCACAAGAACCGTGCGCGGGCGATGTCCTGGCTGTCGGCCAAACTCAACGACCAGCAGACCAGCGCCGCCGCCAACGCGATTGCCAGCGAACGCAAGCTGTTGGTGGGCTCGGGCGACCGCTCCGAGCGCATCCGTACCTACAACTTTGCCCAGGGCCGGGTCACCGACCACCGGGTCAACCTCACGCTTTACTCCCTGGACGAGATTCTCGCCGGTGGCGTAGACGCCGTGATCGAGCCGTTGCTCGCCGAATACCAGGCGGATCAACTCGCAGCGATAGGTGAATAAATGACCATCATCGCCAGCCTGCTGCGCGCCGCCGACCTTCCCGACTCGCCTACCGCGCGCCTGGATGCCGAATTGTTGCTGGCGGCGGCCCTGGGTAAGTCCCGCAGCTACCTGCACACCTGGCCCGAGAAAATCGTCAGCAGCGAGCACGCGCTGGCGTTTGCCGGTTACCTGCAACGCCGTCGCGGCGGTGAGCCAGTGGCGTACATCCTCGGCCAGCAAGGTTTCTGGAAGCTGGACCTGGAGGTCGCGCCCCACACGCTGATCCCGCGCCCGGATACTGAATTGCTGGTGGAAGCCGCCCTGGAATTGTTACCGGTCACGCCCGCCAAGGTCCTTGACCTAGGCACTGGCAGTGGCGCCATCGCCTTGGCCTTGGCCAGCGAACGCCCGGCCTGGCAAGTCACCGCCGTCGACCGCGTGTTGGAAGCCGTGGCCCTGGCCGAGCGCAACCGTCAGCGGTTGCACCTCAATAACGCCACTGTGTTGAACAGCCATTGGTTCAGCGCGCTGCAAGGTCACACCTACGACCTGATCATCAGCAACCCGCCGTACATCGCCGCCAACGATCCGCACCTGGTAGCGGGTGATGTGCGCTTCGAACCGGCCAGTGCTTTGGTGGCCGGCCATGACGGGTTGGACGATTTGCGCCTGATCATCAAACAAGCCCCGTCGCACCTGAATGCCGGTGGCCGGCTGTTGCTGGAGCATGGTTACGATCAGGCCCCGGCTGTGCGCGACCTGCTGTTGAGTGAAGGTTTCGAAGACGTGCACAGCCGTATCGACCTCGGTGGCCATGAACGCATCACCCTGGGACGCCGGCCGTGCTGACCGATCAGGAGCTGTTGCGCTATAGCCGACAGATTCTGTTGCAGCATGTCGACATCGACGGCCAATTGCGCCTGAAACATGGCCGAGCCTTGATCGTCGGCCTCGGTGGCCTGGGCGCGCCCGTTGCGCTGTACCTGGCGGCGGCGGGCGTGGGCGAATTGCATCTGGCGGACTTCGACACCGTCGACCTGACCAACCTGCAACGCCAGATCATCCATGACACCGACAGCGTGGGGCAGACCAAGGTCGATTCGGCCCTGCGCCGCCTGACGGCCATCAACCCCGAGATCAAACTGATCGCCCACCGCACCGCGCTGGATGCCGACACCCTGGCAGCAGCGGTCGAAGCGGTGGACGTGGTGCTTGATTGCAGTGACAACTTCTCCACCCGCGAAGCGGTCAACGCGGCTTGCGTCGCGGCCGGCAAACCGTTGATCAGCGGTGCCGCCATTCGCCTTGAAGGGCAACTGTCGGTGTTCGACCCGCGCCGCGCCGAGAGCCCGTGCTACCACTGTTTATATGGGCACGGCAGCGATACCGAACTCACCTGCAGCGAAGCCGGCGTGGTCGGCCCGCTGGTGGGGCTGGTCGGTAGCCTGCAAGCGTTGGAAGCCTTGAAACTGCTGGCCGGTTTCGGTGAGCCCCTGGTGGGCCGTTTGTTGCTGATCGATGCCCTGACCACGCGTTTTCGCGAGTTACGCGTCAAACGTGACCCCGGTTGCAGCGTGTGCGGGACGCAACATGGTTAAGGGCGCGCCAATCGGTGTGTTCGATTCCGGTATCGGCGGGTTGACCGTGCTGGACGAAATCCAGCAGCTGTTGCCCCACGAATCACTGCTGTACGTGGCCGATTGCGGGCACATCCCCTACGGTGAGAAAAGCCCGGCGTTTATCCTTGAGCGTTCGCGGCGGGTGGCGGCGTTTTTTCGCGAGCGGGGCGCCAAGGCGTTCGTGATTGCCTGTAATACCGCCACGGTCGCCGCTGCTGCCGACTTGCGCCTGGATTTTCCTGATTGGCCGTTGGTGGGCATGGAGCCCGCCGTCAAGCCCGCAGCCGCCGCTACTCGCAGTGGCGTCGTCGGGGTGCTTGCCACCACCGGTACGTTGCAAAGCGCCAAGTTCGCCGCCTTGCTCGACCGTTTCGCCACCGATGTGAAGGTCATCACCCAGCCCTGCCCGGGCCTGGTCGAACTGATTGAAAGCGGCGACCTGACCAGCCCCGCCCTGCAGCAATTGTTGCAGCGTTACATCGAACCACTGCTCAGCGCCGGTTGCGACACCATCATCCTCGGCTGCACCCACTACCCCTTCCTCAAGCCACTTCTGGCGCAAATGCTACCCCCCAGCATCATCCTCATCGATACCGGCGCCGCCGTGGCCCGTCAGCTCAAGCGTCTGCTGGGCGAGCGCGACCTGCTGGCCGACGGCAATCCTGAACCCGCGCAGTTCTGGACCAGCGGCGATGTGTATCACCTAAGAAATATCCTACCGACACTATGGAAATATCCGGGCGTTGTGCGAAGCTTCGCTTCGTGAAAAATTCGTGAAATGCCGACGTTATTAGCCGGAACTTCCGTCTATTCGCCAGCTTCTATAGCGAGTTAGCCTGTACAAAACCCTATAACTTCGTTTGGAAAGGATGTTTCTTATGAAGCGCTTGTTCTGTTTGGCCGCGATTGCAGCCGCTGTAGTGGGGCACTCTGTTTCGGCACAGGCCGCTGGCCTGGAGTTCGGTGTGGGGAGCACCAGCGATTCGACCATGACCTATCGGCTGGGGCTGACATCGGACTGGGACAAAAGCTGGTGGCAGAGCGATACCGGTCGACTGACCGGCTACTGGAGCGGCGCCTACACCTATTGGGACGGTGACAAGCGCGCCAGCGTCAGCAGCCTGTCGTTCTCGCCGGTGTTTGTGTATGAGTTTGCCGGGGAGAAGGTCAAGCCGTACATCGAAGCGGGGATTGGCGTGGCGGTGTTCTCGCGCACCAAAGTGGAAGACAACAACATCGGCCAGGCTTTCCAGTTCGAAGACCGTTTGGGTTTCGGCCTGCGCTTCGCGGGTGGGCATGAAGTGGGCATACGTGCCACGCATTATTCCAACGCGGGCATCAGCAGCAACAACGATGGGGTAGAGAGTTACTCGGTGCACTACACCCTACCGCTGTAACACCGGAGAACCCTTGTGGGAGCGGGCTTGCTCGCGAAAGCGGTGTAACAGTCGCTACATGTTTGACTGACACACCGCTTTCGCGAGCAAGCCCGCTCCCACATTTAGAGCTCCACTCACCAGACGATCAGCGGTAGGCCGTTGCGATCCCTTCGCGCTCGGTCAGGCACTCCGGCGCCCCCATCTCGAACTCCCGGCAGATCAGCGGCCGTCGCTCGTAGATCGTGCACATCATCGTGTCCCGATCCAGCGCCGCGCACCAGCCGTCGTCCAGGCGCAACATCACTTCGCCGCCCCAGTCATCGGTATCGATATAGCGTTCCGGCACACCGGTGTCGGTGATCAGCATGACTTCCAGCTGGCAGCAGCAGGCGGCGCACGTCGAGCAGGTGACGGCGGGTTCGGTGATTTGGGTGTGGGGGATGTTGGGCATGGCGGCAGCTTCAAGCTTTGAGCGGCAAGCTGCAAGTAAAAGCCGACTGGCTTCAGTTTTTTGTGGCAGCGTTTGCGAGCAGGATAAAGAGCAAAGCCCACAGCAGTGCCAATGCGACCAGGCTCGCCCCCAAGGAATAACCGAAGCTCACCCCGGCAAGTTGACTGCCGGCGTAGTAAGACATCGGACCACCCACGGCGCCCAGTAAAGCGGCACGCCACCAAGGCTGAGTGCTCCAGGCCAGGCAATGACGCAGTGTGCTCGCCAGTAACGCCCAGAGCATTATCAACCACAGCGGAATCAACGGCCCAGGCTCGCTGAACTGGAAAAACCCCACATTGCGTAACAACGTATCTATCAACGTGCCCAACAAGGTCACGCCCAGGATCAACCTGCCGTCCTCAGCCCACGAACTTATCCACAGCAGGTGAATCGCCAGCGCAGCCAGCCCAACGAGAAGCCACAAACTGTCGCCACCCAGCACACACGCAAACCAACCGCACTGAAACAGCACGGCATTGGCCAGCGTCTTAAGCACTGAAGCGTCCGAGCAGCGGCGGGTTGATCGCGGATGGCTTGGCCAACAGCAATTGCGCGGTGCCGATGGTGCGCTCCATAAAGCCACCTTCGCAGTAGCACAGGTAAAACTCCCACAGCCGCAGGAAGTATTCGTCGTAGCCCAATTCGGCAAGGCGGCCGTGTGCGCGGCGAAAGTTCTCATGCCACAGGCGCAAGGTTCGCGCGTAGTGCAGGCCGAAATCTTCCATGTGCAGCAGGTTCATGTCGGTGTCGCGGCTGACGATCTGCAGCATCTTTTGCACGCAAGGCAGAGCGCCGCCGGGGAAAATATAGCGCTGGATAAAGTCGACGTTGGTTTTCGCCTGTTCGTAGCGTTGGTCACGAATGGTGATGGCTTGCAGCAACATCAGGCCATCGCTCTTGAGCAGGTGCGCGCACTGTTTGAAGTAGGTCGGCAGGAAGCGATGGCCCACCGCCTCGATCATTTCGATGGACACCAGCTTGTCGTACTGGCCAGTAAGGTCGCGGTAATCCTGCAACAGCAGCGTGACCTGGTCCTGCAAACCCAAGGCCGCGATGCGTTTTTCGGTGTAGGCAAACTGCTCCTTGGACAAGGTCGTGGTGGTGACCTTGCAGCCATAATGCTGCGCGGCATACAGCGCCATGCTGCCCCAGCCCGTGCCGATCTCCAGCAAGTGGTCGCTCGGCTTGAGCGCCAGCTTCTGGCAGATGCGCTCCAGCTTGTTCAGTTGCGCCTGCTCCAAAGTGTCGTCGGCGGTCAGGAATTGCGCCGCCGAGTACATCATGGTCGGGTCGAGGAATTCTTCGAACAGGTCATTGCCCAGGTCGTAGTGGGCGGCGATGTTTTTCTGCGAGCCCTTGCGTGTATTGCGATTGAGCCAGTGCAGGCCCTGGGTGAACGGACGTGCCAGGCGAGCGAGGCCGCCTTCCATCGCGTCGAGCACATCGAGGTTGCTGACCATCACGCGCACCACCGCCGTCAGGTCCGGGCTGCTCCAGTAACCGTGGATAAATGCTTCGCCGGCACCAATGGAACCGTTGGCCGCCACCAGGCCCCACACCGCCGAATCAAGGATCTGGATTTCGCCCAAAAGGTGCGCTTCCCGTGCGCCGAAGACCTGGCGCTCGCCGTCCTCGATCACCACCAACTGACCATGGCGCAATTGGCTGAGTTGACGCAGCACGGCCTTGCGCAGCAGCGCGGCGGTCATGCCGTTGACGTTCAGGCGATGGGTCTTGACCGATAAGCTAGGGGATTTCATGGCGGCGATCCTTGGTATACCCGACTGCGGTGCGAGAGGCGCCATCGGCAGCCTGATGGGAAAAAATCGGTGTGCGTTTGAGCAGCAGGCGCAGGGCCTGCCAGTAGATCGCGAGGCAGGTCTTGGCGGTCATCCAGGGAAAACGCCATAGGTAGCGGTGCAGGCTGGCACGGTTGAGCGTTTCTTTTTGCAGGCTCAAGGTCGCATCGAAGACTTTCAGTTCGCCCTGCCAATCGGCCATATGCACGCCGAGTCTGGCGGCGGGCGGGCTGAAGCTCATGCGGTATTCCAGGTCCCGCGGCAAGAACGGCGACACATGGAAGGCCTTGGCCACCGCGAAATGCTGGTGCTCATCCGCGCCCAAAGCCTGGGCCGGCAGCACGTAGTGATAACGCTCGCGCCACGGGGTGTTGGTCACTTCACACAGGATCGCGGCCAGACGTCCGTCTGCCTCGAAGCAGTAGAAGAAACTCACGGGATTAAAAGCCAGGCCCCAGCTGCGGGCCTGGGTCAGTAGGCAGATAACGCCCTGGGGTGTTCGCCCCAGTGCCTTGCCGACTTCCTGGCGCACGGCATCGCTCAAGCTGATGCCGGTGCGCGTCAATTCACGCAGGTAGTCCTGCTGGCGAAAACCGAAGGGCGCCAGGCGGCTACGCCCGGCCAGGGGCGAAAGCCCGAGCACTTCGTGTTCCTCGCTCAAATCCAGGTACAGCAAGCCGATGCGGTAGCGAAAGGCATGGGCCTTGGGCGTAAACCGACGATGGGCAATCCAGCCGCTGTACAGGGCGCTGTTCACAGGGTTTCCCCAAAGGCCTGGGCCACGTGCAGGGCGCTGACCACGCCGTCTTCGTGGAAACCATTGGCCCAATAGGCGCCGCAATAAAAGGTATTGCGTACGCCCGAAATTTCTTCCCGACGCTCTTGAGCTGCCACCGCCGCCAGACTGTATTGCGGGTGGGCGTAGGTATAGCGGGCAAGCACCTTCAGCGGGTTGATCACTGATGTCTGGTTGAGGCTGACGCAAAAGGTGGTGGCGCTGTCGATGCCTTGCAGGATGTTCATGTCATAGGTCACCGCCGCTTGTTGCTGCGCATTGCCGCTCAAGCGATAGTTCCAGCTGGCCCAGGCCAGTTTGCGGTCGGGCAGCAGGCGCGTGTCGGTGTGCAGCACCACGTCGTTGTCGGCGTAGGGCAGGGCACCGAGGATGTCTTGTTCGGCCTGGCTCGGGTCGGCCAATAACGCCAGGGCTTGGTCGCTGTGACAGGCGAAGACCACGCGATCGAATGCCTCACTGCCGGCCGGGCTGTGGATAACCACGCCGTTGTCGCTGCGCTCGACGTTATGCACAGGGCAATTGAGGCGGATCTGTTCACGAAAGCTGTGGGTCAACGGTTCGATGTAACGGCTGGAGCCTCCCTCGATCACGCACCATTGCGGGCGGTTGCTCACCGACAGCAAGCCGTGGTTCTTGAAGAAGCGCACGAAGAACTGCAAGGGGAAGCCCAGCATGTCGGCCAGGGACATCGACCAGATCGCCGCGCCCATCGGCACGATGTAGTGGCGGATAAACCGCTCGCCGTAACCGTTGGCGTCGAGATAGTCGCCTAGGGTCATCTCGGCGCTGATGCGCTGTTCCTGCAGGTCGAGCGGCGCCTGGCGATTGAAGCGCAGGATGTCACGCAACATGCCCCAGAACCCCGGCGACAAAATATTGCGACGCTGGGCAAACAAGCTGTTGAGGTTATTGCCGTTGTATTCGAACCGGGTGTGCTCGTCGCACACCGAAAAGCTCATCTCGGTGGGTTTGAACGTCACCCCGATCTGCCCCAGCAGGCGAATGAAGTTGGGGTAGGTCCAGTCGTTGAACACGATGAAGCCTGTGTCCACCGCGTAGCTTTTACCCTCGACAGTCACGTTGACCGTGTGGGTATGTCCGCCGATGCGGTCGCCCGCTTCGAACAGCGTGATCTCATGCTGGCGGCTGAGCAGGTAGGCGCTGGTCAGCCCTGCAATGCCGCTGCCGATGATGGCGATCTTCACAGGTCGTCCTTCTTCGGCGGTGGGCTGCGCAACATGCGCTTGCCGATGGCTAATTGTGCGCGGTTCGGCAGTTTCGACAGCGGCCACAGGGCGGCGATGAACAGCGCGGGAAAGGCAATCTCCAGCGGACGCTTCTCCAGCTTGTTGAAGATATGTTTCGCAGCCTTGTCCGCCGGCCAACTGAGTGGCATGGGGAAGTCATTGCGCTCGGTCAGCGGCGTGTCGACAAACCCGGGGCTGATCACGGTGACGTCGATATTTTCCGACGCCAGGCTGATGCGCAAGGATTCGAACAGGTAGCGCAGGCCGGCCTTCGACGCGCCGTAGGCTTCGGCGCGGGGCATCGGCAGGTAGGTCACGGCGCTGGCGACACCCACCAGATGCGGCGTCTGCCCTGCGCGCAACAGTGGCAACGCGGCTTCGATGCAATAACTGCTGGCCAGCAGGTTGGTGCGCACCACGTGCTCGATGATCGATGAATCAAACTGCCGTGCGTCAACGTACTCACAGGTGCCGGCATTGAGGATCACGGTGTCCAGCGAACCCCAGACCACACCGATATGCTCGCCGATCTCGCGCACGGTCTGGCTGTTGGTCAGATCGCCCGCGACTACCAGCACTTGGCCGGGATAACGCTGCGCGAGCGCTTCCAAAGGCCCTTTGGTGCGGGAGCTCAGCGCTACATGGGCGCCGCTGTTGAGCAACTCCACGGCCAGCGCGGCACCGATGCCACTGCTGGCGCCGGTCAGCCAATAACGGCGGGGCACTGTGCTGCTCATCCCATTCTCCTTTTCAGCCAACTGATGACGCTGCCCAGTACGGGCAAGTGTTCGTACAGCAAGGCGCCGGCATCGAAGTAATCTCGATGGCGGTACACCTTGTCACGCCACATCAGGTGCGAGCAGCCTTCCACGCGGATGACCTTGCCGCCCGCCAGGCGCGGGTGGCAGAAACTCATTTTCCAGCGCAGGTAACCTTCGCCTTCGGCCACTTGGTCGAAGCCGTGGAAGTCGAAGCGCAGTTGGCTGACGTTGCTGTACAGCTCTGCGAAGTAGCGGTGCAGGGCTGGCAGGCCATGCACTTCGTGCAGTGGGTCGGCAAAGGCGATGTCCTGGCTGTACAGGTTGTCGAGCAAATGCAGGTTGTGCTTGTCCAGCGTGGCGAACGCCTGGGCGAAGCGGCGCAGGAAATCACTCATGTTCGCCCCCGACGGCTTGGCGCGAAGGCAGGCTGCGGAAGGCGGCCAGGGCGCGTTCGCGGGATTTTTTCAGGTCGACAATCGAACGCGGGTAGTCGGCCACCCCGAACAAGCCGCCTACGGCCTCGGGGTTGTGCACTTCTTTTTTATTCAGTGCGGCCAACTCCGGCAGCCAGTGCTTGATAAAAATGCCCTCGCTGTCGAATTTCTCCGACTGGCTCAACGGGCTGAAAATCCGGAAGTACGGCGCCGAATCAGTGCCGGTGGACGAGCTCCACTGCCAGCCGCCGTTATTGGCAGCCAGGTCGCCATCGATCAGGTGGCGCATGAAGAAGCGCTCGCCTTCGCGCCAGTCGATCAGCAGGTTCTTGGTCAGAAACATTGCCACCACCATGCGAAGGCGGTTGTGCATCCAGCCGGTTTCCAGCAGTTGGCGCATGGCGGCGTCGATGATCGGCAAACCGGTGCGCGCTTCCTGCCAGGCAGCCAGGTCCTTGGGCGCGTTGCGCCAGGCCACGGCTTCGGTTTCGGGGCGGAAAGCGCGGTGACGGGAAACCCGTGGGTAACCCACCAGGATATGCTTGTAGAACTCGCGCCAGAGCAGTTCGTTGATCCAGGTGATGGCGCCCATGTCGCCACTTTCGAACTCGCCGCCGTTGGTTTGCAGCGCGGCATGCAGGCACTGGCGCGGCGAAACCACGCCCGCCGCAAGGTAGGCGGAGAGCTGGCTGGTGCCGGGCTTGGCGGGGAAGTCGCGCTCGTCCTTGTAATAGCTGATTTGCTGGTCGGCGAAGGCGTCGAGGCGACGTCGGGCTTCGTCTTCACCGGCAGGCCAGAGGGCGCGCAGTGCTTCGCTGGGTGGTTCGAAACCATCGACCGTATTAGGGACTGGATCGCTGTTCAGCTTGATCGGCGCCTGGGCCTTTGGCGCTGCGACCGTGCGCGGCAGGGCGCTGTGCAGGCGGGTGTAGCAAACCTTGCGGAACTGGCTGAACACCTGGAAATACGTGCCGGTCTTGGTCAACACACTGCCGGGTTGGAAGAACAGTTGATCGAGGTAGGTGTGAAAGGTCACGTCCTCGGCTTCCAAGGCCTTGGACACGGCAGCGTCCCGGCGGCTTTCGTGGATGCCGTATTCCTCGTTGACGTGAACCGACTCCACCGACAGTTCACGGCACAGTTTGCTCAGTGCTTCAGGCACGTCGTCCCACGTGGCGGCGGTGCGGATCAGCAGGGGAATATTCAGCGCGCCCAGCGTCTTGCTCAGGTCCTGCAGGTTGCGCAGCCAGAAATCCACTTTGCACGGCGCGTCATCGTGGGCCAGCCATTGCTGCGGCGTGATCAGGTACACGGCCGCAATCGGACCCCGCTGGCTCGCGGCGGCCAGGGCAGTGTTGTCGTGTAGGCGCAGGTCGGTGCGCAGCCAGATCAAATGCATTTAAACGAGTCCACGCTGGATCAGCAGTTGGTGGGCCGACAACGGATCTTCGGCGACGAACAATTCAGGGATGTCCTGGGTTAATACGGTCAACTCGGCCTGGTGGATGCACACCGTTGGTCCGACCATCAATTTTGGGCAACTGATACCCGCCAGAAGTTTTGCGAAAGTCGACAGGTGGAGCGCCTTGCTCGAGTACAGCAGCACCGCGCGCGGTTGCAGGTGTTCCACCGCAAGGGCCAGCTCACCGGCAGGCAGCGGCCAGTCGAACACTTCCACCGGGCAATCGGCGCTGCTGGCGAGCCAGGCGCTGAGCCACAGGTGCGGCTCCAAGGGCAGGTCGGATTGATTCACCAGCAGCAGCGGCGCGCCATGCAACTGGCGATTGTTGTGATAGATGCGCGCACCAAACTTGCTGCGCAGCCAGGACAGGAAAAACACCCGCTCCATCTGCGCGCCGAACTGACCTTGCCAGCGTTGTTCCAACTCCTGCAGCAATGGCAGCAGCAGTTGCTCGCACAGTGTGCGCGGCGGGTATAGCGCCATGGCTTGGTTGAAGGCGTCATCCACCCGGCGCTCTGCCAATTCGCTGATGGCCTGCACCAGGGTCTGGCGCAAGGTGTGCCATTCGTTTTCCACGGCATCGGGAACGCTGAGTGCTGAGTCGATCAGGCCTTTGACCTGGCTCACCGGCACACCGCGATTGAGCCAGGTGAGGATGGTGTGGATGCGTTGTACATGTTCGGCACTGAACAGCCGATGACCCTTGGGCGTGCGCTGGGGCACGATCAGGCCATAACGGCGTTCCCAGGCGCGCAGGGTCACGGCGTTGACGCCGGTCTGGCGCGCCACCTCGCGGATCGGCAACCAGCCGTCTTCGAGGGCTTGGGCGATGTCTTCGCCGGGTTCGTCTTGCAGGGCAGCTTTCATGGGCTAGATCGCATTTCGCAGGCTGAGGTTTTCCGGGTGCGGTTGCAGGTAGGCCTGCTGCGCGATGTAGCGGTCCGGGTGTTGGCGAAAGTGGTGCTTGAGCAGGGTCAGTGGCACCACCAGCGGCACGATGCCTTGGCGGTACTGGCCGATAACGGTCTGCATTTCCTGCTTGTCGTCGGCACTGATGACTTGTTTGAGGTAACCGCTGATGTGTTGCAGCACATTGGTGTGGGTGCCACGGGTGGCGCATTGGCTTAGGCCGGTCATCAGGTCGCTGAAGTAACAGGCGGCCAACTCATCGAGGTGGGTCTCTTTGGTCATGCTGCCCAGCAGGTGGCCGAGGCTTTTGTAGTGCGCCGGGCTGTGGGCCATCAACAGGTATTTGTAGCGTGAATGGAAGGCCAGCAGGCGGTGGCGGGTCAGGCCTTCAGCCAGTAGCTGTTGCCAGTCGGCGTAGACGAATACGCGGGTGAGGAAGTTTTCTCGCAGCACCGGATCATTCAGTCGACCATCTTCTTCCACCGGCAGGTTGGGGTGACGCGCACAAAACGCCTGGGCATAGATACCACGCCCGCCGCCGTCGACCGGGGTGCCGTTGTCACGGTAGACCTTGACCCGTTCCAGGCCGCACGACGGCGACTTCTGCATGAAGATATAGCCACACAGGTCAGTGTGTTGCGACGCCATCTGCTGGCCGTAATCGTCCAGTGGCTGGGTGACGTTCAGTTCGCGGTGTACCGTGCCGACGGCTTGCGGGTGGGCCGGGTCACCCACCAGGCGGATCGGTTCGCGGGGAATGCCCAGACCGATAGCGACCTCGGGGCACAGCGGCACAAAGTCGAAATAGTCGGCGAGGGTCTGGCTGCACAGCAGGGATTGTTTATGGCCGCCGTTGAAGCGCACGTTCTCGCCCAGGAGGCAGGCGCTGATGGCGATCTTTGGTTTGGAGGTGCTGGACATAAACGAACCTCTGCAAGATTCCTGTACAAGGCTTAAATCTTGTACAACTAAATCTCATCATAGATTCGATGCTGTACAAGTCAAATTATTTGTACAAGTTTTTGCGGGTCGGCTATTTCCAGCCGATTTTCCAGGCGTCGGCATTTTGCAGGGTTTGCCAGGTGAAGCGTTCGGCGCGTCGGGTCATGACGGCTTGCAGCTCGATTTCCAGCACCACGCCCTCTTCATCCCGAAACAATTCGGTGACCAAGAAGTGTTTTTCTTTGTTGCGAGGATGAGCTGCTGTCCATTTCGACAGCAGCAATTTAGCCGGATTGATGCGGTTCATTGCAGGTGTTCGATCAAGCGTCGCGCGGCTTCCTGGCCACTGAGCCAGGCCCCTTCGACCCGGCCCGATAGGCACCAGTCGCCACACACGTACAAGCCCAGGTCGGCATCGGCGAGCACGCCGAATTCGTGGCTGCTGGACGGTCGCGCATAGAGCCAGCGGTGCGCCAGGCTGAACGACGGTGCGGGCATGGCGCTGTGCAGCAATTCGGCGAAGGCGCCGTGCAGGTGCTCGATTACCGCCTCCTTGGGCAGGTCCAGGTGGGCCTTGCTCCACGTGCTGGTGGCGTGCAGTACCCACGTGTCGAGGTGGGTGTCACGTCCCGGTTTACTGCGGTTACGCGCAAGCCAATCGAGGGGGCTGTCTTGCACGAAACAGCCCTCCATCGGCGTATCCAGGGGCTTGTCGAACGCCAGGGCGATAGCCCAGGTCGGGTCCATTTTCACGCCGGCGGCAGCACTGGCCAGCTTGGGCGCGGCGGCCAGCAGGGCGGTAGCCTGGGGCGCTGGGGTGGCGATGATCACGTGGCTGAACGGGCCGTGGTTTTCGCCGTCGGCATCCAGCAGGTTCCAGTGTTGCTTGCCCTGGAACACATCGGTGATGCGGCAACCGAACGCCACCGGCAGGTCGTCGAGCAGGGCGCGGGTGATCGCGCTCATGCGCGGCGTGCCGACCCAGCGGATCTGTTCATCGGGGGAGGGCGTCAGCTGGCCGGACTTGAAGTTGTACAGCTGGGGTTTCCATTGCTCGGCCCAGCCATTGCTTTGCCAGCGTTGCACTTCGTTGACGAAGCGCCGGTCGCGTGCGGTGAAGTATTGTGCGCCCATGTCCAGGGAACCGGCATCGCTGCGCTTGCTGGACATGCGGCCACCACTGCCGCGGCTCTTATCGAAGAGTTGTACAACGTGCCCCGCGTCTCGTAACGCACGGGCGGCGGAGAGACCGGCGATGCCGGTGCCGATGATCGCGATGGGAACAGTCATGGGAGGCCTCGTTTTACCGTTGGGTACAGACTACGCCGACACCAATAGCTGTACAATATTGTTTTTTGGTATAAGTTTTGGCTTACCTGTTCTTACGGCGTGACCTATTGTTAAAGCAGAGGCTTAATCCAACGTTACGCTCGCTGCTTATAAAATAGACCAGTGAGGGGCGGCGAACGTTACATGAGGAAGATCCCATGCACATTTTGCTGACCGGCGGTACTGGCCTGATCGGCCGCCAACTCTGCCAACACTGGCTTGCGCAGGGGCATCGGCTGACCGTGTGGAGTCGTCAGCCGGAACAGGTCGCCAAGCGATGCGGCGCTCAAGTCGCAGGCGTCGAACACCTGCAACAGGTGATCGGCCAGGTGGATGCGGTCATTAACCTGGCCGGCGCGCCCATTGCTGATCGCCCCTGGACCCACAAGCGCAAGGCGTTGTTGTGGAGCAGTCGCATCAGTCTGACTGAAACCTTGCTGGCATGGCTTGAAAGTCTGGAGCAAAAGCCAGCGGTGTTGATTTCCGGTTCAGCGGTCGGCTGGTACGGCGACGGCGGCGAGCGGGAATTGACCGAAGCCAGCGGCCCGGTGCAGGACGATTTCCCCAGCCAGTTGTGTATCGCCTGGGAAGAAACTGCCCAGCGCGCCGAAGCCTTGGGCATTCGTGTCGTGTTGGTGCGGACCGGCCTGGTGCTGGCAGCCGAGGGCGGCTTTTTGTCGCGGCTGTTACTGCCCTTCAAACTGGCGCTGGGCGGGCCGATTGGCAATGGTCGGCAGTGGATGCCGTGGGTGCATATCCAGGATCAAATCGCCCTGATTGATTTTCTTCTGCACAAGCCGGATGCCCGTGGTCCTTATAATGCCTGCGCGCCACACCCGGTGCGCAATCGCGAGTTTGCGAAAACCCTGGGCCAGGTATTGCACCGTCCGGCGTTCATGCCGATGCCGGCCTTTGCATTGAAGGTGGGCCTGGGCGAGTTGTCCGGCCTGTTGCTGGGTGGGCAGAAGGCGGTGCCCGAACGCTTGCTGGCCGCCGGTTTCACTTTCCAGTTCACTGAGTTGCGCGCGGCCTTGGACGACTTGTCTAGCCGCCTCTAGAGATAGGATGTTGCATGACGGATCACGCGTTGTTACTGGTCAACCTGGGCTCGCCAAAGTCCACTTCGGTGGCCGATGTGCGCAGTTACCTCAATCAGTTCCTGATGGACCCTTATGTGATCGACCTGCCGTGGCCGGTGCGACGCTTGCTGGTGTCGCTGATCCTGATCAAGCGCCCCGAGCAGTCGGCTCACGCCTACGCGTCCATCTGGTGGGATGAAGGTTCGCCGTTGGTGGTACTCAGTCGCCGTTTGCAGCAGCAGATGACCTCACAGTGGACCCACGGCCCGGTGGAGTTGGCGATGCGCTACGGCGAGCCGTCCATTGAAAGCGTGCTGACGCGCCTTGCTGCCCAAGGCATCCGCAAGGTCACCCTGGCGCCGCTTTACCCGCAGTTTGCTGACAGCACCGTGACCACGGTGATTGAAGAGGCCAAGCGGGTTGTACGTGATAAGAAGCTGAGCGTGCAGTTCTCGATCTTGCAACCGTTCTACGACCAGCCGGAATACCTCGACGCCCTCGCGGCGAGTGTCCGCTCTTATGTGGAACAGGATTACGATCACCTGCTGCTGAGCTTCCACGGCCTGCCTGAGCGTCATCTGACCAAACTCGACCCGACAGGCCAGCATTGCTTCAAGGATGCCGACTGCTGCAAGAACGCCTCGCCTGAGGTGTTGAAAACCTGCTACCGCGCGCAATGCTTCAGCGTCGCTCGCGATTTCGCCGAGCGACTGGGCTTGCCGGAGGGCAAGTGGTCGGTGGCGTTCCAATCGCGTCTAGGTCGGGCGAAGTGGATCGAACCCTACACTGAAGCCCGCCTCGAGGCGTTGGCCCAGCAAGGCGTGAAAAAGCTGCTGGTGATGTGCCCGGCGTTCGTTGCCGATTGCATCGAAACGCTGGAGGAAATCGGCGATCGCGGGTTGGAGCAGTTCCGTGAAGCCGGGGGCGAGGAATTGGTGCTGGTGCCGTGCCTGAATGATGACCCGCAGTGGGCGAAGGCGCTCAATACCTTATGTGAAAGAGCGCCGGGTTCCCTATAGGCTCAGCGTCAAACTGACGGTGAGATTGCGCGGCTCACCGGGGTTGATCCAATAGTTGCTGTAGGACCGCTCGAAGTACTTCTCATCAAACAGGTTGTTGAGGTTCAGGCCCACGGTGACGTTCTCCGTGGCCTTGTAATGCGCCAGCAGATCGACCGTGTGATAGGCTGGCAGCTCGAAATTCGTGCCGGCCTCACCGGAACGATCGCCCACATACGTGAACGCCGCGCCCATGTCCGAGCCGCGCAACGCGCCATCCTGAAACTCATACACGCCCAAAAGACTGCCGCTGCGCTTGGCCACGCCAAGGATGCGGCTGCCGGCCGGAATCGCTTTCTCGCCTTTGGTCACTTCAGCATCGATATAGGCAAACGCGCCAATCACCCGTACGGCATCGGTCACTTGCCCGGTCAGTTGCAGGTCAAAACCCTGGCTGCGCGCCTTGCCCACGGCGCGGTTGAGGTTGGTGGCCGGGTCCAGGGTCAGTACGTTTTCCTTTTCGATATGGAAGGCGGCGAGGGTGGCGCTGAGGCGATCGTCGAACAGCTCGCTCTTGATTCCCACTTCATAGCCCACGCCTTCTTCGGGCTTGAACGATTTGTTGTTGGCGTCCAGGCCACTGTTGGGCTTGAACGATGTGGAGGCGTTGGCAAACACCCCGACCTGCGGTGTGAGCTGATAGAGCAGGCCGGCGCGTTGGGTAAAAGCGTCGTGGGTCTGCTTGCTCTTGGCGTGGTTGCGGGTGAAGTCGTCGATGCTCTGCTCGAAATGCTCGAAGCGCGCACCGACCATACCGCGCAGGCGGTCGGTGAAGATGATCTGGTCCTGCAGGTTCAGCGCGTGGCTTTTGGTCTGTTCGAAGAAGTCGGTGCCGGAGCGCGCGCCGTTGGGTTTGGGCTGGCCGTAGACCGGGCGGTAGATATCGATGGCGTACGGGCTGCCGGCGATAGCGGTCACGCGCTCCTTCTTGCGGTAGTCCTCGTATTCGGTGCCGACCAGCAGTTCGTGTTGCCAGCTGCCGATGTCGAACAGGCCGCGCAGCTCCAGCTGGGTAATGCTGTCGTGCCAGCCCATTGAGCGTTCGCGGTAGCGGCGGTTGATCGTATGGCCGTCGGCGTTCAGTGCGCGGTTTTCCGAGGCGTCACCCCAGAGGCTGCCTTGCTTGTAGTGGCTGGCCAGGCGCAGTTTCCAGGCGTCGTTGAGGTGGTGTTCGAGGGTCGCCTGAAGGCGGTTGTTGTGGTTGTCGATATCGCCATCGTTGGGCTCGCCGAGGAAGGTGGAGCGGGATACGTCGGGAGCGTCGACGATGCCACGGTCGAAAGTGGAGCTGTGGCGCACGAATTCGCTTTCCACCAGCAGGCTGGTGTCCGGGTCCAGTTGCCAACTGAACGAAGGCGCGACGAATACCCGCTTGCTCTGCACGTGGTCGCGGAAGCTGTGGTTGTCTTCCACCGCCAGGTTGACTCGGGTCAGCACCTTGCCTTCGCTGTCCAACGGGGTGTTGACGTCCACGGCGGTGCGATAACGGTCCCAACTGCCGGCGCTGGTTTGCAGAGTGGTGAACGCTTCAGGCTGGGGCTTCTTGGTGACGATGTTCACCGTGCCGCCCGGATCGCCACGCCCGTACAGGCTGGCGGCGGGGCCCTTGAGCACTTCGATGCGTTCGATGTTCGCCGCGTCCGGTGTGCTCGGGTAGCCACGGTTGGCGCTGAAGCCGTCCTGATAGAACTCCGACGTGGTGAAGCCGCGCACGCTGTATTCGTAGAGGGTCAGGCCACCGAAGTTGTTCTGCTTGGACACGCCACCGGCAAATTCCAGGGCGCGTTCCACGTTGTTGCTGCCCAGGTCTTTGAGCACCGTGGCGGGAATTACGCTGATGGATTGCGGGATGTCACGAATCGCGGTGTCGGTCTTTGTCGCGCTGGCCGAGCGGGTGGCGCGATAGCCTTTGACGGGGCCGGTGGCGGACTCATAGGCGTCGGTGGTGACGCTGATGGTGTCGAGTTCCAGGGTGTTGTCTTCGGCGTAGGCGGGGTCGAGCAGCAAACCCAAGGCCAGGCCAGCCAAGGGGGCGATTCTTCGAGACGGCATGATAGAGCGTTCCAATAGCGATATTGAAACAATATAACATGACCAATGAGAGTGGATTGCTTTGAAACATCAACTTACAGGTGCCCACGAACGGGCACCAGGACGAGGCGTTTTACTCCTCTTCTTTGACCGGCGCCGGCGGCGGACGCAAACCGATTTCCGCCAGCAACTTGATCTCCTTACCATTGCGCATCACCTGGATCGCCACCTTGTCGGTCGGCTTGATCCGCGCTACCTGGTTCATCGACTTACGGCCATCACCCGCCGGTTCGCCATTGATGCTGAGGATCACATCGCCCAGTTGCAGGCCGGCTTTCTGCGCCGGGCCGTCGCGGAAGATCCCGGCGACCACGATGCCTGGGCGTCCGGTCAGGCCAAACGACTCGGCCAGTTCCTTGGTCAACGGCTGTACTTCAATCCCCAGCCAGCCACGGATCACTTGGCCGTGCTCGATGATCGACTTCATCACTTCCATCGCCAGCTTCACCGGGATCGCAAAACCAATGCCCTGTGAGCCGCCGGACTTGGAGAAAATCGCCGTGTTGATACCGGTCAGGTTGCCATTGGCATCCACCAGCGCACCGCCGGAGTTACCCGGGTTGATCGCCGCGTCGGTCTGGATGAAATCTTCGTAGCTATTAAGGCCCAACTGATTACGCCCGGTGGCACTGATAATGCCCATGGTCACGGTCTGGCCCACACCGAACGGGTTGCCGATGGCCAGTGCTACGTCACCGACGCGCAAGCCATCGGAGCGGCCGAGGGTGATGGATGGCAGGCTTTTCAGGTCGATCTTGAGTACCGCGAGGTCGGTTTCCGGGTCGCTGCCCACCACGCGGGCCAGGGTTTCGCGGCCGTCACGCAGGGCCACCACGATCTGGTCGGCGCCGGTGGTCACATGGTTGTTGGTGAGGATGTAGCCTTCTGGGCTCATGATCACGCCCGAACCCAGGCTGGATTCCATGCGCCGCTGCTTGGGCCCATTGTCGCCGAAGTAGCGGCGGAACTGCGGGTCTTCGAACAACGGGTGCGCCGGTTTGTTGATGACCTTGGTCGTGTACAGGTTGACCACCGCCGGGGCGGCGATGGTGACCGCGTCGGCATAGGTCACCGGGCCTTGCACCACCGCGCTGGTCTGTGGCGCCTGTTGCAGGTTCACATCCAGGCTGGGCAGGCCCACCAGCTCGGGGTAACGCTGAATAATCAGCATCGCGATCAGCACGCCAGCCAACAATGGCCATCCAAAAAAACGCAGCGCCTTGAGCATCAAGTAAGTCCTGACAGGTTGCAGGGGGCGAGAGAGCGCCCATAATGTCGCGCATTATACGAGGCTGTGACGCCTGCGAACGGGATATTTAGGAGTCTTTTATGGCCGTCCCCCTTACCACCCTCGTCGAGGAAGCGGACCGCTACCTCGGCAGCGCCAAAATTGCCGATTATTGCCCCAATGGCCTGCAGGTCGAAGGCCGCCCGCAAGTGATGCGCATCGTCAGTGGCGTGACCGCAAGCCAAGCCCTGCTGGACGCGGCCGTCGAAGCCCAGGCCGATTTGATCCTGGTGCACCACGGCTACTTCTGGAAAGGCGAAAACCCCTGCATCACCGGCATGAAGCAGCGCCGCCTCAAGACCCTGCTCAAGCACGACATCAGCCTGTTGGCCTACCACCTGCCGTTGGACCTGCACCCCGACGTCGGCAACAACGTGCAACTCGCCCGTCAACTCGACATCACCGTCGAAGGCCCGCTGGACCCGAGCAACCCCAAGATCGTCGGCCTGGTCGGCTCCCTCGCCGAGCCCTTGTCGCCCCGTGATTTCGCGCGCCGTGTGCAGGAAGTCATGGGCCGCGAACCGCTGCTGATCGAAGGCAGCGACATGATCCGCCGTGTCGGCTGGTGCACCGGCGGTGGGCAGGGCTACATCGATCAGGCGATCGCCGCCGGCGTCGACCTGTACCTGAGCGGCGAAGCCTCCGAGCAAACTTTTCACAGCGCCCGCGAAAACGACATCAGCTTCATCGCCGCCGGCCACCACGCCACCGAACGCTACGGCGTACAGGCCCTGGGCGATTACCTGGCGCGGCGCTTTGCCCTGGAGCATCTGTTCATCGATTGTCCCAACCCAATTTGAGGGCCAAACCTGGGGGCATATTCATATACCGTTTCGATCTAGATGGCTCCCTGAATAGAAGCAGGTGCTGTGCTAGCATGCCCCGCTCGAACACGGCCCGCTGGCCGTCCATAAGATCGTTTTTCCGTGAGTAACCATGGTCGACAAACTGACGCATCTGAAACAGCTGGAGGCGGAAAGCATCCACATCATCCGCGAGGTCGCCGCCGAGTTCGACAACCCGGTGATGCTCTACTCGATCGGTAAAGACTCCGCCGTGATGCTGCACCTGGCACGCAAGGCCTTCTTCCCGGGCAAGCTGCCGTTCCCGGTGATGCACGTCGACACCCGCTGGAAGTTCCAGGAGATGTACAAGTTCCGCGACAAGATGGTCGAGGAGCTGGGCCTGGACTTGATCACCCACGTGAACCCGGACGGCGTGGCGCAGGGCATCAACCCCTTCACCCACGGCAGCGCCAAGCACACCGACATCATGAAGACCGAAGGCCTCAAGCAGGCGTTGGACAAACATGGTTTCGACGCCGCTTTCGGCGGTGCCCGTCGCGATGAAGAGAAGTCCCGCGCCAAAGAGCGCGTGTACTCATTCCGCGACAGCAAGCACCGCTGGGACCCGAAAAACCAGCGTCCTGAGCTGTGGAACGTTTATAACGGCAACGTCAACAAGGGCGAGTCGATCCGTGTGTTCCCGCTGTCCAACTGGACCGAGCTGGACATCTGGCAGTACATCTACCTGGAAGGCATCCCGATCGTGCCGCTGTACTTCGCCGCCGAGCGTGAAGTGATCGAGAAGAACGGCACGTTGATCATGATCGACGACGACCGCATCCTCGAGCACCTGTCCGACGAAGACAAAGCCCGAATCGTCAAAAAGAAAGTACGTTTCCGTACCCTTGGCTGCTACCCGTTGACGGGCGCGGTGGAGTCCGAAGCCGAGACGCTGACGGACATCATTCAGGAAATGCTCCTGACGCGAACTTCCGAGCGCCAGGGCCGTGTCATCGACCACGATGGTGCAGGCTCGATGGAAGATAAAAAACGTCAAGGCTATTTCTAAGGGGCTGTCATGTCGCATCAATCTGATTTGATCAGCGAGGACATCCTCGCCTACCTGGGCCAGCACGAGCGCAAGGAAATGTTGCGCTTCCTGACCTGCGGCAACGTCGACGACGGCAAGAGCACCCTGATCGGGCGCCTGCTGCACGACTCCAAGATGATCTACGAAGATCACCTGGAAGCCATCACCCGCGATTCGAAGAAGTCCGGCACCACCGGCGATGATATCGACCTGGCGCTGCTGGTCGACGGCCTGCAGGCCGAGCGTGAGCAAGGCATCACCATCGATGTGGCCTACCGCTACTTCTCCACCGCAAAACGCAAATTCATCATCGCCGACACCCCCGGCCATGAGCAGTACACCCGCAACATGGCCACCGGTGCCTCCACCTGTGACCTGGCGATCATCCTGATTGACGCACGTTATGGCGTGCAGACCCAGACCCGTCGCCACAGCTTCATCGCCTCGTTGCTGGGCATCAAGCACATCGTGGTGGCCGTCAACAAGATGGACATCAACGGCTTCGACCAGAGCGTATTCGAGCAGATCAAGGCCGATTACCTGAAGTTCGCCGACGGTATCGCGTTCAAGCCGAGCACCCTGGCCTTTGTGCCGATGTCGGCGCTCAAGGGCGACAACGTGGTGAACAAGAGCGAGCGTTCGCCTTGGTATACCGGGCAGTCGCTGATGGAGATCCTCGAAACCGTCGAGATCGCCAACGACCGCAACTACACCGATCTGCGTTTCCCGGTGCAGTACGTGAACCGTCCGAACCTGAACTTCCGTGGTTTCGCCGGTACCCTGGCGAGCGGCATCGTGCATAAGGGCGACGAAGTCGTGGTGCTGCCGTCGGGCAAGAGCAGCCGCGTCAAATCCATCGTCACCTTTGAAGGTGAGTTGGAACACGCCGGCCCAGGCCAGGCCGTGACCCTGACCATGGAAGACGAGATCGACATCTCCCGTGGCGACCTGCTAGTACACGCCGACAACGTGCCGCAAGTGACCGATGCCTTCGACGCCATGCTGGTGTGGATGGCCGAAGAGCCGATGCTGCCGGGCAAGAAATACGACATCAAGCGCGCCACCAGCTACGTGCCGGGTTCCATCACCAGCATCGTGCATCGCGTGGATGTGAACACCCTGGCCGAAGGTCCGGCGAGTTCGCTGCAACTGAACGAAATTGGCCGGGTCAAGGTCAGCCTCGACGCCGCCATCGCCCTGGACGGTTACGACAGCAACCGCACCACCGGCGCGTTCATTGTTATCGACCGTTTGACCAACGGCACCGTGGCAGCGGGCATGATCATCGCGCCGCCGGTAACCCACGGCAGCTCGGCGCAACACGGCAAGCTGGCTCACGTCGCCACCGAAGAACGCGCGCTGCGCTTTGGCCAACAACCGGCCACCGTGTTGTTCAGTGGCCTGTCGGGCGCGGGCAAGAGCACCTTGGCCTACGCGGTTGAGCGCAAGCTCTTCGACATGGGCCGTGCGGTGTTCGTGCTGGATGGCCAGAACCTGCGTCACGACCTTAACAAGGGCTTGCCGCAGGACCGCGCCGGGCGTACCGAGAACTGGCGTCGTGCCGCACATGTGGCGCGTCAGTTCAACGAAGCGGGCCTGCTGACCCTGGCCTCGTTTGTGGCGCCGGATGCCGAAGGCCGCGAACAGGCCAAGGCGCTGATTGGCAGTGATCGTTTGCTGACCGTCTACGTGCAAGCGTCGCCGTTGGTGTGCGCCGAGCGTGATCCGCAGGGCCTGTACGCGGCGGGTGGGGATAACATCCCTGGCGAATCCTTCCCGTACGACGTGCCGTTGAATGCCGACCTGGTGATCGACACCCAGGCCTTGTCGTTGGAAGAAAGCGTCAAGCAAGTGCTGGAGCTGTTGCGTCAGCGCGGCGCGATCTAAGGATCACAGCCACAAAAAAGCCCGCCATCGAGTGATCGATGGCGGGCTTTTTCATGCCTTATCGGGGGTACTGGGTATGCAGCTTTTCCAGTAATGCATCCTTGTCTTCCCACAACCGGTTGATCCAACCCTGGAACGCCGTCCGGTACTCCCCATCCTGCTCATAATTCTTGCCAATGAACTCGGCCGGGATCTGCACTTCTTCGAACTGCACCACCACATCCTTCACATTCCCGCACAGCAAATCCCAATACCCAGGGCGACCGGCGGGATAGTGAATGGTCACATTGACCAGTGACTTCAACTGCTCACCCATGGCATCCAGCACAAACGCAATGCCACCGGCTTTAGGCTTGAGCAGATAACGGAACGGCGACTTTTGCTGCGCATGCTTGCCCGGGGTAAACCGTGTGCCTTCGGCAAAGTTGAAAATGCCCACCGGGTTGTCGCGAAACTTCGCACAGGTCTTGCGGGTGGTTTCCAGGTCCTTGCCTTTCTTCTCCGGGTGTTTTTCCAGGTACGCCTTGGTGTAGCGCTTCATGAACGGAAAGCCCAGCGCCCACCAAGCCAGGCCAATCACCGGCACCCAGATCAGCTCCTGTTTCAGGAAGAACTTCAGCGGACGAATCCGCCGGTTCAGCACGTATTGCAGCACCATGATGTCGACCCAGCTTTGGTGGTTGCTGGTCACCAGGTACGAGTGCTGATAGTCCAGCCCTTCCAGGCCGGTGAGGTGCCAGCGCGTGCGCCGCACCAGGTTCATCCAGCCCTTGTTGTTGGTCACCCAGGCTTCATGGGTGTGGTTCATCAGCCATTCGCTGAAGCGCTTGGCAAACGGCAACGCCTTGAACAGCGCCACGATGAACAGGAACGAGCACAACAGGATCGTGTTCAGCGCCAACAACAGCGACGCAATCACCCCGCGCACGGCGGCAGGTAGAAAATCCAGCATTTAGATATCCATAGGTCGGTTGGCGGCTTGGATCGCGGTGAGCGCGATGGTGTACACGATGTCGTCTACCTGGGCGCCGCGCGGTAGGTCGTTGACCGGTTTGCGCAGGCCCTGGAGCATCGGCCCCAGGCTCACGCAATCGGCGCTGCGCTGCACGGCTTTGTGCGTGGTGTTGCCGGTGTTGAGGTCGGGGAACACGAACACCGTGGCCTTGCCGGCGACCTGGCTGTTGGGCGCCAGTTGCCGCGCGACGTTTTCGTTGGCGGCGGCGTCGTATTGCAGCGGCCCGTCGATCAGCAACGAGCTTTGCTGTTCGTGGGCGAGCAGGGTGGCTTCGCGGACTTTCTCCACTTCCTCGCCGCTGGCCGAGTCGCCGCTGGAATAGCTGATCATCGCCACGCGTGGCGTGATGCCGAATGCCGCCGCCGAGTCGGCACTTTGCAACGCGATCTCCGCCAATTCGGCGGCGCTTGGGTGCGGGTTCATCACGCAGTCGCCGTATACCAGCACCTGCTCGGGGAACAGCATGAAGAACACCGACGACACCAGCGTGCAGCCCGGCGCCGTTTTAATCAGCTGCAGGGCAGGGCGGATGGTATTGGCGGTGGAGTGGATGACGCCGGAGACCAGGCCGTCCACTTCGTCCAGCGCGAGCATCATGGTGGCGATCACCACGGTGTCTTCCAGCTGCTGCTCGGCCATCGGCGCGTTGAGGCTCTTGCTCTTGCGCAGCGCGACCATCGGCTCGACGTAGCGCTGGCGGATCAGGTCCGGGTCGAGAATCTCCAGGCCTTCGGGCAATTCGATGCCCTGGGCGCGGGCGACCGCTTCCACGTCTGCCGGTTTGGCCAGCAGCACGCAGCGCGCAATGCCCCGCGCCTGACAGATCGCGGCGGCTTGCACGGTCAGCGGCTCGCTGCCTTCGGGCAATACAATGCGTTTGTTGGCGGCCTGGGCGCGCTGGATCAGCTGGTAGCGGAACACCGCCGGCGACAGGCGCATTTCCCGTGGCGTGCCGCAACGCTGATGCAGCCAGCGCGCATCCAGATGGCTGGCGACGAAATCGGTGATGATCTCCGCGCGTTCGCGGTCATCAATCGGGATTTCCTTGTTGAGGCTGTTGAGCTGGTTCGCCGTGTCGTAGGAACCGGTGCTCACTGACAGCACCGGCAGTCCGGCCTGGAACGCGCCACGGCACAATTCCATGATGCGCGGGTCGGGCAGGGTGTCGCTGGTCAGCAACAGGCCGGCCAGGGGCACGCCGTTGATCGCGGCGAGGCTGACAGCGAGGATGATGTCGTCGCGGTCGCCGGGGGTCACCACCAGTACGCCGGGCTTGAGCAGCTCCACGGTGTTGCGCATGGTGCGGGCGCAGATGATGATCTTGGTCATGCGCCGGGTTTCGTAGTCGCCGGCGTTGAGGATCTGCGCGCCCATCAGGTCGGCCACGTCACGGGTGCGCGGGGCGTTGAGTTCGGGCTGGTAGGGAATGCAGCCGAGCAGGCGGAAATCACCGCTGCGCAACAGGGGCGAATGCTCTTTGAGGCGCGCCGCGAAGGCTTCCATGCTTTCGTCTGTGCGCACCTTGTTGAGGATCACGCCGAGGACTTTCGGGTCTTTTGGGCCGCCGAACAGTTGGGCCTGCAATTCCACGCGGCCGGAGAGTTCGGTGAGCACTTCGTTTTCCGGGGCCGAGACCAGGATCACCTCCGCATCCAGGCTCTTGGCCAGGTGCAGGTTGACCCGCGCCGCATAGCTGGCGCTGCGGGTCGGCACCATACCTTCGACGATCAGCACGTCCTTGCCCACGGCGGCTTGCTGGTACAGCGTGATGATTTCTTCGAGCAGTTCGTCGAGCTGGCCGTCGCCGAGCATGCGCTCTACATGGGCCAGGCCCAGGGGCTGTGGCGGCTTGAGGCCATGGGTGCGCGCCACCAGCTCGGTGGAGCGTTCAGGGCCAGTATCGCCGGGGTGTGGTTGGGCAATCGGCTTGAAGAACCCGACTTTCAGCCCGGCCCGCTCAAGGGTGCGCACCAGCCCAAGGCTGATGGAGGTCAGACCCACACCAAAATCGGTGGGCGCGATAAAAAAAGTCTGCATGCGAATTCTCTGAAGGTGCATGGCTTCGGTGAGGTTCTATGGTTGAACGTCTACCGGGAATCAGGCGCCAAGGTTATCGTTATTCGTGTGCTTGCGCACACCACCCGCAGGCAAAGGGCTGGCCTATTTTTTCAAGGCGTTGCGCGGGGTCGAGTACCCAGGCGCGGGACTGCCAGGGTGGCTGGTGGCGCAGGTGCTGGGTGTGGCCGCAGGACAGCTCGGCGACCCAGTGCTGGTCGTCGTCCAGATGAAAACCGGTGACCGTCGAGTCGCTTGTGCGACCCCGTCTGTCCGGGTTCTGTTCGCTTTCGGGCAAATCCTTGTTTAGACTTGTCCGTTCTTCATTCTTATGCAAAAGGTCTCGCCCCATGACGATCGCCGCTAACAAGGCTGTCTCCATCGACTATACCCTGACCAACGACGCTGGTGAGGTCATCGACAGCTCCGCCGGCGGCGCGCCGCTGGTCTACCTGCAAGGCGCAGGTAACATCATCCCAGGCCTGGAAAAGGCTCTGGAAGGCAAGAACGTCGGTGATGAGCTGACCGTTGCCGTAGAACCTGAAGATGCCTACGGTGAGTACTCGGCCGAATTGGTCAGCACCCTGAGCCGCAGCATGTTCGAAGGCGTTGACGAGCTGGAAGTGGGTATGCAGTTCCACGCTTCCGCGCCAGACGGCCAAATGCAGATCGTGACCATCCGTGATCTGGACGGCGACGACGTGACCGTCGACGGCAACCACCCCCTGGCTGGCCAGCGCCTGAACTTCCAAGTGAAGATCGTTGCCATCCGCGACGCTTCCCAGGAAGAAGTGGCCCACGGCCACGTCCACGGTGAAGGCGGTCACCAGCACTGATTGATGTAGTAATCAGTTGCTAACAAAAACGCCCCGACTGGTTCGGGGCGTTTTTTTGTGCCCAAAGAATGTACGGGTTTCAAATGTGGGAGCGGGCTTGCTCGCGAATGCGGCGGGTCAGTCAGCACATGCATCAACTGATACACCGCATTCGCGAGCAAGCCCGCTCCCACATTTTGATCTGTGTTCCTGAATATGAGGCACAAACAAAAATGCCCCGGGCCTTTCGGTACGGGGCATTTCTTAACTGTTTCGCAACCTGGGTCGCGTTGCAGTTGTTACCACTTAGGCAGCAGCAGGAACGCTCAAAGCCTTGATGTGGCCATTCAGGCGGCTCTTATGACGAGCGGCCTTGTTCTTGTGGATGATGCCTTTATCGGCCATACGGTCGATAACAGGCACAGCCAGAACGTAAGCTGCTTGAGCTTTTTCAGCGTCTTTGGTGTCGATGGCTTTAACTACATTCTTGATGTAGGTACGAACCATGGAACGCAGGCTGGCGTTGTGGCTGCGACGCTTCTCAGCCTGTTTTGCACGTTTTTTGGCGGAAGGTGTGTTGGCCACCGTCGAGCTCCTCGAAAGACTTTTTAGGAAATAGCAAACAAAATAGGCCGCGAATCATGCCGATGACTTGATGTGTTGTCAAGGGCGGCTGATGCGAACTGCTGAGTGGTCGATCTGAAGAGGCGGGTGATTTATTTCCGGCGCTTGACCTGTAAACTCGCGAGCTTTGGCTCTGTGCTGTTGCAGGCGCGCAGTATCGCATAAGTAGGCGCTTTGTTCGCCTGCTCTTTATCTAAAGGCGCAAACTCTTTCAATGAATCTGCTCAAATCGTTGGCCGCCGTCAGCTCTATCACGATGATCTCCCGGGTTCTGGGGTTTGTACGCGACACGCTGCTGGCGCGTATTTTCGGCGCCAGCATGGCCACGGATGCCTTCTTTATTGCCTTTAAACTGCCCAACCTGCTACGGCGGATCTTTGCCGAAGGCGCGTTTTCCCAGGCCTTCGTGCCGATCCTGGCCGAATACAAGACCCAGCAGGGCGAAGAAGCCACCCGCACCTTTATTGCCTACGTCTCAGGCCTGTTGACCCTTGTTTTGATGCTGGTGACCGTCCTCGGCATGCTCGCCGCCCCCTGGGTGATCTGGGCGACGGCGCCCGGTTTTGCCAATACGCCGGAAAAATTTGCGCTGACCACCGACCTGCTGCGGGTGACCTTTCCTTATATATTGCTGATCTCCCTGTCATCCCTGGCCGGTGCGATCCTCAATACCTGGAACCGTTTCTCGGTGCCGGCCTTCGTGCCGACCCTGCTGAACGTCAGCATGATCATCTTCGCGCTGTTCCTCACGCCTTACTTCGATCCACCGGTGATGGCCCTGGGCTGGGCCGTACTGGCCGGCGGCCTGGCGCAATTGCTCTACCAACTGCCGCACCTGAAAAAGATCGGCATGCTTGTACTGCCGCGCCTGAACCTCAAGGACACCGGCGTATGGCGCGTGATGCGCAATATGCTGCCGGCGATCCTCGGCGTATCGGTCAGCCAGATTTCCCTGATCATCAATACGGCGTTCGCCTCGCTGCTGGTGTCCGGCTCGGTGTCGTGGATGTACTACGCCGACCGTCTGATGGAGTTGCCGTCCGGCGTGCTGGGCGTGGCGTTGGGCACGATTCTGCTGCCGACCCTGGCGCGCACCTACGCCAGCAAGGATCGCCAGGAGTATTCACGCATTCTCGACTGGGGCCTGCGCCTGTGCTTTGTATTGGTGCTGCCATGTGCCCTGGCGCTGGGGATCCTGGCCGAGCCGTTGACCGTGTCGCTGTTTCAATACGGCCAGTTCGATGCCCATGACGCCTTGATGACCCAGCACGCGCTGGTCGCCTATTCCGTCGGCCTGCTTGGCATTATCGTGATCAAAGTGCTGGCTCCCGGCTTCTATGCCCAGCAGAACATCCGTACGCCGGTGAAAATCGCGATATTCACGCTGATCGTCACACAACTGCTCAACCTGGTGTTTATCGGCCCGCTGGCCCACGCCGGCCTGGCCCTGGCGATCAGTGCCGGTGCATGCATCAACGCCGGGCTGTTGTTTTACCAATTGCGTAAGCAGCAGATGTTCCAGCCGCAGCCAGGCTGGGGCCTGTTTGCCCTCAAGTTGCTGGTGGCGGTGGCCATGATGTCGGCCGTGCTGCTGGGCCTGATGCACTTCATGCCGGCGTGGGATGAAGGCCATATGCTGGAGCGCTTCATGCGTCTTGGCGTGTTGGTCGTCGCGGGTGTGGTGGTGTACTTCGGGATGTTGCTGCTGCAAGGCTTCCGCCTGCGGGATTTCAATCGCAAGTCCCTGGGTTAGAGAGTTTGCCGCGATAAAACCGTTGTTTTATCGATTCGATCCATTTGGCCTGTGCTGTTGCCTGTCGTCCGGGGCCGGGTGTGGTTATAATCGACCACTTTATGAGCAAGAAGCGCGTTATGCAGCTGGTTCGAGGTCTCCACAACCTGCGCCCCGAGCATCGGGGCTGCGTCGCCACTATTGGCAACTTTGACGGTGTTCACCGTGGCCACCAGGCTATCCTGGCTCGGCTGCGCGAACGCGCGGTCGAGTTGGGCGTGCCCAGCTGCGTGGTGATTTTCGAGCCACAGCCGCGGGAATACTTCACCCCCGAAACCGCGCCAGCCCGCCTGGCCCGCTTGCGGGACAAGCTGCAATTGCTGGCTGAAGAGGGCGTGGACCGTGTCCTCTGCCTGGCCTTCAACCAGCGTTTGCAAAGCCTGAGCGCCGCCGAGTTCGTCGACCGTATCCTGGTCGATGGCCTGGGCGTGCAGCATTTGGAGGTCGGTGACGACTTCCGCTTTGGTTGCGACCGTGTCGGGGATTTCGATTTCCTGCAACACGCCGGCGTCAACCAGGGTTTTACCGTCGAAGCCGCGCAAACCGTCGAACTGGACGGCCTGCGCGTGAGCAGTACCCAGGTGCGTAATGCCCTGGCCGCTGCCGACTTCGCCTTGGCCGAGCGTTTGCTCGGTCGCCCGTTCCGCATTGCCGGGCGGGTCTTGCACGGCCAGAAGCTGGCGCGCCAATTGGGCACGCCAACCGCCAACGTGCAACTCAAGCGCCGTCGTGTGCCGCTGACCGGGGTCTACCTGGTGAGCGTCGACATCGATGGCCAATCGTGGCCCGGAGTCGCCAACATAGGCGTCAGGCCCACGGTTGCAGGTGATGGCAAGGCCCACCTGGAAGTACACCTGCTGGATTTTGCCGGTGATCTGTATGACCGGCGTTTGACGGTGGTTTTCCACCAGAAGCTGCGTGAAGAGCAGCGTTTCGCCTCCCTTGAGGCGTTGAAAACGGCGATCAATGCGGATGTCGCCGCCGCCCGTGCACTAGCCGCACCTAGCGCCCATCGCTAACCGAAGAGCCTTAAATGACCGACTATAAAGCCACGCTAAACCTTCCGGACACCGCCTTCCCAATGAAGGCCGGCCTGCCACAGCGCGAACCGCAGATCCTGCAGCGCTGGGACAGTATTGGCCTGTACGGAAAGTTGCGCGAAATTGGCAAGGATCGTCCGAAATTCGTCCTGCACGACGGCCCTCCTTATGCCAACGGCACGATTCACATCGGTCATGCGCTGAACAAGATTCTCAAGGACATGATCCTGCGCTCGAAAACCCTTTCGGGCTTCGACGCGCCGTACGTGCCGGGTTGGGACTGCCACGGCCTGCCGATCGAGCATAAAGTCGAAGTGACCTACGGCAAGAACCTGGGCGCGGACAAAACCCGCGAACTGTGCCGTGCCTACGCCACCGAGCAGATCGAAGGGCAGAAGTCCGAATTCATCCGCCTGGGCGTGCTGGGCGAGTGGGACAACCCCTACAAGACCATGAACTTCAAGAACGAGGCCGGGGAAATCCGTGCCTTGGCCGAGATCGTCAAGGGCGGTTTCGTGTTCAAGGGCCTCAAGCCCGTGAACTGGTGCTTCGACTGCGGTTCGGCCCTGGCTGAAGCGGAAGTCGAGTACGAAGATAAGAAGTCCTCGACCATCGACGTGGCCTTCCCGATCGCCGACGACGCCAAGCTGGCCGAGGCCTTTGGCCTGGCAAACCTGGGCAAGCCGGCTGCCATCGTGATCTGGACCACCACCCCGTGGACCATCCCGGCCAACCAGGCGCTGAACGTGCACCCGGAATTCACCTACGCCCTGGTGGACGTTGGTGACCGCCTGCTGGTACTCGCTGAAGAAATGGTCGAGTCCTGCCTGGCCCGCTACGAGCTGCAAGGTTCGGTCATCGCCACCACCACCGGCAGCGCGCTGGAGCTGATCAACTTCCGCCACCCGTTCTATGACCGCCTGTCGCCGGTGTACCTGGCTGACTACGTTGAGCTGGGTTCGGGCACCGGTATCGTTCACTGCTCGCCTGCCTATGGCGTAGACGACTTTGTGATCTGCAAGAAGTACGGCCTGGTCAACGACGACATCATCAACCCGGTGCAAAGCAACGGCGTGTACGTGCCGTCGCTGGAGTTCTTCGGCGGCCAGTTCATCTTCAAGGCCGATCAGCCGATCATCGAAAAACTGCGTGAAGTTGGTGCGCTGATGCAAACCGCCGCCATCCAGCACAGCTACATGCACTGCTGGCGCCACAAGACCCCGCTGATCTACCGCGCCACCGCGCAGTGGTTCATCGGCATGGACAAAGAGCCCACCAGCGGCGACACCCTGCGTGTCCGCTCGCTCAAAGCCATCGAGGACACCCAGTTCGTCCCGGCCTGGGGCCAGGCGCGCCTGCACTCGATGATCGCCAACCGTCCGGACTGGTGCATCTCCCGTCAGCGTAACTGGGGCGTGCCGATCCCGTTCTTCCTGAACAAGGAAAGCGGCGAGCTGCACCCACGTACCGTCGAACTGATGGAAGAAGTGGCCCAGCGCGTTGAACAGGAAGGCATCGAAGCCTGGTTCAAGCTGGACGCCGCCGAACTGCTGGGCGATGAAGCGCCGCAGTACGACAAGATCAGCGACACCCTCGACGTGTGGTTCGACTCGGGTACTACCCACTGGCACGTGCTGCGTGGTTCGCACCCGATGGGTCACGAGACCGGCCCGCGTGCCGACCTGTACCTGGAAGGCTCCGACCAACACCGTGGCTGGTTCCACTCGTCGTTGCTGACCGGTTGCGCCATCGACAACCACGCGCCGTACCGCGAACTGCTGACCCACGGCTTCACCGTCGACGAGACGGGCCGCAAGATGTCCAAGTCGCTGAAGAACGTGATCGAACCGAAAAAGATCAACGACACCCTGGGCGCCGACATCATGCGCCTGTGGGTTGCGTCGACCGACTATTCGGGTGAAATCGCCGTATCGGACCAGATCCTGGCACGCAGCGCCGATGCCTACCGCCGTATCCGTAATACCGCACGCTTCCTGCTGTCGAACCTGACCGGTTTCAACCCGGCCACCGACATCCTGCCGGCCGAGGACATGCTTGCCCTCGACCGTTGGGCCGTGGACCGTACCCTGTTGCTGCAACGCGAGTTGCAGGAAAACTACGGCGAATACCGCTTCTGGAACGTGTACTCGAAGATCCACAACTTCTGCGTGCAGGAGCTGGGTGGTTTCTACCTCGACATCATCAAGGACCGCCAGTACACCACCGGCGCCAACAGCAAGGCGCGCCGCTCGGCGCAGACCGCGCTGTATCACATCTCCGAAGCGCTGGTGCGCTGGATCGCACCGATCCTGGCCTTTACCGCCGACGAACTGTGGGAATACCTGCCGGGCGAGCGTAACGAGTCCGTGATGCTCAACACCTGGTACGAAGGCCTGACCGAACTGCCGGCCGACTTCGAACTGGGTCGCGAGTACTGGGAAGGCGTGATGGCCGTGAAGGTTGCGGTGAACAAGGAGCTGGAAGTGCAGCGTGCGGCCAAGGCCGTCGGTGGCAACCTGCAAGCCGAAGTCACCCTGTTCGCCGAGGAAGGCCTGACCGCCGACCTGGCCAAGCTGAGTAACGAACTGCGCTTCGTGCTGATCACCTCCACCGCGAGCCTGGCGCCATTCGCCCAGGCCCCGGCGGATGCGGTCGCCACCGACGTGCCGGGCCTCAAGCTCAAAGTGGTCAAGTCGGCCTTCCCTAAGTGCGCCCGTTGCTGGCACTGCCGTGAAGACGTCGGCGCGAACCCTGAGCATCCGGAAATCTGTGGTCGCTGCGTCGACAACATCTCGGGTGCCGGTGAGGTTCGCCACTATGCCTGATGCCAGCCGTTTCGGACGTCTGGGCTGGCTCGTACTGAGTCTGCTGGTCCTGGTCATCGACCAGGTCAGCAAGGCTCATTTCGAAGGCTCCCTGCAGATGTTCCAGCAGATCGTGGTGATCCCGGATTACTTCAGCTGGACCCTGGCCTACAACACCGGTGCCGCTTTCAGCTTTTTGGCTGATGGCGGTGGCTGGCAGCGCTGGCTGTTCGCCCTGATCGCCGTGGTGGTCAGTGCGGTGCTGGTGGTGTGGCTCAAGCGTCTTGGTCGCGATGACACCTGGCTGGCTGTTGCCTTGGCCCTGGTGTTGGGCGGCGCGCTGGGCAACCTGTACGACCGCATCGCCCTTGGCCATGTGATCGACTTTATCCTGGTGCATTGGCAGAACCGCTGGTACTTCCCGGCGTTCAACTTTGCCGACAGCGCCATCACCGTCGGCGCAATCATGCTGGCGTTGGACATGTTCAAAAGCAAGAAAACCGGAGAGACCGTCAATGACTGATCAGGTATTGGCTGAGCAACGCATCGGCCAGAACACGGAAGTCACTTTGCATTTCGCACTGCGCCTGGAGAATGGCGACACGGTCGACAGCACGTTCGACAAAGCCCCGGCCACCTTCAAGGTCGGCGATGGCAACCTGCTACCGGGTTTTGAAGCGGCCCTGTTCGGCTTCAAGGCCGGCGACAAGCGCACCCTGCAGATCCTGCCGGAAAACGCCTTTGGCCAGTCCAACCCGCAAAATGTGCAGATCATCCCGCGCTCGCAGTTCCAGGACATGGACCTGTCGGAAGGCCTGTTGGTGATCTTCAACGATGCGGCGAATACCGAACTGCCTGGCGTGGTGAAAACCTTCGATGACGCGCAAGTGACCATCGACTTCAACCACCCGTTGGCCGGTAAAACCTTGACCTTTGATGTTGAAATCATCGACGTTAAAGCGATCTGATCAACGACGCGGTTAAAAATGTGGGAGCGGGCTTGCTCGCGAATGCGGTGGGTCAGTCAACAGATTTATTTACTGACCCACCGCATTCGCGAGCAAGCCCGCTCCTACCTTTGATCTCTATTGTCAGGTGGGTTAGCGTCTAGCTTGAACCCAAGTGGCTGCAAGACACGAGGCACAGCATGCAAATCAAACTCGCCAACCCCCGTGGCTTCTGCGCCGGCGTGGACCGGGCGATCGAAATCGTCAACCGCGCCCTGGAAGTCTTCGGGCCGCCGATTTACGTGCGCCACGAAGTCGTCCACAACAAATTCGTGGTCGAAGACCTGCGCGCGCGTGGCGCCATCTTTGTCGAAGAGCTGGACCAGGTGCCGGACGACGTCATTGTCATCTTCAGCGCCCACGGTGTTTCCCAGGCTGTGCGTACCGAAGCGGCAGGCCGTGGCCTCAAAGTCTTTGATGCCACCTGTCCGCTGGTGACCAAGGTGCATATCGAAGTCGCGCGCTACAGCCGTGACGGTCGAGAGTGCATCCTGATCGGTCATGCCGGCCACCCGGAAGTCGAAGGCACCATGGGCCAGTACGACGCCAGCAATGGCGGGGCGATTTACCTGGTGGAAGACGAAAAAGACGTCGCCAACCTGCAGGTGCAGAACCCCGAGCGCCTGGCATTCGTGACCCAGACCACCTTGTCGATGGACGACACCAGCCGCGTGATCGACGCGCTGCGCAGCCGCTTCCCGGCCATTGGTGGGCCACGCAAGGACGACATCTGCTACGCCACTCAAAACCGACAGGACGCGGTCAAGCAACTGGCCGATGAATGCGATGTGGTCCTGGTTGTCGGCAGCCCCAACAGCTCCAACTCCAACCGCCTGCGTGAGTTGGCGGAACGTATGGCAACTCCAGCGTACCTGATCGACGGCGCCGAAGACATGCAGCGCAGCTGGTTCGATGGCGTCGAGCGTATTGGTATCACGGCAGGTGCTTCGGCCCCGGAAGTGCTGGTGCGCGGCGTTATCCAGCAGCTGCATGCCTGGGGTGCCACCGGTGCCGAGGAACTGGCGGGTCGCGAAGAGAACATCACCTTCTCTATGCCCAAGGAACTGCGGGTTCGCTCGCTGCTCTGAGTGCCTGTGTGCCGGAGCCACCCCGGCACAACGCCTGCTCGGCACGCTCGCTGCGCAGGCTGATGCGCCCGCTGGGTGCGAGTACGACCTGATACAGGCTCTGCGTCTGATCCATCTCGCATACATGCACAGTACCCGCGCGAAAACCTCCCCCTGAAAACACCGGTTCGCCCAATCCGCTGAAGCGCACCTGGCTCTTGACCGGCCCATTGCCGACTATCGGCACACGACCGTTATCCTGATGTTCCCGCAGCACGGGGTTGTCGTCATCCAGGTAGCCACGTCCGCTCACATCCACAATGACCCGCCAGCCCTGGCTCCAGTCGTCTTCTCGCGCATGAATGACTACCGGTTGGTTACGGGCGATGGCTTCAGTGCGTGCGTAGCGCAGGCCTGCGGTCAGGGATTGCGCAGCCCCCTGGCGCTGCTGTGATTCCAGCAAACTCTTGAAGCCGGGGGTTGCCAGGCTGGCCAGGATGCCGCTCACGATCAGCCCGAGCAGCAGTTCAATCAGAGTGAAACCTTGTTGGCGCATGTATCGTCCCTCCTTGGATTCAGGTGCAGTCCTAGGTATAGCGCCCCGTGCGTTACGCCGAATGATGGCCTTCATGTCCAAAGTATTTCCCTTTGTTCCGGGAGCAGCGCGAGCGAAAAACCGACGCTAGTCTTGGCCCGCACAGCAGATTTTCCCTGCTTTTTTCGGACCTCGACACGGATGACGACGGTAATGCTTGCCTACCCCAACAGCGGTTTTCCCCAGGTTTTTTCTCGACACCAAATCGGCATGACGCTGATCGAGGTGCTGGTTGCCGTGCTGGTTCTCGCCATTGGCCTGCTGGGCGCGGCGGTGATCCAGCTCAATGCGCTCAAGTACACAGACAGTTCCAGGATGACCAGCCAGGCCAGTTTCATTGCCTACGACATGCTTGACCGAATCCGCGCCAATTCCGCTGTCGACTACTCCTAGGGCCGGGCCGAACGTGCACCGGCCAGCAGCGCGTCTGCCAGCGTGCGCGATCTGGACCTGCATGATTTCGAGGCCAATATCCTCGGCTTTGCCGGGGCGAGTGCCAAAGGCTCGGTGTCGGTCAGTGCGGGTGAGGTGACTGTCAGCATCAGTTGGGATGATAGCCGGGGCACGAACAGGCCGGGGGCTCGGGAAACATTCACCCTGACCAGTCGCGTCAGCGATGAATCGAGGGGGGCGCAATGAGGCGTCGTGTTGGGGGATTCAGTCTGGTGGAATTGCTGCTGGCGTTGGCCATGGGCTTGGTATTGGTGCTGGGGGGGACCCAGGTGCTGATTGGTTCCAGAGCCACCCACGCCAGCCAGCAGGCTGCGATGTTGCTGCAGGATGACGCACGGTTCGTGCTGGGCAAGATGACCCAGGATATTCGCCAGGCGGGCATGTTTGGCTGTTTGGGCACGGCGTTTATCGACAATGCCCCGCCGGCCTTTGATCAGCCTGTCAGTTGGAAGATCGAGGCGGGGGCGAAGTCGCTGACGCTAGTCACGGCAGATGTTGGTAACGAGAATGGCAAGGCTGACTGGACCGTATTGTCCGACTGCACGGGCGCCGCCCAGGCCTACGGCGGTAGTTCTCCTGTGCCTGCCCCCGGACAAATCCGCTTTGCGCTGCGCCAGATCACCTACACCTTCGAAGCCGGTCAATTGAAAGTCAGCACGCCTGCGGCCCCGGCCAAGGCGGTGCTGGTGGATAACGTGCAGGCTTTCGATATCAGCTTTGGCGTGGCTGCCAAACCCTCGTCGACGGAGGTGGCGCGTTACGACGCGAGCCCGGCGGACCTGGGCTTGATACGCAGCGTGCGCATCCTGATGACACTGCAAGACCCCGCCGGACGCGTGAAGGATCAAACCTACAGCGTCGTGGCGGCGCTGCGAAACCGTCTGGGGTAGCGCCGCCATGAAGCTTAAAGAACCTATTCGTCTGCGGCAGGCCGGCATGGTGCTGCTGATCAGCCTGGTGTTGTTGCTGCTGTTGTCGCTGATCGGTCTGTCCTCCATGCAAGGCGCGGTCACCCAGCAAAAGGTCACCGCTAGCCTCTGGCACCGCAATCAGTCGCTGCAAAGCGCCGAGAGTGGCTTGCGACGCGGAGAGTCGAGCGTGCAGCGGTCATTTGCGACGCTGCTGCCGTGCCGGTCGATTGTCACCTGTGCACCGCCGGCCGCCGCCTATTCGGTGGTTGGGGCTGGGCTGGACCCTGTCTCGGGTGTCACTTGGGTTGCACTGCGCGGAGGTCTGTACGGCATTCAATCCCTGGGACCTGCGGTGGGGCTGGCGCATGTACCACCACAAACGGTGGCCGACGCATATCGTGTGACAGCCGTCGGGTTAAGCGGCCAATTGCGCACGGTGCTGGAGAGCGTCTATGCGCGGGTAGAAGAGGAGGGCGGCTCGCATTTTCGGCGGGTGGCCTGGCGGCAACTTCAATAAGGAGCGTTGAAATGGGCATGGATAGCCAGGGCTTTACCCTGATCGAGTTACTGATCGCCGTGGTGATCATTGCGGTGCTGGCCGGGATTGCTTACCCCGGCTACACCGGCCATATGAAAAAGGTCTATCGCGCTGAAATCGTCGCGTTATTGACCGACCAGGCTCAGCACCTGGAGCGTTTTTATACGAAGGCCGGCACTTTTATTGATGCAAGCGGCGTCAGCGAGGGCAACGATCGCTATAGAATCACCGCTGCATTGAACCCTCAGGATTTCCAGTTGGTGGCTACGCCTGGCGTCGGCTCGGTGATGACCGGCGACCTTTGCGGCGACTTCAGCCTGACCAGCGCCGGTGCGCGGACCAATCCGGGCGCCGCTCCGGACATGTCGCGCAAGCTGTGCTGGGGGCAATGATGAGGGTGCTGGACGACTGGGCGCCAGGTGCGCGTGTTCCTATTTATCGGCTGGATCAAATGATGGCAGAGCAACAGCAGGTAGTGATTGTCGGTGGCGGGGTCATCGGTTTGTTGACGGCGTTCAACCTGGCGACCCAAGGGCAAGCCGTGGTGCTGCTGGAGCGCGCGGGGTTGGGACAGGAGTCCTCCTGGGCGGGCGGCGGTATTGTCTCGCCGCTGTATCCGTGGCGCTACAGCCCGGCCGTCACCGCACTGGCCCATTGGTCCCAGGACTTTTATCCACAGCTGGCGCAGCGCCTGTTCGCCCAGACGGGGGTTGATCCAGAGGTGCATACCACCGGCCTTTACTGGCTGGACCTGGACGACGAAGCCGAAGCCTTGGCCTGGGCTGCGCGAGAAGGACGCCCCTTGAGCAAAGTGGATGTCTCGGCTGCCCATGATGCCGTTCCAGTGCTGGGCGGCGGGTACTCCAGCGCGGTCTACATGGCTGACGTCGCCAATGTGCGCAACCCGCGCCTGGTCAAATCCCTCAAGGCGGCGCTGCTGGCGTTGCCCGGCGTGACCGTTCACGAGCAATCTGAAGTGACAGGGTTTGTTCTGGATGCGGGCAATGTCGTGGGGGTGAACACCGCTAATGGGCCGATCTTCGGCGATCAGGTCGTACTGGCGGCTGGCGCCTGGAGCGGTGAACTGCTGGGTACGTTGGGCCTGTCGCTTCCGGTCGAGCCGGTCAAGGGCCAGATGATCCTGTACAAATGCGCTTCGGATTTCCTGTCGAGCATGGTCCTGGCCAAGGGGCGTTATGCGATCCCGCGGCGTGACGGGCACATCTTGATCGGCAGTACCCTGGAGCATGAAGGTTTCGACAAGACCCCCACCGAAACAGCGCTGCAAAGCCTCAAGGCATCCGCGGTGGAGTTGATTCCCGCCCTGGCGGGCGCCGAGGTGGTTGGGCACTGGGCCGGATTGCGCCCAGGTTCGCCGGAAGGCATTCCTTACATCGGCCCAGTGCCGGGCTTCAGCGGCTTGTGGCTCAACTGCGGGCATTACCGCAATGGCCTGGTGCTTGCGCCGGCGTCCTGCCAGTTGTTTACCGACCTGCTGCTGGCGCGTACGCCGATCATCGACCCCGCGCCTTATGCGCCCGAAGGTCGGATCAACGCTGGATAGACTTCGGTCCTTGTTCCAGATGCGCTTGGGTGCAATACCATTCCTGGCGTGAGCTCAAGGCGCGATCCTGTGGCAGGTGCACGCCGCAGTGGGCGCAGCGCACCATCAAGGCTGCGTCAGGCTCGCTTGCGCGATGCTGCTTGGCGGCCGGGCTTTTGAATTTGCGCCAGAACCATACTGCGGCGGCAATGACGGCAATCCAGAACAATAGACGGAGCATGATGGGCAGTTTCTCGACAAGGAATGCGCCAGTTTAGCCAAGGACGTGCCAGGCGCACAGCGCAATAAATATCACCCACAAAAAAGGAGCCTCGAAAGGCTCCTTCTTGATGACACCGGGTGCTATCAGTCAAACACACCGAAAGTCATGTAGCTGAACCACGAACGATCCTGGTTGTTGCCCAGGGCCTCAGGCTCTTCTTCTTTGATCACGTCGCCGTTCTCGTCATGCGGCTTGAGCTCCGAAGGAATGGCGTCCTTGGCGTCCTGGTACTGCTTGATCACGTCCTGGTTGGCGCGGGTTTCGCCCGGCGGCAGCGGTGGACGGGATTCGATCAGGCCCAGGGTGTACTTGCTCAGCCACGAACGGTTGTCGGCTTCAGCAACCTGAGGCACGAACTGGCCGTCTTTCAGGCTTGGGTGATCCGGGTAGTTGAGCTTCAGGGTTTCCAGGCTGGTGCTGGCCAGGTCGTCCAGGTGCAGACGCTGGTAAGCCTCGGTCATCACGGCCAGGCCGTCACCCACGGAAGGGGTTTCCTGGAAGTTTTCTACGACATAACGGCCACGGTTGGCGGCGGCTACGTAGGCCTGACGGGTCAGGTAGTAGTGGGCCACGTGGATCTCGTAGGAAGCCAGCAGGTTGCGCAGGTAAATCATGCGCTGCTTGGCGTCCGGCGCGTAGCGGCTGTTGGGGTAGCGGCTGGTCAGCTGCGCGAACTCGTTGTAGGAGTCGCGGGCAGCGCCCGGGTCACGCTTGGTCATGTCCAGCGGCAGGAAGCGCGCCAGCAGGCCGACGTCCTGGTCGAACGAGGTCAGGCCCTTCATGTAGTAGGCGTAGTCGACGTTCGGGTGCTGCGGATGCAGGCGGATGAAACGCTCGGCGGCGGACTTGGCAGCTTCCGGCTCGGCGTTCTTGTAGTTGGCGTAGATCAGCTCGAGCTGGGCCTGGTCGGCGTAGCGCCCGAACGGATAGCGCGACTCCAGTGCCTTCAGCTTCGCTGTGGCGCTGGTGAAGCTATTATTGTCCAAGTCTTTCTGAGCCAGTTGGTACAACTCGACTTCGCTCAGGTTTTCGTCGACGACTTCCTTTGTTGACGAGCAAGCAGCAGTCATGGCGAGGATGGCGATCAGCAGCAGGTGTTTCACTTGCATGGCGGCTTGCGTCCCTATGACGGCCGCTGTCTTGGGCGGGGCCGTCCTGTTATGATGAGCGCCCCGTTGAAAGCCTCGGGGCAAAAGACGCCGTATTTAACCACAAGCGCGCAGCCGAAACCAAAGGCTGTGCCACGCCTAGTCTGAGCATGTCCGATAAAATTGAACTTCGCGCAGAGGTGCCGTCCGAATTGGGCGGCCAACGCCTCGATCAAGTCGCCGCACAATTATTCGCTGAGCACTCGCGCTCGCGCCTTTCCGCCTGGATCAAAGACGGCCGCCTGACTGTGGATGGAGCGGTTATCCGCCCGCGAGACATAGTCCATGGCGGTGCGATTCTTGAGCTGACTGCCGAGCAGGAAGCCCAGGGAGAATGGGTCGCCCAGGACATCGAGCTGGATATCGTCTATGAAGACGACGACATCCTGGTCATCAACAAACCCGCAGGCCTGGTGGTTCACCCGGCGGCCGGGCACGCTGATGGCACCTTGCTCAATGCCCTGCTGCACCACGTGCCGGACATCATCAATGTCCCGCGCTGCGGCATCGTGCACCGTCTGGACAAGGACACCACCGGTTTGATGGTGGTGGCCAAGACCATTCAGGCGCAGACGCAGTTGGTCACACAATTGCAAAGCCGCAGCGTCAGCCGGATCTACGAGTGCATCGTGATCGGCGTGGTGGTAGCGGGTGGCAAGATCAACGCCCCGATCGGTCGCCACGGCCAGCAGCGCCAGCGTATGGCGGTGATGGAAGGCGGCAAGCAGGCCGTTAGCCACTATCGTGTGCTGGAGCGTTTCCGTTCCCACACTCACGTGCGGGTCAAGCTGGAAACCGGCCGTACCCACCAGATTCGCGTGCACATGGCGCACATCAACTTCCCGTTGGTCGGCGATCCGGCCTACGGCGGTCGCTTCCGTATTCCGCCTGCGGCCAGCCAGACCATGGTTGAATCGTTGAAAACCTTCCCACGCCAGGCACTGCATGCGCGCTTCCTGGAACTGGACCATCCGACGAGCGGTAAGCGGATGAGCTGGGAATCGCCTCTGCCGGACGATCTGGTCTGGTTGTTGTCGCTGCTCAAGCAGGATCGCGAGGCGTTTATCGGATGAGTGACTGGCTGATTCCTGACTGGCCTGCGCCGGCTCAGGTGAAAGCCTGCGTCACCACCCGTGCGGGCGGCGTCAGCCTGACGCCGTTCGACAGCCTCAACCTGGGCGATCACGTCGAGGACAGCCTGGAGGCTGTCCTGGAGAATCGCCGTCGTTTAAGTGATGCCTTTGATATCCAGCCGGCCTGGCTGCGTCAGGTTCATGGTGTGACCGTGGTCGAAGCTGACCCAGGCCGCACCGCTGAAGCCGATGGCAGTTGGACCAGCACCCCTGGCATCGCTTGCACCTCAATGACTGCCGATTGCCTGCCCGCACTGTTCTGCAACCGTGCTGGCACTCGCGTCGCCGCAGCCCATGCTGGTTGGCGTGGCCTGGCGGCGGGCGTGCTGGAAGCGGCATTCGAAAGCCTGGATGTCGAACCCGGCGAAGTGCTGGTCTGGCTTGGCCCGGCGATTGGCCCGCAAGCCTTTGAAGTCGGCCCGGAAGTGCGTGAAGCCTTCATGCAGCAATTGCCGATCACCGCCGAAGCCTTTGTGCCCAGCCGCAATCCCGGCAAATTCATGGCCGATATCTATCAGCTGGCCCGTTTGCGCCTGGCTGCACGGGGTGTCACTGCTGTTTATGGTGGCGGATTCTGCACCGTGACCGACCCGCGCTTCTTTTCTTATCGCCGTAGCCCACGCACCGGTCGGTTTGCCTCCCTTATCTGGCTGGAACGCTAGACTCCTCTGATCTGCGTCAACTGTCCGAAGCTTGAAACTCCCAGAATCCACCCCATCTATAAGGGTATCTGGCAGGTTTCTTCATTCAGGAATGTTTTATAGCTCCGGCCTGCTCAAAAGGAAGGTGACTAATGCGTATAGATCGTTTAACCAGCAAATTGCAGTTGGCGTTATCTGACTCTCAATCCCTGGCGGTGGGCCTCGACCACCCAGCCATCGAGCCTGCACACTTGATGCAGGCGCTCCTGGAACAGCAAGGTGGTTCTATCAAGCCCTTGCTGATGCAGGTGGGCTTCGACGTCAACAGCCTGCGCAAGGAGTTGAGCAAGGAGCTCGACCAACTGCCGAAAATCCAAAACCCGACGGGCGACGTGAATATGTCCCAGGACTTGGCGCGCCTGCTTAATCAGGCTGACCGTCTGGCCCAGCAGAAGGGTGACCAGTTCATCTCCAGCGAACTGGTGCTGCTCGCCGCCATGGACGAGAACAGCAAGCTCGGCAAATTGTTGCTGGGCCAGGGCGTGAGCAAGAAGGCCCTGGAAAACGCCATCAACAACCTGCGCGGCGGCGACGCGGTGAACGACCCCAACCATGAGGAGTCGCGCCAAGCCCTGGATAAATACACCGTCGACCTGACCAAGCGCGCCGAAGAAGGCAAGCTTGACCCGGTGATCGGCCGTGACGATGAAATCCGTCGCACCATCCAGGTCCTGCAACGTCGCACCAAGAACAACCCGGTGCTGATCGGTGAGCCTGGCGTGGGTAAAACCGCGATTGCCGAGGGCCTGGCCCAGCGCATCATCAATGGTGAAGTGCCGGACGGCCTCAAAGGCAAGCGCCTGCTGTCCCTGGACATGGGGTCGCTGATTGCCGGTGCCAAGTTCCGTGGCGAGTTCGAAGAGCGCCTGAAATCCCTGCTTAATGAGCTGTCGAAGCAGGAAGGGCAGATCATTTTGTTTATCGACGAACTGCACACCATGGTCGGCGCCGGTAAAGGCGAAGGCTCCATGGATGCGGGCAACATGCTCAAGCCAGCCTTGGCGCGGGGCGAGTTGCATTGTGTCGGTGCCACGACGCTCAACGAATATCGCCAGTACATTGAAAAGGATGCGGCCCTTGAGCGTCGCTTCCAGAAAGTGTTGGTGGAAGAACCGAGCGAAGAGGACACCATCGCGATCCTGCGTGGCCTGAAAGAGCGTTATGAGGTCCACCATAAGGTGGCGATCACCGACGGCGCGATCATTGCGGCGGCCAAATTGAGCCATCGCTATATCACTGACCGTCAGTTGCCCGACAAGGCCATCGACCTGATCGACGAAGCGGCCAGCCGCATCCGCATGGAGATCGACTCCAAGCCGGAAGTGCTCGACCGTCTGGATCGGCGCCTGATTCAACTGAAAGTTGAGTCCCAGGCCCTGAAGAAAGAAGAAGACGACGCGGCGAAGAAACGCCTGGAAAAACTTCAGGAAGAAATCGTCCGTCTGGAACGCGAGTATTCGGACCTGGAAGAAATCTGGACTTCGGAAAAAGCCGAAGTGCAAGGTTCTGCGCAGATCCAGCAAAAGATCGAGCAGTCCCGGCAGGAGCTGGAAGCCGCGCGCCGTAAAGGTGACCTGAACCGCATGGCCGAGTTGCAGTACGGGGTGATCCCGGACCTGGAGCGCAGCCTGCAGATGGTCGACCAGCACGGCAAGCCTGAGAACCAGTTGCTGCGCAGCAAGGTGACCGAGGAAGAAATCGCCGAAGTCGTCTCGAAGTGGACCGGCATTCCAGTGTCGAAAATGCTCGAAGGCGAGCGCGACAAGCTGCTGAAGATGGAAAGCCTGTTGCACCAACGTGTGATCGGCCAGGAGGAGGCTGTGGTCGCGGTGTCCAACGCGGTACGGCGTTCGCGGGCCGGTTTGTCCGACCCGAACCGTCCGAGTGGCTCGTTCATGTTCCTCGGCCCGACCGGCGTGGGTAAGACCGAGCTGTGCAAGGCCTTGGCCGAGTTCCTCTTTGATACCGAAGAGGCCATGGTGCGGATCGATATGTCCGAATTCATGGAGAAACACTCGGTGGCTCGCTTGATCGGCGCACCACCAGGCTATGTGGGCTACGAAGAGGGCGGTTACCTGACCGAAGCCGTGCGGCGCAAGCCTTACTCGGTGATCTTGCTGGATGAGGTCGAGAAGGCCCACCCGGATGTGTTCAACATCCTGCTGCAGGTGCTGGAAGATGGCCGTCTGACGGACAGCCACGGGCGCACTGTGGACTTCCGCAACACGGTGATCGTGATGACCTCCAACCTGGGCTCGGCACAGATCCAGGAGTTGGTGGGGGATCGTGAAGGCCAGCGTGCTGCCGTGATGGATGCGCTGACCAGCCACTTCCGTCCGGAATTCATCAACCGGGTCGACGAAGTGGTGATCTTCGAGCCTCTGGCACGGGATCAGATCGCGGGCATCACTGAGATCCAGTTGGGCCGCCTGCGTAGTCGCCTGGCAGAGCGCGAGCTGGACCTGGTGTTGAGCAGCGAGGCGTTGGACAAGCTGATCGCAGTCGGTTACGACCCGGTGTATGGAGCACGGCCTCTGAAACGTGCGATCCAGCGCTGGATCGAGAACCCGCTGGCGCAGCTGATCCTGTCCGGCAGCTTTATGCCTGGCACCAGCGTCGAGGCGACCGTGGAAAACGACGAAATCGTCTTCCACTGAGGCCTGTAACTGGCGTAATAAAAGAAGGCCCCGCATCGCGGGGCCTTTTTTTTTCGATAGGGCGTTGAACTGTAAGGAAAAGGCTTGTAAAGTGCGCCCCGCAGCAACGTCAGCCCACGGGTTTCTTCTCCCCAAGAAGAAATCAGAAACAAGCGCAAATCATTGTCTTAAAAGCAATTTAAAGGGTTGACAGGGGTTTTTAAGATTGTAGAATAGCGCGCCTCAGAGACATGAACGTAGCGATACGGACAAGTCGAAGAGAAGCAACAAAGTAGTCAGCAACAACGTAGTACTTTGAAATATGTAGTTCCGTGATAGCTCAGTCGGTAGAGCAAATGACTGTTAATCATTGGGTCCCAGGTTCGAGTCCTGGTCACGGAGCCAATTTCAATATCGGGGTATAGCGCAGTCCGGTAGCGCGCCTGCTTTGGGAGCAGGATGTCGGGAGTTCGAATCCCCCTACCCCGACCATATTTGGGTCGTTAGCTCAGTTGGTAGAGCAGTTGGCTTTTAACCAATTGGTCGTAGGTTCGAATCCCACACGACCCACCATTTTTGAGACCAGTTAACGCTGGAATCGAATCTTAAGATCAGAGGCCAAAAGCGCTGATCGAAGAAGGCGACTGAAAGGTCGCCTTTTTTTTACCGGGGTATAGCGCAGTCCGGTAGCGCGCCTGCTTTGGGAGCAGGATGTCAGGAGTTCGAATCCCCTTACCCCGACCATATTAAAAATCCTCGTATCGCAAGATACGGGGATTTTTTTTGTGCACGCAAATCTGACTCACTGCAAAACGAATGTGGGAGCGGGCTTGCTCGCGAAAGCGGTGGTTCAGTGCCAGATGTACTGACTGATACACCGCTTTCGCGAGCAAGCCCGCTCCCACATTGACCAAGTCCCCTCCGGAACCGTGTTGTTAGTGCAGTTTCAGGCGCGGCTCGGTGCCACGTCCAATCTTGCTCCCCAGCATCAGCATCGCCGTGCGGAAGAAGCCATACAGCGCCATCTGGTGCATGCGGTACAGCGACACATAGAACATCCGCGCCAACCAGCCTTCCAGCATCACACTGCCGGTGAGGTTGCCCATCAAGTTACCCACCGCCGAGAAGCGCGACAGCGAGATCAGCGAGCCATAGTCGGTGTACTTGTAGCTCGGCAAGTCCTTGCCTTCGATGCGCAGCTTCAGCGACTTGGCCAGCAACGAGGCCTGCTGGTGAGCGGCCTGGGCCCGTGGTGGTACGTTGCGGTCGGTGCCCGGTTGTGGGCAGGCGGCGCAGTCGCCAAAGGCGAAGATGTTTTCGTCGCGGGTGGTTTGCAGTGTCGGCAGTACTTGCAGTTGATTGATGCGGTTGGTTTCCAGGCCATCGATGTCCTTGAGGAAGCCTGGTGCACGAATCCCGGCGGCCCAGACCTTGAGGCTGGCGGGGATTACCTGGCCGCTGCTGGTGATCAACGCATCGGCGGTCACTTCGCTCACCGCCGAATTGGTCAGCACGGTCACCCCAAGTTTCTCCAGGGTTTTATGCACAGGCCCGCCGATACGCTCCGGCAGGGCAGGCAGCACCCGTGGGCCGGCTTCGATCAGGGTGATGTGCATGTTTTCCGGCTTGATGCGGTCCAGGCCGTAGGCGGCCAGTTCATGGGCCGCGTTATGCAGTTCGGCGGCCAGCTCGACCCCGGTTGCACCCGCGCCGACGATGGCGACGCTGATCTTTTCCACCACGTCTGTCTGCCCGGCATGGGCGCGCAGGTAGTGGTTGAGCAATTGCTGGTGGAAGCGCTCGGCCTGCTTGCGGGTGTCGAGGAACAGGCAGTGTTGCGCCGCGCCTTCGGTGCCGAAATCATTGGTGGTGCTGCCCACGGCGATCACCAGGCTGTCATAGCCCAGCACGCGCGCGGGCACCAGCTCACGGCCTTCTTCGTCGAGGGTGGCGGCCAGCTGGATTTTCTTCTGCTCACGGTCAAGCCCGCTCATGCGCCCCAGCTGGAACTCGAAGTGGTTCCATTTGGCCTGGGCGACATAGTTGAGTTCGTCTTCCGAGGAATTCAGCGAGCCGGCCGCCACTTCGTGCAGCAAGGGCTTCCAGATGTGGGTCAGGTTGGCGTCCACCAGCGTAATGCTGGCGGTGCCGCGCTTGCCCAGAGTCTTACCCAGGCGGGTAGCCAACTCCAGGCCGCCGGCGCCGCCGCCGACGATAATAATACGATGGGTCATGGGGATATCTCGCAAGGCTAAAAGAAATCGGAGCAGTTACCCCCGCGAGCGCCAGGCAGCTCATAGCGTCAGGTAACTCAAAAGTCGGCTCAGCAGGCCCAGGCCGATCACCACAACAAGCACCACACCCAGGAGCAGCCATGGCCGGAAAGGCTTGCGCTCGACTCGGTTTTGGGAGAGTTGCAGGTACTCTTCGACATGCTGTTGGTCATCGGGGTTCAGGCGGCTGGTCATAAAGGCCTCGTCAGGTAGACGTTGCAAAAGGGCGCCACGTTACAGTCCGGGGGGATCAGAGGCTGATGCCCACGTCGAATACTATGCTGCGGCCCAGGTTGTTGCGCAAGAAATCCGGTGCGTCCGGGTGCGCGAACAGCACCCGTGCAAACGTCGGTCCCACCAATGACAGTGAGCGCCAACCCTGGCGCAGGTATTCGGTCGGTGGCGGAAAATGGCTGTTGAGGTCGAGTACTTCGCGCTTGAGGCTGGTGAACGCGACGATATCCAACTCGCCCAGGTCCATCCCGCGCTCTTTATAGTTATGGGCTTTCTTGCGCAGTGTAGGTGCCAGGCGCAATAGAAACTCATGGGCGGGGATGCGTCGCGGCTTGGTCTCGCGTCGTACCAGTTGGCTCAGGGAGAACGCACTGCGCCGGCGCAGTAGCTCGTCGCGCCATTCGTCGTTTAGTCGACGGCCCTCATCCAGTACGAAAAACACCTCGAAGCTGGCGTCACGAAAAAGCACGTCCGGGGGCTCTTGCCCTGCGGCGTGAAACTCTTCGGCTCGATAAGGCACGTTCAAGCCTTGCAGCAGGCGCTGGCAGACCCAACGCTCACGCTCCCACTTGCGGGCATTGGACAGGAATGCGTTGGCTTGTTCGGCCGCTACGGTGAGCAGGCGCAAGTAATCTGAGTCATCCATAGCTAGCAGCTTAGCGCTCAAATGTGATGAAAAAAAACAAAAGTCGGGCGCATTTTCACCTTGGAGGTTGCGCTCTTGAATATGCGGCTGGGAAATTTCCTACAAGCATGGGGAAGTTTCCTACTTTTTTGTTCCTTCTCGAACCCTAAATTCACTCCCTCACCGAGCCTCTGATCTAACGTCAGCCGCGCTCGACCTGGATGCCGCCGGCGTCCTTATCGCCGGTTTGGCGGTTAGTCTGAGGTTTTGAACCATGCACACCCTTCACCCGAAACGCCCGGCGATACTTGCCCTTTCGCCGCTGGCACTGGCCATGTTCATGCTGCAGCCTACCCTCGCGCAGGCGTTTACACCCACGGTCACCAATGGCGCAGTGGTCGATGGCGAGACGGTGACGGGGGGGGCAGCAGAGCATTGGCACCAACGGCACGGCCAACAACACTTTGATTGAGGTGACGGGCACTCAGGCTGTTTTCCAGCATGGTGTCTCCAATGATGCAACGGTCAATGGCCGCCAGCTGGTGCAAAGCGGCACGTCCAATCGCACAGTGGTCAATGTCGGCGGTTCTCAAGTTGTCAGTGCCGGGGGCATCGCCAACGGTACGGTCTTGAATGGCGGCACACAGACAGTGCAAACCCCAAACAGCCGCGCCAACGGCACCGTGATTAATGCGGGCGGTGTGCAAACCCTCACACTTGGTGGGGTCGCAGCGGACACCGTCATTAACGACGGTGGCGTGCAGACGGTGATCAATCAGGGGACGGCACTTAACACGTTTGTGTTGACCGGCGGCGTCCAAAATCTGGAACGCGGCATCCTGGGCGGTGCCGTGGCGACCGATACCCACATCAGCGGTGGTGTGCAGAACGTTTACGACAGTGCTACCGCCAATAACAGTACGGTCAGCAACGGCGGCCAGGTCAACCTCTTCGGCGGTGCACAGGCCAATGGGCTGGTGGCGGACGCGGGCGGTAGCGTCAATGTCATGGAAAACGGCGTGAAAACCGTGGACTCGCTGACCCTCAATGGGGGGCGCCTGGCTTTCGCGCCAAGTACCGACGGCACCTTCAAGACCTTCACCGTCAATGCGTTGTCCGGCAGCGGCAGTATCCTGATGAATACCGACATCGCCAACGCGCAAAACGATGTGTTGGTGGTGGAGGGCGCCGGATTGGCGAGCGGCAACCATACGTTGATCGTGGCGGATTCGGGCCATGAGCCAGGCACGGCGGAGGGTCGTTTGCTGTTGGTGGATACCCATGGCGGCAGCGCCAAGTTCGATCTGTACGGCGGGCATGTCGATGCCGGCGCCTTTCGATACGGCCTGCAGCAAGACGGTGACGATTGGGTATTGGCCAGTACTGGCAAAGGGCCCTCTGGACCGTCGCCGCAGAACCTCTCTTCGCGGGCGAACGCCGCCATCGCTGCACACACCGCCAGCGCCAGCCTATGGAGCGCGCAGATGAACGCGCTGGTCAAACGCCTGGGCGAATTGCGCATGGGCGAGGATAACGGGGGCGTATGGACTCGGGCCATCAGCAAGCGTTTCGATGTGGGCGAGCACTCCAGCCGTGCCTATTCCCAGAATATCTCCGGGCTTGAAATCGGCGCCGACAAGGCTGTGGCGCTGAGCAACGGCAAGGTGTATCTCGGCGCCATGGTGGGTACTGCCCGGTCGGACCAGGATTTCGGTGAAGGCGCTTCGGGCAATACCGACAGCAAGATGTTCGGCGTGTATGCCACTTACCTGCACGACAACGGCATCTACGTCGACAGCGTGCTGAAGTACAGCCGCTTCGACAACGATATCAAGATGCCGACGAACCTCGGCGATCGGGTGAAGGGGTCGTATAAAGCCAATGGAGTGGGCGCGGATATCGAAGTGGGCAAGCACATTCCGTTGGGAGGTGGCTGGTTCGTCGAGCCTCAACTCGAACTCACCGCGACTCGCACTCAAGGCGCCGACTACACCGCGAGCAATGGCTTGCGGGTCAAGTCCGACGATCTCGACTCGTTGCAGAGCCGTGTGGGTTCACTGTTCGGCCGTAGCCTGGCATTGAGCAACGGCATGAAGGCGCAACCGTATGTGAAGGCCTCCTATGTCACTGAGCACGCCGGGAGCAGCAAGGTCAGCGTCAATGGCAATAAGCTCGATGCCAAGTTGCCGGGCGATCGCGTAGAGCTGGGTTTTGGTGGTGTGTTGCAAGTCAGCGAGAAGAGCAAGATCTCCCTGGATGCCGAGTACGCCAAAGGCAATTCCATCGAGCAGCCGTGGGGTGTGAACCTGGGGTATCGCTACCTGTGGTAAAGCGGCGGTGTAGACTGATCACCCCATAGCAACCTTTGGGTGAGATAAAGCCATGATCAGCGCCGCGATGCTAGCGCCGCAAACCCTCGGTATCGGCTGGATGTTGTATGCGCCAGTGCTGGTGTGGGCGATCCTGCGTTCGCCGTGGGTGGAACTGTTTGCTGACCGGCGCCGCCAGCATTTGCTGTTCGGCACCGTGTTCGCGTTGTTCATGCTGTGGCTGGTGCGGCGGGATTTCGACACCGGCGTGTCCTATCACTTCATTGGCATGACCGCCGTTACCCTTTTGCTGGATTGGCCTTTGGCAATTGTCGGCGGCTTTGCGGCCCAGCTTGGGTTGATGTTGTTGGGGCGCCAGGACCTGGCCGCCCTTGGTATCAATGGCCTGTTGCTGGTCGTGCTGCCAGTGCTGGTCACTGAAGCCTGCGCGCTGCTGGTCGAGCGAGCACAACCGCGTAATCCCTTTGTGTATATCTTCTGTTCCGGTTTTTTTGCCGCCGCATTATCGGCCTTGCTCTGCTTGCTGTTCGGGCTGGGGCTGCTGTGGTTCGACGGCCGCTTCGCGATGCCGGAATGGCTGGAGGATTTCGTTGGCTACCTGTGGCTGATCATCTTCCCCGAGGCCTTTATCAACGGCATGGTCGTCAGCGCCCTGGTGGTGTTTTGCCCGGAATGGCTGGAGACTTTCAACCGCACGCGCTACCTCTCGGCGCCCTGGAAGGATGACGATTCGCAGCGTTGATCCAGATCAAATCTCACGCGCCCTGGCAGGCCCATGCTCTGCAGAATTTTTCCAGGAGCACGGATCATGAGTGTGTACGAGTGGGCACGGCAGGAATTGCGCAGAAGCCAGGACGCGGCACAGGAAATCGGTTTTGACCCAGGCCTGACCCTGCGCGCCATGCTCAGTGCAGTGGTGCAGCAGAGCAAGGGGGTGCGCAGTTTCGAAGACCTGGCCGACGAGCTGCAATACCTTGCAGAAAACCTCGACGACCAGCAGGAATACGCCTTTATGCGCCCTTAGTGGCGCGGTGGCAGGTCTTCGGAAAACAGTTCATCTTCGGCATCCGGGGCCACGGGGATCTTGTGTTCTTCAGCGGCCCAGGCACCCAGGTCGATGAGTTTGCAGCGGTCCGAGCAGAACGGCCGGTTGAGGTTGGTCGCTTTCCATTCCACGGGTGCGCCGCAGGTTGGGCAGTCGACGGTCAAGGGTTGGCTCATGATCGGCCTCCACGCAAAGTAAGGTAAAAGTGGTGCAGTCGCTCGACCTCGCTGTGCAGCCAGGCGAGGTCCTGGTCATTGACCAGTACGTCATCGGCATGTTTCAGGCGGTCTTCACGGCTCGATTGTGCCTTGAGGATCGCCTGTACCTGTTGCTCGTTGATGCCGTCGCGCTGCAGGGTACGCTGAATCTGCAGCGATTGCGGCACGTCGATCACCAGGATGCGCTGGGCCATGCTGTACTGGCCCGACTCGATCAGCAGCGGCGACACCAGGATCGCGTAAGGTGAGGTTGCCCGCGCCAGGTGGCTGCGGATCTCTTCGCCAATCAACGGGTGCAGCAGGGCTTCGAGCCAGCGGCGCTCTTCGGGGACTTCAAAGATCAGCTTGCGCAATGCGCCACGGTCCAATTGGCCGTCAGGCTGTAATACGCCTGTACCAAAATGCTCAGCGATACGCACCAGTGCCGGACGGCCTGGCTCGACCACCCAGCGCGCAGCATGGTCGGCGTCTACCAGGTCGATACCCAGGTCGATGAAGTGCTGGGCCGCCGCGCTTTTGCCGCTGCCTATGCCGCCGGTGAGGCCGAGAATCCAGGGTGTTGCAACAGAAGTGGTCATCTGAAACCGACAGACTGCAAATAGAAGTCGGTTATTTGACCACCCCAGAGCAATGCAATCCAGCCGGCAATTGCCAGATACGGACCAAATGGCATCGGCGCCGACGCTTGGGCTTTGTGCCGGCGCATCAGGATCAAGCCGACGAATACACCGACCAACGACGACATCAACAGCGTCATCGGCAGAATCTGCCAACCGCCCCAGGCACCGAGCAGCGCGAGTAACTTGAAGTCGCCGTGGCCCATGCCGTCCTTGCCAGTGACCAGCTTGAACAGCCAGAACACGCTCCACAGGCTCATATACCCGATCACTGCGCCCCACAGGGCGTCGGCCAATGTCGTCAGCAAGCCGAATCCGTTGATGATCAGCCCCAGCCACAGCAGCGGCATCACCAGTACATCCGGTAGCAGTTGATGGTCGGCGTCGATCAGGCTCATCGCCAACAAGCCCCAGCTCAGCACCAGTACCGCGCCCGCCTGCCAGCCAAAGCCGAAATGCCAGGCCACCCAGGCCGAGATCAGTCCACACGCCAGTTCAGTAAGCGGATAGCGAGGGCTGATTGCCCCTTGGCAATGGGCGCAACGACCTCGCAGAAACAAGTAGCTGAGCAGTGGGATGTTTTCCCATGGGCGTATCGGATGGTTGCAGTGCGGGCAGCAGGAATTGGGGTGCATCAGGTTATAGGTCGGCCCGGCTGGGTCGGCGGGTAGACCGAGCACTTCATGGGCCTGGGCGCGCCATTCCCGTTCGAGCATTTTCGGCAGGCGCCACACCAGCACGTTGAGAAAACTGCCGACGATCAGCCCCAGTATCCCTGCCATCACCACAAAGGCCCACGGGTGTTCAACCAGTAACAGGATCAAAACGCGCTCCCCAGCTGGAAGACCGGCAAATACATGGCGATTACCAGCGCGCCGACGATGCTGCCCAGGACTACCATGATCAGCGGCTCCATCAGGCTGGTGAGGTTGTCGACCAGGTTGTCCACATCGGCCTCATAATGATTGGCGACCTTTTCCAGCATGCGGTCCAGCGTGCCCGACTCCTCGCCGATGGCGGTCATCTGGACCGCCATTCCAGGGAACATGCCGCTGGCGCGCATGGATTGATTCAACGGCATGCCAGTGGAGACGTCGTGTCGCATATGCGTGATTGCCTGTTTGAGCGGCCCTGAACCGACGGCGCCGGCCACAGAATCCAATGCCTGAACCAGTGGAACGCCCGCCGCAAAGGTCGTGGACAGGGTGCGGGCGTAGCGGGCCACGGCCGATTTTTTCAGCAGTTTGCCTGCGAGTGGGGCTTTCAACAAACCCGCGTCCAGCCAGAGACAAAAAGCAGGTAGGGAGCGATAGGCCTGGCGCAACCCCATGCCTCCCGCAAGAACACCAAGCGCAACGATCCACCAGGCCTTCTGCATGAATTCGGACAGGGCGATCACCTGCAGGGTAAAACCGGGCAGCGTGCCGTCGACGCCAGCAAACAGGGTCTGAAACTGCGGCACCACGTGGATCAGCAGAACGCCGGTGACAAGGCCTGCCACCACCAACACCGCTATGGGATAGGTCATGGCTTTTTTGATCCTCGCCCTCAACTGCTCACTCTTTTCCCGGTGGATCGCCACGCGCTCCAACAGGGTTTCCAGTGCGCCGGCCTGTTCGCCGGCGGCCACCAGGTTGCAATACAGCTCATCGAATTGGCGCGGGTGTTTGCGCAAGGCTTCGGCCAGGCTGGAGCCGGCGGCAATCGCCTGTTTCAGCCCTAGCGCCAGCTCACGCATGGGGCGGTTGTCGAAGCCTTCGCCGATGATGTCGAAGGCTTGCAGCAGGGGAATCCCGGCCTTCAGCAGTGTTGCCAGTTGGCGAGTGAACAGGGTGATATCCGTCGATTTGATCGACGATACGAGTCCCCGCAGTAGTAGGGATTTCTTGCGCACATGCCCAGGGCTGATGCCTTGTTGGCGCAACTGAGCCTTGACCAGGGCCAGATTGTTCCCCGTGGTTTGCCCGCACACCCTGCGTCCTTTGCGATTGATGCCTTCCCAGGCGTACAGCGTTGAAGCGTCGTCCATGTCTCGGTTCCGCACAGAGGTCGTCGAAGATTTATAGCTTAGTCAGGTGACGGATTCGGGCAGGCTGGCGAAGCAGGATAAAATGTCAGAATGTGCGACTTGTGCGCGATTGAGCGCCTGCGGATGAGTACACTGGCGCCGCTGCACAAAACGGGGCGCAGGACGCGCCTTGTCATGAGTTCTATCCTGGAGAGTGAATGTGATACGTCAAAAAGGTTTTACCCTGATCGAGCTGTTGATCGTCGTGGCAATCATCGGCATTTTGGCCACCATTGGCCTGCCCATGTACACCACCCACCAGGCCAAGGCCAAGTTCACTGCCGGCCTGGCTGAGATCACTGCGTTGAAGCCGGGTTATGAAGACACCCTCAACCAGGGCACGGTACCGACCCTGGCATTGATCGGCGGCACCAGCCCCACGGCCAACTGCAAGATTGACGTGACAGGCGACGTCGCCACAGGCGCGGGCTCCATCCAATGCGAAATACTCGACGCGCCAGCGCCAGTGTTGGGCAAGACCATCAATCTAACGCGCAATGCCACCACCGGTTGGAAATGCACCTCCACCGCTGATGCTAAATATGTCGCCAAAGGCTGCGGCGCCGACGGTGCATAACTGCTAAACCCTCCACAGGGAAGTCGAGGTGGTCGATGGCGTTATCCGTAGAGCAGCGTGGCGGTTTTTTTCTGGTGGCCGTGGTGTGCCTGTTGGTTGTTGGGATTTGCGCGCCGTTCAGTGGCCATGATTTGCAGCGGACACTACAGATTGCCATCGGGGCGTGCGCGGCGCTGTATGGGCTATCGATCACCCGCGTTCAGCGGCTGGTGGACCGGCCCACCGCCCTGGGCTTGGCGCTGATTATGGTGCTGGGCCTGGTGTCGTCATTGCGCGCTCACCAGCCGCTATGGGCGCTGGCTGAAATGGCAGTGTTTGTCAGTTGCGGCGCGATTGCCGTGGCGTTTGCCTTGCTGCGACATCAGGGCGGTGAGTCGTTGGACCGCGCCTTGATCCTGATCGTAGTGCTGCTGTGCCTGATGAAGTCGATTCAATACCTGTATGCGGGTGCGCTGGCGTTCATCAACGCGGGGCCGACGCTGGACCCAGACGTGCTGCTGTCGGGGTTTTCCAACAAGCGTTTCTACGGCCAGTTCCAGACCTTCACCTTGCCGCTGCTGGCGCTTCCCTTGTTGATCCCCACGCTTTCTCGCTCACTCAAGGTTGCCGTGTTTGCGCTGCTGTGCACCTGGTGGCTGATCGCAATTGCTGGTGGCACGCGTGGCACCTGGCTTGGCATGGGCGTGGCGGGGGGCGTGTTGGCGGTGCTGGGGCCATGGGGTCGGCGTTGGTTGGGTTGGCAGCTGGCCGCAATGCTGGGCGGGCTCTTGTTGTATGGGCTGGTGTTCAAAGGGTTGGCGGATTACCTGGGGATCGAGATCGTCAACATTGCCAGTGAGCGCCTGACGACCTCGTTATCGGGACGTGGTCCGATCTGGTGGCAGGCCTGGCATATGCTTGTCGAGCGACCTTGGCTGGGGTTCGGGCCGATGCAGTTCGCCGATATCGCCAACAGTATTGCCGCTCACCCCCACCAGGCGATCCTGCAATGGGCCAGTGAGTGGGGAGTGCCATCGGCGTTGTGCGTTGCGGTGTTGGCTTGGCGAGGAAGTTGGGCCACGGTCGGCGTATTGCGTGAGCGCGCGCCGAGCGCCGAGCGTGCAGACCTGCTGCGGCTCTGCCTGTTTGCGGCGCTGGTCGGTGCGCTGGTGCAGTCCATGGTCGACGGCGTGATCGTGATGCCCAATTCCCAAGTCTGGCTGGCGCTGGTAGTAGGCTGGCTGATGGCGCTGCATGTGTGGCGAAGCCCGCAAACCACCGAGCTCCCATTGGCCTGGTGCGCCTGGAAAGCATTGGGTGTATTGGCCGTTGGTCTGTTGGTTGTGATCGCCGTGCGGGACGTTCCTCATATCGAACAAGCCCAGCGGCAGTACCTGGACGCCCATGGCCATCACCTGCAACCACGCTTCTGGGCCCAGGGTGTGATTGCCCGCTGACGGCGGCAAGTTGCCGGACGTGGGATGCGGTGCTAGCTTTAGCCCACCGCCCGTGTAGCTCAGCCGGTAGAGCAGCGCACTCGTAACGCGAAGGTCGCAGGTTCGATTCCTGTCTCGGGCAAAAAGGCAACAAAGGCAGCACTGTTTTCAGTTGATCCCAGAATGGTTCTGAAGGCCAGACGAGCCGGCATTTGCGCCAGTTCTTTTATATCTGTGCAACCTTGATGACCCAGATGCATCCCCATTCCTCGATCTAAGAGAACAACATGACCACGACTGAAATGACCCAGGAAGTTCGGCACGAAGAAGCACTCAAGAAGTACCTTGAGGACACGCCGCAGCTCAAAGAAGAGATCAAGGACCTGAGCGCCGATGATCAGCGCGACCAGATTCAGTGGGCATTCGAGGACGAGGCCGAGAGCCAGGGCTACCAGCCTTGGGAGCTGACCCTCAAGTACACATCGACCCCGGAAGCGTTTGAAGCGGCACGGCTGGCCTTGCACAAAGAGGCGGCCGAGGTGCTGGGTGTCGAATGGGAAGAGTATTGCGAGATGAATGACTTGGTGGTCTAAACGCTTTGAATGGGCGGGCTTGTTGTGGCGAGGGAGCTTGCTCCCGCTGGGCTGCGAAGCAGCCCCGATAATCAGATACATCCACGGTATCGGAATAGGGAGTGCTTCGCACTGGAGCGCTAGCCCGGTCCAGCGGGAGCAAGCTCCCTCGCCACATTGGGCTTGCTCCTACTTAGATACTCAGCCGCATCGACAAATCCACCGCCTTCACATCCTTGGTCATCGCGCCAATCGAGATGTAATCCACCCCGGTCTGCGCAATGGGCAGCAAGGTGCTTTCATTGATCCCGCCGCTGGCCTCCAGCTTCGCCTTGCCGCCGTTCAGGCGCACGGCTTCGCGCATATCCTCCAGGCTCAGCTCATCGAGCATGATGATATCCGCGCCCGCCGCCAGGGCTTCGCGAAGTTCATCCAGGCTTTCCACTTCGATCTCCACCGGTTTGCCGGGGGCGATCTTATGGGCGGCCGTGATCGCCTGGGCAATGCCGCCACAGGCCGCAATATGGTTTTCCTTGATCAGGAACGCGTCATACAAACCGATCCGGTGATTGTGGCAGCCGCCGCAGGTCACCGCGTATTTCTGCGCCAAGCGCAGCCCCGGCAGGGTTTTGCGGGTGTCCAGCAGCTTGACCTGGGTGCTGGCGACAAAATCCGCCAGGAATTGCGCACGGGTGGCGACACCGGAGAGCAACTGCAGGAAATTCAGTGCGCAGCGTTCGCCGCTGAGCAGCGAACGTGCCGGGCCTTCAAGGTGGAACAGCACCTGGTTGGGGCTCACGCGTTCACCGTCGGCCACCTGCCAATGCACCGCGACCCGAGGGTCCAACTGGCGGAACACCGCATCTACCCAAGCCGTACCGGCGATGACCGCTTCGTCACGGGTAATGATGGTCGCCGTGGCCAGCCGTTCGGCCGGGATCAACTGCGCAGTGATGTCGCCGCTGCCGATATCTTCCAGCAGTGCGCGGCGCACGTTGGCTTCGATTTCGGCGGTGAGGTCGGCAAGACGGAGATTCGGCATAACAGGCTCCACAGACAAAGTGCCCCGATTATAGGGGCAGTGCGCGTTCGAACCCAGGCTCGCTACTCATTTACCGCGCAAAGGCAGAGTTTGCTGGCGCAACCGCCCTCATTTGCAAGATAATCTCGCGCCTTGCAATTGGCGTCATAGCTTTGACGTTCAGACCCATACCCCGTTTCAGGAGGCCAGGATGCACAATGACGGAAAGGTGGTGCCCTTCAACAAGGCGTCCGCCACGCCATCGCCGCTCGCCCGACTGCCGGTGGTGTTGCTGCAGGTGCGCGACAAGGCGGCGCAACAGTTGCAGCAGGGCCTGCAGGATCTGTTCGATAACGCTGATGACACCTTGTTCGAAATGGCCGACAAGGCGCGGAACAACCTCGATCACCATATTTTCTTTGAAGCCATGCGCGACTTGCGCCTCAAGCGCAAGAATTTCGAGCGTGTATTCATGGAGCGCCTGTTTGAAGCCTTCGCCAGTCTGGGTCAGGCAGGGGGCGGGGAATTGCAGTTGGTGCCGGTGGTTTCCTACGACGCGGCCCCGGGTTCTTCCAAGGATGACCTGGAAAAAGCCGTGGCGCTTGAAGCCATGCTGGGCCGGGTGCGGCATCGTGATGGCTTGGCCTTGGAGCAACTCACGGCGCGCTTGAGTGCGTTGCTCGGCAACCGCCTGGATGATCGCGAAAACCCTCTGGGGCCTGCGCTCTTGTGTGAGTTTTTCCTGCGGGCGGGGCGCAGCCTGGGCGTGGAGATCCGCGTCAAGCTGATCATGCTCAAGCTGTTTGAAAAATACGTGCTCAGCGATGCTGACCAACTGTACGGCGAAGCCAATCAGTTGTTGGTCGCAACCGGCGTTTTGCCTGAGCTCAAGGCCGTACCGTCCCGTCGGCTTGAGGCGCGTGCGGTCCGTGAGCTTGCGCGCGAAGAAACCTTGCCGCCGGTCGACGAAAATGGCCAGGAAGCCTTCGCCGCGCTCCAGCCATTACTCACCGCGGTACGCGGTAGCGTGGCGCCGACGCTTGAAGCCAGCGCCGAACCGTTGCCCATCGCCACCCGTGACTTGCTGCGTCTGCTCTCCCATTTGCAGCAGTACGTGCCGGAGCCTGAGGTCGAGGATGATTTCGACCTGCGCAACCAGCTTGAGCAGTTGCTCACGCGCGTCAGCGTCAAGAGTGGCAAGTCGCGGGTGGTGGAGGATGCGGACGAAGATGTGATCAACCTGATCGCGCTGCTGTTCGAATTCATCCTCAACGACCGCGCCGTGCCCGATGCCTTCAAGGCCTTGATCGGTCGTCTGCAGATCCCCATGCTGAAAGTCGCGGTGCTGGACAAGAGCCTCTTCAGTCGCACCAGCCACCCGGCGCGGCGCCTGCTCAATGAAATCGCGACCGCTGCCATGGGCGGCACTCAGCGCGACCATCTGTACCTGCGCATCGAGCAGGTCGTGCAGCGCTTGCTCAATGAATTTGTCGAAGATGCGACCATTTTTTCCCAGCTGCTCGCCGAGTTCAGCGCGTTTAGCGCGGATGAACGGCGGCGCAGCGACTTGCTTGAGCAGCATACCCGCGATGCCGAAGCCGGTCGCGTGCGCACCGAAGCGGCCCGCCAGCGCGTAGCCGATGTGTTGAACAAACGGTTGTTGGGCAAGACCCTGCCGCGTCCGGTCGTGCAGTTCCTGCAGCAGGCCTGGAGCCAGGTGCTGTTGCTGGCCAGCCTCAAGCATGGCGAGCAATCGGTGCAATGGCAGGCGGGGCTGCGCACCATGGATGAATTGATCTGGAGCGTCGGCCTGCAGCAAGACACAGAAGCCGGGCACCCTTTGCTGGAACAACTGCCGGGCTTGCTCAAGGCCTTGCGAGACGGATTGACCAGTGCCGCGTTCGACCCCTTCAGTACCCGCGAGTTTTTTGTGCGTTTGCAGGCCTTGCATGTCCAGGCACCTGAAGGTGTCGACGAGTGGATCGAAGTGTGTGAACCCTTTGTGCTGAGCTCGGCGTCACCCGACCCGGTCCGCGATCTGCCGGACAACGACCCCCACCGGATCAAGGCTCACCAGCTCAAGATCGGTGGTTGGGTGGTGTTTGAGGAAGACGACGCCACTACGTTGCGCTGCCGTCTGACGGCGATCATGGCACCGTCCGACACCTATATCTTCACTAGTCGCACGGGGCTCAAGGTGTTGGAGAAAAGCGCGGGCCAGTTGGCATTGGCGCTCAAAAGCGGCGCGCTGCACACCTTGGACGACGGCCCCTTGTTCGAGCGTGCCTTGACCGCCGTCGTGGGCAAGCTGCGTCAACTCAATCACGGCAAGTGATCGCAACCTGAGGGTCGAACGCGGCATACTGGACACACTTTGTCTCGTTCAAGGAACCTGTATGCAGTTGGACCCCACCAGCGGTTGGTGCCAGGGCATCCGTCATTGCCCTTCGCCCAACTTCAACGAGCGCCCCGCCGGCGAGATCTCACTGTTGGTGGTGCATAACATCAGCCTGCCACCGGCGCAGTTCGCCACCGGTAAAGTGCAGGAGTTTTTCCAGAACCGCCTGGATGTCACGGAACATCCCTACTTTGAAGGGATTGCCGACCTACGGGTGTCTGCGCATTTTCTGATTGAGCGTGACGGTGCGGTGACGCAGTTTGTGTCCTGTCTCGACCGGGCCTGGCATGCCGGGATCTCGCAATTCGAGGGGCGGGACACCTGCAATGACTTTTCCCTGGGGGTGGAGCTCGAAGGCACGGACGACCAGCCGTTCACTGACGCTCAATATGCGTCATTGATCGACCTGACCCGCCAGTTGCTGGTGGCTTACCCGGGCATCACACCCCAGCGTATTTGTGGTCACAGCGATATCGCTCCGGGTCGCAAGACCGATCCCGGCCCGGCTTTTGATTGGACGCGCTTTCGCAGCGCCCTGCAGGATGGAGGACACGCACGATGAGTTTCCTGGTGTTGGTGCTGGCGGTCTGGATCGAGAAATTCTCGGCCTTGCGCCAGCGGTTGCAGCGTGATGGCGGTTGGCTGCGTGAATTGGCCAAGCTGGAATCGAGCCCGCGCATGGGCAAGCAGCCCTGGCTGATCCTGGCATTGCTGGTGTTGTTGCCGGTCGCGTTGCTGGCGTTGTTGCTGCTGGTGTTGGAGCCGGTGGCTTACGGGCTCTTGGCACTGCCGGTGCACCTGTTGGTGGTGATCTACAGCCTGGGCCGTGGTGACCTGCTCGCCGGGCTTGGCCCTTTTCGCGATGCCTGGCGACGTGGCGACCTGCAAGCCGCCGAGCACGTGGCCGAGCGTGACCTGAACTTGAGCGCCGACAGTGGCGAACAATTGCTCGAGCGCGTCCAGGGCCATCTGTTGTGGCAGGCCTACCAGAGCTTTTTTGCGGTGATTTTCTGGTACTTCCTGTTGGGCCCGGTGGCTGCGTTGGCTTATCGCCTGCTCGCACTGGCCAGTGAACACAGCAAGAACCCTTTGGTGGCCGAGCGGGCCGGGCAACTGCGCCACGCATTTGACTGGCTGCCGGTGCGCCTGCTGGCGGCCAGTTTTGCCCTGGTGGGTAATTTCGTCGCGGTCGGCCGTGTGATGCTCCACGAACTGCTGAGCTGGGACATCAGCGCTGCCCAACTGGTGGAAAAAGTTGGCCTGGTCGCCGCTGAAATCCCGCCTCCAGCGGTCGGCCCCGATGGCATCAACAGCCTGGACCGACTGTGGGAACTGCTGCTGCGCGCGGCGGTGCTGTGGTATGCCGGGTTTGCCATCTGGACGGTGCTGCCCTGACGGCTGATCTCATTAACCTTAAGTTACAAAACTCCCTTTCAAATTGAGCTATACAGATGCTGGCTAACTGCCGCCCTGCGCCTCAATAAAAATAAAAGAAAGGGAGTTCACCTGTGAAGAGCTTGCTCTATCCCGCCGTCGCGCTGATGAATCGCCTGAGCTTCGGCATGAAGTTCAGCCTGATCAGCGTGTTGTTCCTGCTGCCGATGCTGGCGACCAACTATTACCTGGTGCGTGATTCGTGGCGTGAATTCCAGGGCACACGCGTCGAGCTGCAAAGCCTCGACCTGCTCGGCAGCAGCCTGGCTCTGCGCCGCGACCTGGAAACCCTCAACAACCAGGTGCAGATCAACGCCACGTTGGGCCAGTCCGGTAAGGCGGGCGACCTTGAGGGCAAGATCAGCGCTTTGGAACAAAGCGTGCTGAACCGCCTGCAAAGCCTCAACGCCATGACGACCGAGCCCGAGCAAATCGCCGCTTTTGACGCCAAGCGCGACGAGTTGATCGCTGCCTTCAAGGCCCAACAGCAGGAAACCTCGCTGCTGAGTAAAAGTGCCCTGATCGGTAAATTGCTCAACAAGGCCCAGATGCTCAGCCAGATCATCGCCAGCCAATCCGGCTTGAGCCGCGATTCTCAAAGCGATCTGCGCCAACTCAGTGAACTGATCACCAGTGTGACCCCGCAAGTCACCCAGACCCTGGGCGAAGGCCGGGCAATGGGCGCGTATTCCCTGGGCCAGGGTTTTCTCAACTCGTCGTCCAGCACACGTTTTGACGAGCTGTTGCAGCAATTGGAAAAACTCCAGGCCGAGTATGGCTTGAAGTTGCAGGATGCCCTGGGCTCCAGCAAAGCCGCGCACGCGGCCCTCGACAGCCTGGCCAAGGCCAGCAACGCCAGCCTCAAGCAAGCCAGCGAGTTGTTTGAAGAACAGGTCGTGATGGCCGAAACCCTCGACGCGCCCTGGCAGGACTTCTACGACAATGTCAGCCGGTTGATGGCCCAGACCTACCAATTGGATGACGCCACGCTGACCTTTCTCGGGCAACAGTTGGAACAGCGCCTGGCACAGAACCGCACGCACATGGTGCTGCTGGTCTCGGCCCTGAGCGCGGTGTTCCTGTTGATTTTCTACTTGTATGCGGGCTTCTACGCGTCCACACGTACCACGCTGCGGCGCCTGGGCGCGATGATGGATAAGGTGGCGGCCGGTGATATGACCGTCACCTTTGTTGCCCATAGCCGCGATGAGCTGGGTGACCTGGGCCAGGTATTCAACGGCACCGTGAGCAAGATCCATGACTTGATCGAGCGTGTCGGACACACCGTCAGCCAGGTCGAGTTACAGGCCGGGCAGGTGGAGACAGTGTCGGCCCAGAGCAATCAGGCGGTTTCCGGGCAGCGCACGCAGATCGAGCAGGTGGCGACGGCCATGAATCAGATGTCGTCCACCGCGCAGGAAGTCGCGCGTAGTGCCGCGGCGGCGGTCAGCAGTGCCCAAAGCGTCAACGACGAAACGGTCAGCGGCCGTGGCCTGGTGCAGTCGCAGCAGGGCAGCATTGCGCGGCTCGCCACGGAAATCGATCAGTCGGTGAAGGTCATTAACCAGTTGGCCACTGACAGCCAGTCCATCAGCAGCGTGTTGGAAGTGATCAAGAGCATCGCCGAACAAACCAACCTGCTGGCCCTGAACGCCGCCATCGAAGCCGCACGGGCCGGCGAGCAAGGGCGTGGGTTTGCGGTGGTGGCGGACGAGGTGCGTACTCTGGCTCGGCGCACCCAGCACTCCACCGAGGAAATCGAGCAGATGATCAGTAGCCTGCACAGCGGCGTGGCGGCGGCCGTGAAGGCCATGGGCAGCAGCCATGAAATGGCCAGTGGCACCGTGGGCCAGTCGGAAAAGGTCCAGCAAGCCTTAGAAAACATCCTCGGTGCTGTAGGAATGATCGTCGATCAGAACCAGCAGATTGCCGCCGCCGTGGAGCAGCAAACCGCCGTCGCCCACGATATCGACCAGAACATCGTTGAAATCAATAGGGCTGGCGAACATGCCGCGCAGGGCGCGCACCAGACCGAAGCGGCGAGCCGACAGCTGTCGATACAGGTGATCGAGTTGAAGCAATTGATCGGCGCGTTCCGCGTGTGAGATCAGAATGTAGGATTTGTCGTTTGCTGGCGTGGTGCTCGTCCTGATTTCTCAGCGTCTCTTTTCCGGGGTCTTGAATGAGTGAAAATTGTTTCACTCGATTTCAAGTCCTGGGGAGGCACAGCGATGAACGCTGTAATCGGCATCAAGGGGCACTGCGCCCATTGCGACATCACCTTTAATCTCAAGCCTTGGCAACTGAATGCCATCGCCATCGAAGAACCGTTCGATTGCCCGTACTGCCAGTGGATCTTGCAGTTGAACTGCCCTCGGCAGTTGCGTCAGTTCAGGTCCCTGGACCAATGGGCACTGGTGCGACCGAGCATGGTGGTGTTGACCTGCACGGCACTGATCGTGGCACTGGTGACAGAGTGGGTAGGGTTGATCAGTGTGATCGGCCAATTCAACATTTCGCTGATCGTGCTGCTGGTGCATTTCCTGGTGCTGCGATATGCCCGCTACCGTCAGCGGATAACGCTGGAGCTGCAAGTGGTCTCGCCTTCTCTACCAATTGAACAGCTCGCACGCATTGCGTGTGCTCGCCTCGGCCAGCAATAGAGGGCTGGTATTCATGCGCTCGGCGAGCGCGGTGCAGATGTCCGGCAGGTGTTCGGGGCTGTTGCGTTGGCCGGGGTACATCGCGGGCGCCATATCCGGTGAGTCGGTTTCCAGTACCACCGCGTCCAGCGGCAGGTGGGCCAGCACCTTGTGCATGCGCAGGGCTTGAGGCCAGGTCGCCGCGCCGCCCAAGCCCAGTTTGAAGCCGAGCTTGATGTATTCGCGGGCTTCTTCGCGGCTGCCGGCAAAGGCGTGGATGATGCCGCCACGGGGCAGGCGAATGCGCTTGAGGGTTGCAATCACGGCGGCGTGGCTGCGACGCACGTGCAGCAGCGCCGGCAGTTGGAAGTCCACCGCCAATTTTAGCTGCGCTTCAAACAGGCTTTGCTGGCGTTCGCGGTCCAGCTGTTCGAGAAAGTAGTCCAAGCCGATTTCGCCCACGGCGCACAGCTGCCGGTGGCCGTGCAGGCGAGTCAGCCAGTCGCCCAACTCCGTCAGGTCGGCGGGGCGATGGTCATCGAGGTACACCGGGTGCAGGCCAAAGGCAGCGAACAAGCCTTCGTCCGCTTGCACCAGATCCCACAACCGCTGCCAATTCTGCTGATACACCCCCAATACCACCATACGCCGCACGCCCAGTGCTCGGCTGTGAACGAGGACTTCCCGGCGATCGCTGTCGAAATCGGGGAAGTCCAAATGGGTGTGGGTGTCGATCAGCTCCACGCTCACGCCTCGTGAATACGCTGCTTGAACGTCCGGCCGATGGCATGTACGCCCGGTTGGTACTGTTCTTCTTCAATTGCGGCCAGGGCCAGGCGTAGGGCGGTCTCGGCGATCAGTTGATGTTGCTGGGCCATGGCGTTGACCGGCAGCGGCAGGAAGTCCAGCAACTGGGTATCACCAAAGGTGCCCAGGCGCAGCGGCCGTGATTTGAGCGGAAAGTCATGCAGCGCGTCGAACACGCCTTGCAGCAGTACGTAGGACGTGGTCACCAGCGCGTCAGGCAAATGCCCCAGTTGCTGCAGAAGTTGCTCCATCAGCTGTCGGCCACAGTCGCGACTGAAGGCTTCGCCGTGTTCGACGATCACCTCACCGGTGAACCCTTCGAGGGCCTCACGGAAACCGGCGGCACGTTCCTGGCTGATACTCAGCTCGGGCCGTGCGCCGATCAATACGATCTGCTTGGGCAATGGCTGCAACAGGCTGCTGGTCAGTTGCTGGCACGCCTGGCGGTCGTCGCTGACCACCGAGCAGAATTGATCCGCGCCCATCACCCGGTCGATGGCAATCACCGGCAACCCCTTGGCCTGCAACTCACGGTAACTGTCATCACTGGCCGGCAGGCAGCTGGCGACAAATAGCGCATCACAGCGTCGGGCGCGGAACAGTTGCAGCAGTTGGCGCTCGCTGTCGGCGTCATCGTCGGAACTGGCGATCAGCAGTTGATAGCCGCGCGCCCGCGCCCCTTGCTCCAGGAGCTTGGCGATGCGTGCATAACTGGGGTTTTCCAGGTCGGGCAGGATAAAGCCCAAGGTGCGCGTGTGCCGACTGCGCAGCCCGGCGGCCTGGGGGTTGGGGGTAAAGCCATGGGCTTGGACCACGGCACGCACCCGTTCGACGGTGGCGCTGCTGATGCGTTGCTGTTCAGCCTTGCCATTGATGACGTAGCTGGCGGTGGTCACGGACACACCGGCGAGACGGGCGATATCACTGAGTTTCAAACCGGGATTTCCTTGTTTTCTGGAGCTTGCCCCGACATTTTCTCCAATCGTAACCGATTCCTGTACACGACCAATGTCCTGGCTCAAGCGCCGAGTGGTTCTTCAAGGATGCGCAATTAACGCGTAGTCTTCCATAAACTATAGATTAAACGTTTCAGCCAGCGTATTTTTACGACGTTCGCGACTGAGTGGCTACTGCCAATTGACTGCTCAGTCAGTAAAACCTGAACACCCTTTACACTGTTTGTTTAAAACAATACCTAGTGCGCCACTGCACTAACTAGGAGAACGGCATGCTTGAGCTCACTGTAGAGCAGATTTCCATGGGCCAGGTGGCCGTGGACAAATCTGCTGCCTTGCACCTGCTCGCTGAAAAACTGGTGGCCGACGGCCTGGTCGCCGAGGGTTACCTCAGCGGTTTGCAAGCCCGTGAAGCCCAAGGCTCGACCTTCCTCGGCCAAGGTATCGCCATCCCCCACGGCACCCCCGAAACCCGTGACCAGGTGTTCTCCACCGGTGTGCGCCTGCTGCAGTTCCCCGAAGGGGTGGACTGGGGCGACGGCCAGATCGTGTACCTGGCCATCGGCATTGCCGCCAAATCCGACGAACACCTGCGCCTGTTGCAACTGCTCACCCGCGCCCTCGGTGAAACCGACCTGGGCCAGGCCCTGCGCCGTGCCGGCAGTGCCGAAGCGCTGTTGAAACTGTTGCAAGGTGCGCCGCAGGAACTGGCGCTGGATGCGCAGATGATCAGCCTGGGCGTGTCCGCCGACGACTTCGAAGAACTGGTTTGGCGCGGTGCGCGGCTGTTGCGTCAGGCAGATTGTGTAAGCAATGGTTTCGCCGCCGTGTTGCAGCAAGTGGATGCGTTGCCCCTGGGCGATGGCCTGTGGTGGTTGCACAGCGAGCAGACCGTCAAGCGCCCAGGGCTGGCGTTTGTCACCCCGGACAAACCCATGCGCTACCTCGGTCAGCCGCTCAACGGCCTGTTCTGCCTGGCCAGCCTGGGCGAAGCCCACCAGACGTTGCTCGAACGCTTGTGCGCCTTGCTCATCGAAGGGCGCGGCCAGGAACTCGGCCGCGCCACCAGCAGCCGCGCCGTGCTTGAAGTGCTCGGCGGTGAATTGCCTCCAGATTGGCCCACTGCGCGCATCACCCTGGCCAACGCCCACGGCCTGCATGCGCGCCCGGCGAAGATCCTGGCGCAGTTGGCGAAAGGTTTTGAAGGCGACCTGCGTGTGCGCATCGTCGATGGCCCCGTGGGCGCCGTGTCGGTAAAAAGCCTGAGCAAACTGCTGAGCCTCGGCGCGCGTCGCGGCCAGGTGCTGGAGTTTGTCGCCGAGCCAGCCATTGCCGGCGACGCGCTGCCCGCGCTGTTGGCGGCGGTGGAAGAGGGCCTGGGTGAAGAGGTCGAGCCGCTGCCAACCCAAAGCGTCCCGCCTGAAGTCGTCGATATCGAGCCAGTGCTCAGCGCACCCTTGGCCGGCAGCCAGATCCAGGCCATCGCCGCCGCGCCGGGCATTGCCATCGGCCCTGCGCATATCCAGGTGCAGCAGGTCTTCGACTACCCCTTGCGCGGCGAGTCTTCCGCCATCGAGCGCCATCGCCTGCACGGCGCCTTGGCCGATGTGCGCCGTGATATCCAAGGGCTGATAGAGCGCAGTCAATCCAAGGCGATCCGCGAGATTTTCATCACCCACCAGGAAATGCTCGACGACCCGGAACTCACCGACGAAGTCGACACCCGCCTCAAGCAAGGCGAAAGCGCTGAAGCGGCGTGGATGAGTGTGATCGAAGCGGCCGCCAAGCAGCAGGAGTCGTTGCAGGACGCGCTGCTCGCCGAGCGCGCCGCCGACCTGCGTGACGTCGGCCGTCGTGTGCTGGCGCAATTGTGTGGCGTCGAAAGCGCCCAGGAGCCGAGCGAACCTTACATTCTGGTGATGGACGAAGTCGGTCCGTCCGATGTGGCGCGTCTGGACCCGGCGCGCGTCGCCGGGATCCTCACCGCCCGTGGCGGTGCAACGGCCCACAGCGCCATCGTCGCCCGTGCCCTCGGTATTCCGGCGTTGGTCGGTGCCGGCGCGGCTGTGTTACTGCTGGCCTCGGGCACACCCTTATTGTTGGATGGCCAGCGCGGCCGCCTGCATGTGGACGCCGACGCCGCGACCCTGCAACGCGCTACGGTCGAGCGCGATACCCGCGAACAACGCCTGCAAGCCGCCTCGGCGCAGCGCCATGAACCGGCCCTGACCCGCGACGGTCATGCCGTGGAAGTGTTTGCCAACATCGGCGAAAGCGCCGGCGTTGCCAGCGCGGTGGAGCAGGGCGCCGAAGGCATTGGCTTGCTGCGCACCGAACTGATTTTCATGGCCCACCCGCAAGCACCGGACGAAGCCACCCAGGAAGCCGAATACCGTCGCGTCCTCGATGGCCTCGCCGGTCGCCCGCTGGTGGTGCGCACTTTGGATGTGGGGGGCGACAAACCGCTGCCTTACTGGCCGATCGCCCAAGAGGAAAACCCCTTCCTCGGCGTGCGCGGCATTCGTCTGACCTTGCAGCGCCCACAGATCATGGAAGCGCAACTGCGGGCGCTGCTGCGTTCGGCGGACAACCGCCCGCTGCGCATCATGTTCCCCATGGTCGGCAGTGTTGACGAATGGCGCGCGGCGCGCGACATGACCGAGCGCCTGCGCCTGGAAATCCCGGTGGCAGACCTGCAACTGGGCATCATGATCGAAGTGCCGTCGGCCGCGTTGCTCGCGCCGGTCTTGGCCAAGGAAGTGGACTTCTTCAGCGTCGGCACCAATGACCTGACCCAGTACACCCTGGCCATCGACCGTGGCCACCCGACCCTGTCGGCCCAGGCCGATGGCCTGCACCCGGCGGTGTTGCAACTGATCGACATCACCGTGCGCGCCGCCCATGCCCATGGCAAGTGGGTCGGCGTGTGCGGCGAGCTGGCGGCTGATCCGTTGGCCGTGCCGGTGTTGATCGGCCTGGGTGTCGATGAGCTGAGTGTGTCGGCCCGCAGCATCCCCGAAGTGAAGGCGCGCGTGCGCGAATTCAGTCTGAGCGAGGCCCAGGGCCTGGCGCAACAAGCACTGGCGGTGGGCTCGCCCGCCGCAGTGAGAGCCCTAGTGGAGGCCGTGTAGATGGCAAGGATTCTGACCCTGACGCTGAACCCGGCGTTGGACCTGACGGTACGCTTGGCGCGCCTGGAACCGGGTGAAGTCAACCGTAGCGAAACCCTGCTGACCCATGCTGCCGGCAAGGGCGTGAACGTGGCGCAGGTGCTGGCCGACCTGGGCCATCAGGTGAGCGTGGGTGGGTTTCTCGGTGAAGAAAACCCCCAGGCGTTCGACGCGCTGATCGCCCGCCGTCGATTTGGCAATGCGTTCATTCGTGTACCGGGCGAGACACGCAGCAACATCAAGATTGCCGAGCAGGATGGCCGGGTCACCGATATCAATGCGCCTGGGCCGCTGGTCAGTGACGAGGCGCAAGCAGAACTGCTCAAGCTCATCGCCATCGTCGGCCCGGAATTCGATGCGGTGGTCGTGGCAGGTAGCTTGCCGCGCGGCGTCAGCCCGCAGTGGTTTCAAAAAATGCTCGAACAACTGAAAAACCTTGGCTTGAAAGTCGCCCTGGACACCAGCGGCGAAGCGTTGCGCGCCGGCTTGCAGGCTGGCCCGTGGCTGGTCAAACCCAATACCGAAGAACTGGCCGACGCACTGGGTAATGCCCCGGATGCCATCAGCCAATTGCATCAACAGGGTGTGGAACACGTGGTGGTTTCCGACGGCGCTGCGGGCGTGAGCTGGTACAGCCCAGGCGTGTCGCTGCACGCCACGCCGCCCAAGGTCGCGGTCGCCAGCACCGTCGGCGCTGGCGACTCATTGCTGGCCGGCATGCTCCACGGTCTGCTCACGGGTGATACGCCGGAGCAAACCCTGCGCCGCGCCACGGCGATTGCCGCGATGGCGGTGACGCAGATCGGTTTCGGCATCAGTGATCACGCGCAGTTGGCGCGCCTCGAAAGCGGCGTCCATGTGCGCGCGCTGACAGAACAATAAGAGGGTTTGTGATGAAGTTAGCCATTGTTACCGCCTGCCCGAACGGCATGGTCACCAGTGTGCTGTGCGCCCGCTTGTTGGACGCTGCCGCGCAACGCCAGGGCTGGAGCACCAGCGTTGAAGTGGTGGATGTGCAGCGCCCGGAGCGCCAGTTGTCCCAGGCCACGATCAACGACGCCGAATGGGTGTTGTTGGTCACCAGCACCCCGGTGGATATGCAACGGTTTGTCGGCAAGCGCGTATTCCAGAGCACGCCGGCCCAGGCGCTGGCGGATGTCGACGCGGTGTTGCGCCGTGGTGCTGAAGAGGCGCAGGTGTATGTGGCTACGCAACAGGCGGCCAAAAATGCACCGCGTATCGTCGCCATTACGGCCTGCCCAACCGGGGTTGCCCATACCTTCATGGCTGCAGAGGCCTTGCAACAGACGGCCAAGCGGCTGGGCTACGACTTGCAGGTCGAGACCCAAGGCTCGGTCGGCGCGCGCACGCCCTTGAGCCCGCAGGCCATCGCCGACGCCGATGTGGTGTTGCTGGCGGCGGATATCGAAGTCGCCACCGAGCGTTTCGCCGGCAAGAAGATCTACCGTTGCGGCACCGGCATTGCCCTCAAGCAATCCGAGGCCACCCTCAACAAGGCGCTGGCCGAAGGTGCGGTGGAAAGCGCGGCCAGCGGTGCGGTGGCCAAGCAAGAAAAGACCGGCGTGTATAAACACCTGTTGACCGGTGTGTCGTTCATGTTGCCGATGGTGGTGGCGGGTGGGTTGTTGATTGCCTTGTCCTATATGTTCGGCATCACGGCGTTTGAAGAGCAAGGCACCCTGGCTGCCGCGTTGAAGTCGGTGGGAAGCCAGGCCTTCATGTTGATGGTGCCGCTGCTGGCAGGCTACATCGCCTACTCCATTGCTGATCGTCCGGCCCTGGCCCCCGGCATGATCGGCGGGTTGCTGGCGACGACATTGGGTGCAGGCTTCATCGGCGGGATATTCGCCGGTTTCCTGGCCGGTTACTGCGTCAAGCTGATCACCCGCGCGGTCAAGCTGCCGCAAAGCCTGGATGCGCTGAAACCGATCCTGATCATTCCGTTGCTGGCGAGCCTGTTCACCGGCCTGGCGATGATCTACCTGGTCGGGCCGCCGGTGGCGCGCATGCTGGTGAGCCTGACGGGATTCCTCAACAATATGGGCACTACCAACGCCGTGCTGCTGGGTGTGCTGTTGGGCGGCATGATGTGCGTCGACCTCGGTGGGCCGATCAACAAGGCAGCTTATGCGTTTTCCGTCGGCATGCTTGCCGAGCATAGTGGCGCGCCGATAGCCGCAGTGATGGCGGCGGGCATGGTGCCGCCCATCGGCATGGGCATCGCCACCTTCCTGGCACGCCGCAAGTTTGCCCAGACGGAGCGTGAGGCCGGCAAGGCAGCGATCATTCTCGGCATGGTGTTTATCTCCGAAGGCGCGATTCCCTTTGCAGCCAAAGACCCGCTGCGCGTAATCCCGGCCAGCATCGCCGGTGGCGCGTTGGCGGGTGCGCTGTCGATGTACTTTGGTTGCAAGCTCGCGGCGCCCCACGGCGGCCTCGCGGTGCTGGTCATCCCGAATGCGATGAACCACGCGCTGCTGTACCTGCTGGCGATTGTCGCCGGTAGCGTGCTGACCGGCCTGGTGTATGCGCTGATCAAGCGTCCGGAAGCGGTCGAGCTGACTGTCGCACCGGTGTCATAACCCCATGCTTAAGTGGCCCTTTTGATAACCAAGAGGGCACCTGCATGAGCCACTTCGATCTCGGCCGCCGCCGCGTGATGCAAGCTGTCGGCGCCGGCCTGTTACTGCCGGGCCTGGCCCCGGCGGTGATCGCCTCGGTCAAGGACCGGCCGCAACTCACCGACGGCGTGCAGTCCGGCGACCTGCTCGGTGATCGCGCCATGATCTGGAGCCGCAGCGACCGCCCGGCCCGCATGGTGGTGGAGTGGGACACCCGCAGCGTCTTCAGCAACCCCCGTCGATTTGTTTCGCCCCTGGCCGACAACCGCACCGACTTTACCGCCCGCGTCGAACTCACCGGGCTGCCCGCCGACCAGGCGATTTTCTACCGCGTGCACTTCGAAGATGCCCAGACCGGCGTCGCCAGCGAGCCTTGGTTCGGGCACCTGCGCAGCGTGCCGCAACAGCGCCGCGACATCCGTTTTGTGTGGAGTGGCGACACCGTCGGCCAAGGCTTCGGCATCAACCCGGATATCGGCGGCATGCGCATCTATGAAGCGATGCGCCTGCGCCTGCCGGACTTTTTTATCCACAGCGGCGACACCATCTACGCCGACGGCCCAGTGCCGGCGCAGCTCAAGGTCGAAGACGGGCGCATCTGGCGCAACCTCACCACCGACGCCAAGAGCAAGGTGGCCGAAACCCTGGATGAGTATCGCGGCAATTACCGCTACAACCTGATGGATGAAAACGTCCGTCGCTTCAACGCCGAAGTGCCGCAGATCTGGCAGTGGGACGACCATGAAGTGGTGAACAACTGGTCGCCAAGCAAGCAGTTGGATGAGCGTTATCAGGTCAAGGACATCAACACCTTGGTCGGCCGTGCGCGCCAGGCCTGGCTGGAATATTCACCGATGCGTCGGCAGAGCGCCGATGGCGGCGGGCGCATTTATCGCAAGCTCAGCTATGGGCCGTTGCTGGATGTGTTCGTGCTGGACATGCGCAGCTATCGCGGGCCGAACGATGACAACCTGGGCGCTGAAAAACCCTTCCTCGGCCGCGAGCAGTTGGATTGGCTCAAGCGCGAACTCAAGGGCTCGCAGGCGCAGTGGAAAGTCGTCGCCGCTGACATGCCGATTGGCCTGGGTGTGCCTGATGGCGAAGTGAGTCCCGGCGTGCCGCGCTGGGAAGCGATTGCCAACAACGACCCAGGCGCACCGCAAGGGCGTGAGCTGGAAATTGCCGAGCTGCTGGGCTTTTTAAGGGCGCAGAAGGTGAGTAACCACGTGTGGCTGACGGCGGATGTGCATTACTGCGCGGCACACCACTATCACCCGGATCGTGCGGCGTTCCAGGATTTCGAGCCGTTTTGGGAGTTTGTCGCCGGGCCGTTGAATGCGGGGAGTTTCGGGCCTAATCCGTTGGATAAGACCTTTGGGCCAGAGGTGGTGTTCGAGAAGGCGCCGCCGGCACAGAACACCTCGCCATTCGCCGGTTTTCAGTTTTTTGGCGAGGTGAACATTGATGGGCAGACGGCGGAGTTGACCGTGATTTTGCGGGATCTGGATGGCGTGTCGGTCTTCGAACAAAAACTCCAACCCGCCTGACTTGGAACGCAATCAACTGTGGGAGCGGGCTTGCTCGCGAATACGGTGTGCCAGTCGCACATTAGCTGACTGATCCACCGCATTCGCGAGCAAGCCCGCTCCCACATGGGTTCCTTAGCGTCTGTAAGATCTCAGTAGACGTCGCGGCGATAGCGACCTTGTTCGATCAACCGCTCCACGGCTTCACTGCCAAGGATGTCCACCAACGCCTGATCCACCCCAGTCGCCATCCCCTGCAGGCTCCCGCACACATAAATCGCCGCGCCGTCGCTCAGCCACTTACGCAGTACCTCGGCTGACTCCCGTAGACGATCCTGTACGTAGATTTTTTCCTCCTGGTCGCGGGAAAACGCCAGGTCCAGCAGCGCCAGATCGCCACTGGCCAGCCAGCCTTGCAGCTCGTCCTGGCAGAGGAAGTCATGCTTGATATTGCGTTCACCGAACAGCAACCAGTTACGCTGCTGGCCGTCGGCAATGCGCGCCTTGAGCAAACTGCGCAGGCCGGCCAGGCCGGTGCCGTTGCCCAGCAGGATCAGCGGCACGGGTGCTTCCGGCAGGTGGAAGCCACTGTTGCGGCGCAGGCGCAGGCTGATGCTGGAGCCGAGGGCGGCATGTTCGGTGAGCCAGCCTGATCCCAGGCCCAGGCTGCCGTCGGGGTGGCGTTCCTGGCGTACGATCAATTCGAGTACGCCATCGCTGGCAATCGAGGCGATGGAGTATTCGCGCATGCCCAGCGGCACCAGCGCGTCCACCAGTGCCTGGGCGTGCAGGCCGACCAGGTGAGCGCGATGCGTCGGCAGTTGGCGAGTGGCCAGGGCCTGGTCGAGGGTATGCGCCATGCCGTCGATCAACACACCGTCGCTGTTGGCCAGGCCCAGGCCCCCCAGGAAGTGCTCGATGGCCCAAGGGCAGTTGCGCGGCAGCACTTCCACCAGGTCGCCGGCTTGCCAGCGTTGTGGTGACGAGGAGGTGAGGCCCAGCAAGTAGACATCGGCGCCTGCGCTGTCGCGGTTGAGCAGGGTGCGTTGGCTCAGCGTCCAGTTTTCGTATTGGGCGGTCGGCCAAGCGGCCGCCGGGGCGTGGCCGGTGAGCTGGCCGAGTTGTTGTTGCCAGTGCAGCAGGGCGGCGGTGTCACCGCTGTCGACTTCCACCGGGGCGAACAGCGCGTTGCCGCCCTGGTGGGTCAGCCAGAAATGCAGGCGCCGCGCGAAGCCGCAGAAGTGTTCGTATTGACGGTCGCCCAGGGCTAGTACCGAGTAGTTCAAGCCCTTTAGGGGCAGGTCTTGGCCGAGCACGCTGCGATCGAAACCGCGAGCACTGTCGGGCGCTTCGCCGTCGCCGAAGGTGCTGACCACGAACAGCGCATTTTCCGACTGGCGCAGGTCATCCTGGCTGACGCTGCCCAGGGACTGCACCTTCACCGGCAAACCAGCCGCCTGCAATTGGCCAGCCGTTTGCCACGCAAGCTGCTCGGCAAAACCGCTCTGGCTGGCAAAGCCGATCAGCCAGGCCGGGGCATCGCTGGCGTTGGCCGTGAGGCCTTTACGCGCGTCACGCACCTGGCGCTTCTTGCGACGACGGTCCAGGTACAACAGCCAGCCGGTGATGAAGAACAGCGGCATCAGCACCGAGCTGACTGTGAGAATGATGCGCCCCACCAGGCCGAAGTAACTGCCGGTGTGCAGCGCGTAGACGCTGGTCAGCAGTTGTGAGCCGAGGGTCTTGCTGGCGTAGCGGTCGTGGGATTTCACCTCGCCAGTCGCCGGGTCCAGGTTGATCTGGTTCAACGCGCGGTCATGGGGCGAATTGTTTAGCAGGTAGTACACGGTGGCCGGTTGCCCGGCGACAGCTGGCATGCGGATGTTGTAGGCACTCAAGCCGGGGCCGGCGTTGCTGTAGATGCTGCTCCAGATCGCATCGTAATTGGCCACGGGCGCCGGGCCTGCAGGGGCCGGGCCGCGTTTGCGCACCCGTTCATTCTGTGGGGCGTCGGACAACAGCTTGGTCATGCCCTGGCTGTACCAGTCGTAGGACCAATACAGCCCGGTCAGTGCCGACAGCAGATACGCCAACAGGCACCAGGTGCCGAACACCGAGTGCAGGTCCCAGTTGAAGGCACGGCCTTTTTTACGCCAGTCCAAGGTCAGCCAGGCACGCCAGCTTGCCACTTGGCGCGGCCAGCGCAGGTACAACCCGGAGAGGCAGAAGAACACCAGGATCAGCGTGCACGCGCCGGTGATGTTGCGCCCGGTATCGCCCATCACCAGGAAGCGGTGGAATTGCAGCAGAAAGCCGAAAACCTCCTGGCCGACCACGTCGCCCATGTAGTCGCCGGTGTAGGGATCGAAATAGCGCAACTGGCCACGGCGTTCGCCGGGCGGCGGGGTGAAGAACACGCGGGCGGCGTTGCCGCTTTCGCTCTCCACGAACAGCATGGCCACGGTCTGGCCTTCGGTGGCTTCCAGCTTGCGCACCAGCTCGGCGGGCGGCAATACGCCGGCTTCGCGTTTTTCCACGGTCAGTACGCTCGGGTTGAGCGCCCGTAGGATTTCATCCTGAAACGAGACCGCAGCCCCGGTGATCCCCATCAAGGCCAGCACCAGCCCGGCGGTAATGCCGAAGAACCAGTGCAACTGGAACAGGGTTTTCTTCAACACGTCTGACCGCCTCGTCTATCCGGATATGTAGGGCACGGCGCGCATTATGCCGTGGCTTGTCGAGAAACATTCTGTTTTACACGCAAAAGCCCCGCGCATCCGATGCGTGGGGCTTTTTGCTGCGTGGTGCGGCTGTTTAGAAGTGGAAGCTGGTGGTCAACAACGCCGTGCGACCGGCCGCCTGGTTGGCGAAGTGCGTCGAGAAGGCTTTGTCGTAATACAGCTTGTCCGTCAGGTTTTGCACGTTCAATTGCAGGTCCACGTTCTTGGTCAGCTTGTAGCTGGCCATGGCGTCGTAGCGGGTGTAGGACGGTACATAAACGGTGTTGCCCGCATCGCCATAAACCTGGTCGACGTAGAACGCGCCGCCACCGATGGTGAGCTTGGACGTGACGTCGTAGGTGGTCCACAGGCTGAAGGTGTTCTTCGGCGTGTTGGGCATTTGGTTGCCTTTGCTCGACCCCGAGCTGACCACACCGTTGCGACCGTTCAAGCCGGACTTGACCAGTTCGCTGTCGAGGTAGCTGTAGCCGGCGAACACCTGCCATTGGTCGGTGATTTTGCCGCTGGCGGACAGTTCCAGGCCGTCGACCTGGGACTCACCGGCGTTCTGATAGGTCAGGGCGTCGACCAGGATGCGCGTGTTTTTCTTCTCGGTACGGAACACCGCAGCGGTCAGCGACAGGCGATCGTGGAACAGGTCCCACTTGGTGCCCAACTCGTAGTTGACGGTTTCTTCCGGCTGCAAGTCGCTGCTGGCGGCACCGGCAGACAATGGGTTGCCGTCCGACCCTTCACCCACCAGGCCACCGGCGGGTGTTGCCGACGTGGCGTAGGAGGCATAGATGCTGGCGTTTTCCACCGGCTTCCAGACCAGCCCGGCCTGCCAGTTGAAGAATTGGCTGTCTTCTTTGATTTTGCTGCGGCCGGTTGCGGAGTCGGTGTTGGCAACGGTGTCGAAGGTGTCGTAGCGCAGGCCGACGTTCAGCAACCATTTCGGGTCCAGCTCAATGGTGTCGAACACGTAGGCGCCACGGCTGGTGGCCTTGGTGCTGGTGCCGTAATAGTTGCGCGCGATGCTGCCGGTCCAGGCGTCATCCGGGTTCGGGTTGCTCAGGGAGGTGCACTGGCCGCCCAGGCTGCCTTTGGCCACGGTGCAGATGGGGTTGGCGTTGGGGCTGATGGTGTAGCTGCTGACGCGGGTTTCTTCGCCGGTGAATTCCAGGCCGGTGGAGTAGCTGTGCTTGAAGCCCAGGGCCTGGAAGCTGCCGAACAGGTCGGTCTGGTTGGTGGTGGTGGTTGTGGTCGAGACCCGGCTGTTGGCGCGACGCCATACGGTGCCGAATCTGTTGACGTTGAGCTTGCTGTCGTCCGGTTGCGTCAGGATGTAGTCCTGCCCGGTGCTGCCGTGGCGCAGGGTGTTCTTCAACGTCATGTTGTCGTTCAGGTCGTGCTCAATGGAGAACGTGCTGATGTCGGCGCGGGTCTTGCGGAAGTCGCGATCCTTGAGACCGTAGAAGTTATCGCTGTCGCCGCCGTCATTGGGTTTGTCATGCACGTGGGCCGTCGCGGTCGACGAGCCGTAGCCGTAGGGAATCCCCGAATCCGGCAGGTCGTTGCTTTCCAGGTGGTAGTAGCTGAGGTTGACGCGGGTCGGGGTGCCCAGGCCAAACGTCAGCGACGGAGCGACGCCCCAGCGGTCGTAATTGATCGCGTCGCGACCGGCGACGTTCTGTTCGTGGCTCATCAGGTTCAGGCGGAACGCGGCGCTGTCGTCGAGGAACTGACGGTTCACGTCGAGCACATAGCGGCGGGTCTGGTCGGAACCGTAGGTGAAGCCGCCGTTGGTGAAGTCCCGCGCTTGTGGGGTCTTGCTCACCAGGTTGAGGCTGCCACCGGCCGAGCCCCGGCCGCCGAACGACGAATTCGGGCCCTTGCTGACTTCGATCGACTCGATGTCGAAGATCTCACGGCTCTGGCCGCCGGTGTCGCGCACGCCATCCAGGTAGGTGTCGCCCTGGGCGTCAAAACCACGGATGAACGGGCGGTCGCCCTGGGGGTTGCCGCCTTCACCTGCGCCGAACGTGATGCCCGGTACGGTGCGCAAGGCGTCCTGCAACGAGGTGGCGGCGGTGTCCTTGAGCACTTGTTGCGGCACCACGGTGACGGAACGCGGCGTGTCGACCAGTGGCGCGGTGTATTTCTGCGACGAGGCTTTTTCGACCTGGTAGGAGGTGTCGTCCTGTTCTTCGCCGGTAATGCTGGTGGCGCCGAGGGAGATGCTGTTGCGCTGGCCTTTTTGTTCAGTGTCTTCGGCCGCTTGCGCCAGATGGGCGACAGAGCTGGCGCTGAGAGCAACGCCGATGGCCGAAGCCAGCATGCGTGGTGAACTGGCAGGTATTTTTGTAATGGTGCGCGACATGACGTGTCCTTTCCCCAAGGATGTGAGGCGGCGGAATATAGGGTGAACACGACTTTCTATCAATTGCGATACATTGCTAATTGCACTGAATTTACATTCTTTACACTTTTTGCTTACGGTTTTTACGAACTCATCCGTCTCGGCGTTTTACAGGGCGGATAAGAATCAATACCATTGGCGCCTCTCTGAATTCAGGTATTGCCCATGCTGCTGCACATCCCCGGCCTGTTCTCTCGTGAGGAAGTGCAGCGCATCCGCAAAGCCCTGGAAGCCGCCGATTGGGCCGACGGTAAAATCACTGCCGGGCACCAGTCCGCCAAGGCCAAGCACAACCTGCAATTACCCGAAGGGCACCCATTGGCCAAGGAAATCGGCGCGGCGATGTTGGAACGTTTGTGGCAGAACCCGCTGTTTATGTCGGCGGCGTTACCGCACAAGGTCTTCCCGCCGTTGCTCAACTGCTACACCGCCGGCGGCAGTTTCGATTTTCACATCGACAACGCCGTGCGCCAGCCCAAAGGCAGCCACGAACGCGTGCGCACCGATTTGTCATCCACCTTGTTTTTCAGCGACCCCGAGGAGTACGACGGTGGCGAGCTGGAGATCCAGGACACCTTTGGCCTGCAGCGTGTGAAGTTGCCCGCCGGCGACATGGTGCTGTACCCCGGTTCCAGCCTGCACAAAGTCAACGCCGTGACCCGTGGCGCGCGCTACGCCTCGTTCTTCTGGACCCAAAGCCTGGTGCGCGAAGACAGCCAGCGTACCCTGCTGTTCGAAATGGACGGTGCGATCCAGCAACTGAGCGCCGATGTGCCAGACCACCCGGCACTGATCCAGCTCACCGGCACCTACCACAACCTGTTGCGCCGCTGGGTCGAGGTCTGACATGGGCTTCTTGTTGCGCCGTGAAGAAGTGCTCAACGTCGAGCAGTTGCAAAGCATGCTCGACGATTCCCCCGTGCGCGCAGCCCAGGCGATCCTGATAGCGGCAAAGGAGGGCGTGGTCGATGCCCAGGCGCTGCTCGGGCAGATCCTGCTGGAAGGGCGTGGCATTGCCCGCGATGAAGCGCTGGCGTTGCGCTGGTTCCAGATTGCGGCAAAGGGCGGGCACTTAATGGCGCGCAATATGGCCGGGCGCTGTTTGGAACATGGCTGGGGTGGTGCGGCGGATGAAACGGCAGCGGCGCGAGAGTACCGTTTGGCCGCCGAAGCCGGTTTGGATTGGGCGCAATACAACTACGCCAACCTGTTGGCGACCGGGCGCGGTGTGGCCGAAGACCAGCAACAGGCGCTGAGCCTATACCGCCAGGCAGCGGAACAAGGCCATGCCAAGTCGATGAACCTGCTGGGGCGTTATCTGGAAGACGGCCAATGCTGCCCGAGAGATTTGGACGCCGCCGTAGCGTGGTATCGACGCTCCGCCGAAGCCGGGGATTTTCGCGGGCAGTTCAGCTATGCGGCGGTGTTGGCGGACAGCGGCCAGGTCGATGCGGCGCTGGAGTGGTTGCGCAAGGCGTTGACGGGGGGGAATTTGAAGTTTTTGCGTACGGCACAGAAGGCGCTGGCGGCAGCGAATGATCCGCAGATTCGGGCGATGGCTGAGGCTTACGACGCGCGTGCTACTCAGCTAAATCTGTAAACACCGGCTGTGGCGAGGGAGCTTGCTCCCGCTGGGCTGCGCAGCGGCCCCACTTTTTTTGGGAGCGCTTCGCACTCCAGCGGGAGCAAGCTCCCTCGCCACAGGGAGCCGGTTTTTAAAGGGTCAGACGTAGAAGGATTTCAGTGGCGGAAAGCCATTGAACTCAACCGCGCTGTAGCTGGTGGTGTACGCACCGGTCGACAACCAGTACAGACGATCACCAATCGCCAGGTTCAGCGGCAGGCCGTACTTGTAGTTCTCGTACATGATGTCGGCGCTGTCGCAGGTTGGGCCGGCAATGACCACTTCTTCCATCTCGCCTTTCTTCTCGGTCCAGATCGGGAACTTGATGGCTTCGTCCATGGTTTCGATCAGGCCGGAGAACTTGCCCACATCCGTGTACACCCAACGCTCGACGGCGGTGCGGGATTTACGGGCCACCAACACCACCTCGCTGACCAGGATACCGGCGTTGGCGATCAACGAACGGCCCGGCTCCAGGATGATTTCCGGCAGGTCGTCACCGAAGTCTTCCTTGAGGAAACGGATGATTTCTTCAGCGTAGGTTTCCAGGCTGTTGGTGCGGGTGATGTAGTTGGCCGGGAAGCCACCGCCCATGTTGATCAGCTTGAGGTGGATGCCGTCTTCTTCCTTCAGGCGCTCGAAGATCACTTTGACCTTGGCAATGGCCGCGTCCCACACGCTGATGTCGCGCTGTTGCGAACCTACGTGGAACGAGATGCCGTAAGGCACCAGGCCCAGGTCACGGGCCAGGATCAGCAGGTCCATGGCCATGTCGGTCTGGCAGCCGAATTTGCGCGACAAAGGCCAGTCTGCCGTGGTCGAGCCTTCGGTGAGAATACGCACATACACTTTCGAACCCGGCGCGGCCTTGGCGATGTTGCGCAGGTCGGCTTCGGAGTCGGTGGAGAACAGGCGCACGCCTTTCTCGTAGAAGTAGCGGATGTCCTTGGATTTCTTGATGGTGTTGCCGTAGCTGATGCGGTCGGCGCTGACGCCGCGGTCCATCACTTTATCCAGCTCGTAGATCGAGGCGATGTCGAAGCTCGAACCCTTTTCTTTGAGCAGGTCGATGATCTCGACAGCCGGGTTGGCCTTGACCGCGTAATACACCTTGGCGAATTCGAAACCGGCGCGCAGGTCATCGTAGGCCTGGCTGATCATCGCGGTGTCGATCACCACGAACGGGGTTTCTTGCTTGTCGGCGAACGCCTTCATTTTGTCAAAAGTGGCGCGCGCGAAATAATCTTCGACGTTGATCGACATGCTGGGAACTCCTAAGGGCAAACTAAATTGATCAATGGGTGCAAATGAACGTCCTCCGTATCCCCACTTTGGTTCGCCTACTTCCCAAGGCATGTCGCCGAAAGCAAAAAGGCCATGGGAATAACCGCTTCCCTTGGCCTTGCTGTCTCGTCGTCAGTACTTGAGCCGGATGGATCGTTTCCAGCATGGACGTTCGGCGCGAACTTTAGGGCGTGAGGGGCTTGAGATCAACTAAAAATGTCGCGTTTTTGCACGCGTTCGTCGCGCGAACCCGTGCAGCTACTTATGTAACCGACAGGTGTGACGGAATGATGTTCCCCGGATGTGGGGAATTGAGGGTATTAACTGACACACCAGAGATCCAAATGTGGGAGCGGGCTTGCTCGCGAAAGCGGCGTGTCAGTCACAGCAACTACAACTGACAGACCGCATTCGCGAGCAAGCCCGCTCCCACAGTTTTAACCGCGTGGTGTCAACTCAGGCGAGTGCTGTCTCGGCAGGCGAAACGATACTGGTCTTGCCACCTCGGGACTTACCCGAGCTCAAGTACTCGGCAATCGACTCCTGCGTCACCTCACCCAGGAACACCCGCTCCGCATCCATCACCGGCAACCACGAACGGTTGAACTCGTACATGCGCGACAGCAGGATGCGCAAATGCTCGTCATACGCCGCCGTGGCGTTGAACTCGCGCAGGTACTGGCCGCAGGTGCCGGTCTGACGGTGCAGATCGCGACGTCGTACATAACCCAGCGCCTTGTTCTCGGCGCAGGTGACCACCACATAGCGGCGGTCATGCTCGTCCATCAATTCCAGCGCATCGGCCACCGGGGTTTCCGGGCTCACCGACGGGGCGTTGTCTGCCGCGTCTTCGGCCTTCACCAGCAACAGGCGCTTGAGGGTGCTGTCCTGGCCCACGAAGTTGCTCACAAACTCGTCGGCCGGGTGCGCCAGCAGGGTGTCCGGATGATCGATCTGCAGCAGCTTGCCGGCGCGGAAGATCGCAATCTTGTCGCCCAGCTTGATCGCTTCGTCGATGTCGTGGCTGACCATGATCACGGTCTTGTTCAGCGCACGCTGCATCTCGAAGAATTCGTTCTGGATCATCTCGCGGTTGATTGGGTCGACCGCGCCGAACGGTTCATCCATCAGCAGCAACGGCGCGTCGGCCGCCAGGGCACGGATCACACCGATGCGCTGTTGCTGGCCGCCCGACAATTCACGCGGGTAGCGATGCAGGTATTGCTTGGGTTCCAGCTTGATCATGCTCATCAACTCGCGGGCGCGGTCGTGGCATTTTTGCTTGTCCCAGCCGAGCAATTTCGGCACGACCACGATGTTTTCCTCGATGGTCATGTTCGGGAACAGGCCGATCTGCTGGATCACATAACCGATATTGCGACGCAGGGTCACTTCGTCGAGGTCGGTGGTGTCTTCGCCGTTGATCAGGATCTTGCCCGAGGTGGGCTTGATCAGGCGGTTGATCATCTTCAGCGTGGTGCTTTTGCCGCAGCCCGACGGGCCGAGGAACACGCAAATCTCGCCTTCATTGACGGTCAGGCTTACATCGTTCACGGCGGTGACAGTCTTGCCGTTGCTTTGGAAGGTCTTGGACAGGTTTTGAAGTTCGATCATTTGAGCAATCCTTTTGGAGTCAGCGAGCGTTGCAGCCATTGCAAGAGCAGGTCGGCAAAAATGGCCAGGAGACTGACCAGCACGGCGCCGACGATCAGCATCGACATGTCGCTGCGGCTGATGGAAGCCAGAATAAGTACACCCAGGCCACCGGCACCGATGGTGGCGGCGATGGTCATCACACCAATGTTCATCACCACGGCGGTGCGCACACCGGCGAGGATCACTGGCACCGCGATGGGCAACTCGACCATGCGCAGGCGCTGGCCGAAGGTCATGCCGATGCCGCGTGCGGCTTCGCGAATACCCGGTTCCACACCCGTGAGGGCGAGGTAGGTGTTACGCATGATCGGCAGCAGGGAGTAGAGGAACACGGCGGTGATCGCCGGCATTGGCCCCAGGCCCTGGCCGAACTTGGAGTAGAACGGCAGCAGCAGGCCGAACAGGGCGATGGACGGCACGGTCAGCAGCACCGTGGCGCTGGCTTGCAGCGGGCCGGCAAGCGTCGGGAAGCGCGTCATCAGGATGCCCAGGGGCACGCCGATCAGGATCGCGAGGATCACGGCGATACCGACCAGGGTGATGTGTTGTCCGGTCAGTTGTAGGACTTGGGCCCAATCAAGATGGGAAAAGGCGTTCAGGAATTCCATGTCTTCTCCTCTTATTGATTGATGGGATGTTGGCGCAGGAAATCGGCGGCAACCGCGGAGGGGCTTTCATGGTCGACGTCGACCCGCGCGTTCAACTGGCGCATGGTTTCGTCGTCGAACAGATCGGCCAATGGCTTGAGGTCAGCGGCCAGTTCCGGGTGCGCGTCGAGATACACCTGACGCACCACGGGCGCGGCGGTGTAGTCCGGGAAGTAGTGCTTGTCGTCTGCCAACAGCTTCAGTTTGAAGGCGTTCAGGCGACCGTCGGTGGTGTAGACCAGACCGGCAAACACCTGGCCATTACGCAGCGCGGTGTAGACCAGGCCCGCGTCCATCTGCCGGGTGTTTTTGCGCGTGAGGTTCATGTCGTACAGCTTGACCATGCCGGCCAGGCCGTCGGAACGGTTGGCGAACTCGGTGTCCAGGGCCACCAGGCGGTTGCTCTTGGCGTCTTGCGCGACGGCCTTAGTCAGGTCGCTGATGCTGTTGATCTCGGGATGCTCAGCCGCAACTTTCTCCGGCAGCGCCAAGGCGTAGGTGTTGCTGAAACGCGACGGCGAGAGCCAGACCAGGCCTTTTTTCGCGTCGAGTTCTTTTACCCGTGCGTAGGACTGTTCGCTGTCGAGCTTCTCGTCAACGTGGTTGTAGGCCACCAACGACACGCCGGTGTATTCCCAGATCAGGTCCAGTTGCCCGCTTTCCTGGGCACTGCGCGCCAGGTTGCTGCCCAGGCCGCCGGTCACGCGGGTGTCATAGCCCTTGGTGCGCAGGTACTGGGAGGTGATTTCGGCCAGCAGGGTCTGTTCGGTGAACACCCGGGCGCCGATGCGGATCACCGGTTTTTCGGCGGCTTGCGCAATGCCTGCACACAGCAGGACGCAGCTCAATATCAAGGTCAGTTTTTTCATGTCGGTTCCTTAAGACGCACGCAGCCCGCGTTCCAGCCAGAGGCGGCTGGCCAGGGTCACCAGACCGTCAAGCAGCAAGGCCAGCAACGCGGTGCACGCGGCGCCGAGCAGCAATTGCGGCTGATTGTTCAGGGCGATACCAGGGAAGATCAGGCTGCCCAGGCTGTTGGCGCCGATCAGGAAGGCCAGCGGCGCGGTACCGACGTTGATCGCCAGGGCCACGCGCACGCCACCGATGATGATCGGCACGGCGTTGGGCAATTCCACGCGAAACAGCACCTGGCGTGGCGTCATGCCAATGCCGGTGGCCGCTTCTTTCAGCGAGCCTTGAACGTTTTTCAGGCCTTCGTAGGTGTTGCGCACGATGGGCAGGAGGGAGGCGAGGAACAGCGCGAAGATCGCCGGGCCGCTGCCGATGCCGAGGACGCCGAGGGCGATGGCCAGTACGGCCAGGGGAGGGACGGTGTTGCCGATGTTGAAGATCTGCATGAAGCGTTCTGCGCGCCCGACCATGTGCGGTCGGCTGAGCAGGATACCGGCGGGGATGCCCACAATGAGGGCCGCCAGCATGGAGACAAGAACGAGGATCAAGTGAGCTTGCAGGTAAAACAACAAATCGTCGCGGTACAGTTCGATCGTGTTGATGCCGATCCAGTGGACCAGCAGGGCCAGGAGGGCGACGACAACCGCTCCTCCTATCAGCCCTTTGCCATAGCGAATAGCCACAGGCGGACTCCTTTTTTCTTTTGTCGGCGAACACATTTCCGAGCGGCAATGCCATTCCTGGCTGTCGGCGAATGAGTTCGCGAAAAGCAGCTCGCCGATACCGGCAACGCGGTATGCGATCGAGCCATGAGCGCAGCCTCGTCAGGCTAACTTGCTGATTTATCAGCCCCTGTTCCGAGTGCGGTAGCAGGGGAGTGGACGTCTCGACCTTTTAAAAGGTTCCATACTTGGCAGCATTTAGCCACCCCTAATCGGGTGAACGGTGGTCCGGCCCCTGGGGTTTGCGCTATACTCGCCGCCCTTTTTTGACTCACCTGCCAGGCGATTTCCCATGACCCACCAGGCCGCCGAAGTCGCGAAACGCCGCACTTTCGCCATTATTTCCCACCCCGATGCCGGTAAAACCACCATCACCGAGAAACTCTTGCTGATGGGCAAGGCAATCGCGGTGGCCGGCACGGTGAAATCCCGCAAATCCGACCGCCATGCCACCTCCGACTGGATGGAAATGGAAAAACAACGGGGTATTTCCATTACCACGTCGGTCATGCAGTTCCCGTATCGCGACCACATGGTCAACCTGCTCGACACCCCGGGCCACGAAGACTTCTCCGAAGACACCTACCGCACCCTGACCGCGGTGGACTCGGCGCTGATGGTCCTCGACGGCGGTAAAGGCGTCGAGCCACGCACCATTGCGCTGATGGACGTGTGCCGTCTGCGTGACACGCCCATCGTCAGCTTTATCAACAAACTCGACCGCGACATCCGCGACCCGATCGAGCTGTTGGACGAAATCGAAGCCGTGCTGAAGATCAAGGCCGCGCCGATCACCTGGCCGATTGGTTGCTACCGCGACTTCAAGGGCGTGTACCACCTGGCCGACGACTACATCATTGTCTACACCGCCGGCCACGGTCACGAACGCACCGAAACCAAGATCATCGAGAAACTCGACTCCGACGAAGCCCGCGCCCATTTGGGTGACGAGTACGATCGTTTTGTCGACCAGCTGGAACTGGTGCAGGGCGCCTGCCATGAGTTCAACCAGCAGGAGTTCCTCGACGGCCAGCTGACCCCGGTGTTCTTCGGTACCGCCCTGGGCAACTTTGGTGTCGACCATGTGCTCGACGCCGTGGTGGATTGGGCCCCGCGCCCACTGGCCCGTGTCGCCAACGAACGCACCGTGGAACCGGTCGAAGAGAAATTCACCGGCTTCGTGTTCAAGATCCAGGCGAACATGGACCCAAAACACCGCGACCGCATCGCCTTCATGCGCATCTGCTCCGGCAAATACGAAAAAGGCATGAAGATGCGCCACGTGCGCACCGGTAAGGACGTGCGCATCGGCGATGCCCTGACGTTCTTCTCCTCCGAGCGTGAACAGCTCGAAGAAGCCTACGCTGGCGACATCATCGGCCTGCACAACCACGGCACCATCCAGATCGGCGACACCTTCACCGAAGGCGAAGCCCTGGGCTTCACCGGTATCCCGCACTTCGCCCCGGAACTGTTCCGCCGCGTCCGCCTGCGTGATCCGCTCAAATCCAAGCAACTGCGCCAAGGCTTGCAGCAATTGGCGGAAGAGGGCGCCACCCAGGTGTTCTTCCCCGAGCGCAGCAACGACATCATCCTCGGCGCCGTCGGTGTGCTGCAGTTCGATGTGGTCGCCAGCCGCTTGAAAGAGGAATACAAGGTCGAATGCTCCTACGAGCCGATCACCGTGTACTCCGCGCGCTGGATCGATTGCAGCGATAAGAAGAAGTTGGAAGAGTTCTCCAACAAGGCTGTGGAAAACCTCGCGGTGGACGGCGGTGGTCACTTGACCTACCTGGCGCCGACACGGGTTAACCTGGCGCTGATGGAAGAGCGCTGGCCGGATGTGAAATTCCGTGCGACCCGCGAGCACCATTAAGGTCTGAGCGGTAAAGAAAAGGGCGAAGCTGTTATGGCTTCGCCCTTTTTTGTGGCGCGTCCTGATGAATGCGTGTAGTAGATATATAGAATATTGCTTGTAGTTATTTTCCCAAATAAGCGTAGGCAAAAGCACTCAATGTAAGTGGTCAGATTCCTTTTTGACGTTGGCTTTCATTTTTATGGCGACAAGGTCTATTGCTACGTCTAGCTTTCATAGTGTGTTTAAACTTTGTGGAGGCTAAAGATGGGTCAGGCTAATGAGTTAGGTGCGTTAAAAAAAATAGAAGAGCACGGCAATAAGAATAAAAGGGTCGCCATTCTCGATCGCTATTATGATCTCCTTGTGAAAAGTGCTGCTGACTTTGAATTGTCTTGTCTAAATGGCGAATTCGAGCCTTTAATGGAGCTTCCTATATTAGATGAGCGTATGCGTCAGTTTCTTTCAGTGGCAACGGCACAGTTTTTTGAACTTGGAACGTATGGCGGCGTGCCCCTGCGGTTGCTTGACCTGAGGGGTAACCCAAACACTCAAACGACGAAAACACTGGCGTCGACTTTAATTGTGGCCCGTGCGGTCCGGCATATTCAGAAGACAGGAGAAAGTATTTTACTGTTTTCACCGTCATCAGGGAATAAAGCTATTGCATTGCGTGATGCGGTGTTGCGCGCACTACAAGCAAAGCTGGTTCATGAAGAACAGTTGCGAATTGTCACGCTAACTCCGGTCCAGACAGTAGAAAAGATTCGCCGTAACGAGCTATATGAAAATCCGAGGCTTCGGGAGTTAAATCCAATCTTCGTGCTTCATACGGATTCACCAGAGCGGGTAAAGACTGTTGGTCAGGAATTTAAGGAAGGGTTTTCTGGTGTTGAGCGTACGGGACTAAGATTATGGCATTCGCTACGCCTTGAAAATTACCGGTTCTCCGATCAGTCGCGAGCTTTTTTTGACTTCGAATACGGAGACGCATGGGATGTAGATCGTAAGACAGTCCATGTGCATGCTGTCTCTAGTGCATATGGTCTATTAGGGTATTTGTCAGGAATAAAAGCCTTAAGGAAGAGCAATCATTCCGTGGCATCCCCATTATTTTTGTTAGTTCAACATTTGGCTACAAGTGACATGGTGCTGCACGTGTTGGACGGTGATTTTTCTGGCATGTCCACGCCTAACTATTCGCTCGTCTCGGGCGGACTGTGGGTGCAATCAGAGTCCCCGCATTTCCCTGCGACCACCTGGAGCCCTAATGAGGTTCTTGAGCCGACTTTTTACACGCATCATCCTGCCACTGCTGATGAGATGAGTGCAGCGATAAAACAAAGCGGTGGTTCAGGCATTGTTGTATCTCTTCACGAATGTTTGCAACGCTATAGCGAGTGCGTGCACCTATTAGCCAAGACGCCGGTGAGATTACCCTCTGATCCAAGGGATCTTAAGGAGTGGTCATTAGTTATGGCGATTAGTGGATGCTTGAACGCAATTGATCGGGGGCTGTTAATGGGAGTTGATGGATATACCATACATGCTTCGGGAACCTACTCGAGCCAAGATTACAAGCGCGTGCCTGATGAGGGACTGATTTATGTAAATACGGTCGAGGAAATGCTAGCGTATTTTCGCTAGTGATGGGAAAGTTTGACTATGAGTATATCGATAGATAAATTATGCCATTTTCGAGTCGTGAGAGGTCTTTCCAAAGTAGGGGAAGATGTTGAGATTACCTACGTGGGTGTCAGTGAGGGTTTAGTTTATATCGAGCCTTTTATAGAAGGATGTTACTTTGATCTCTCGTCGATCGTAAGTCAGGGCACCTTCGAGTGGAAAGATCTTGAGCGTTTTTTGAGGAGCACCAAAAGCGAGTTGGTGGTTATGATGGCGCCTGTGCCGACCATAAGCCAGTTTGTGTGTAAAACTGATGTTGTTGGTGTATGTCGTATTCATCAGGAGGTCGATGTCTCGCGAGGGTATGATCATATAAAGAGCCAGATATCCAGAAGAGAGGAAAAACGTAGAACTCAATGTATTGCGCAGGGATTTTATTACAATGTCTCAGTTGAGGATCGTGATTTTTACGAGTTTTATCATTCGATGCATTTGCCAACAATGAGGAATCGTTATGGAGATCTCGCACGAAGTGTGAAAGAAACAGAGGCATATACCGACTTGTTCAAAAAAGGTGTGTTGTTTCGCGTGTACAGAACTCAGGGGTGGGTCGCGGGGAGTGTTTCGCAAATTGACGAATCTAGTCGAATACTTAATGCTCGGCTGATAGGCGTTAAAGAGGGGTGTGATATATATCGCACTGATGGTTCTCAAGGCTTTGTCTATCAATCAATCATAGAGTGGGCGGCCCATAACTCAAGTATTGACTGTGTTGACTTTCAAGGCTGCGAGCCATTTTTGACCAAGGGGACATTTCAATACAAAAAGCGTTTTGGCGCGCGCGCAGTTATTCCTAAAAATAAATTTGGTGATTGGCGTTTGCTTATCCGTGTTGCATCGCTAAGCCTATCGGCTCGACATTTTTTAATAAATAATCCTCTCTTGGTGGAAGATGAACGGGGAGGGTTGAACGCGCAGTACTGCTTTGATGCAACTAACGGTCCGCGTAAAGATATTCCGTATGCCTCAGAGGGAATAAATGGCGCGGTATATCTCAATTTGGATAGTCTATATGACTAGATTAAAATTCATAGTGATGCAGTGGGTAAGGTATTTCAGTCCAGTCGCTTGGGTGCTCGCGTCAATTATTTTCATCAATCGACTGAGTGCCATGGTCAAACTGTTCATGGCGCTGTATCTCCGTCAGGTGCTGGATTTGCCTATTGAGTGGGTCGGTTGGATGTTGTCTGGGTACGGCGCAGGTCTTTTGTTAGGGTCACTAGCGGGTGGGATATTGAGTGACTTTTTTCCAACTGCACGTCTTACTGTTCTGTTGTTATCAGCCTGTAGTATTGCGCTGGCTTCATTAGGGTTCGTGATCGACGTATATCTACTCGCTGGACTGTTGGTGATGGGGGGGATTTTTGACGGTGCTGTTCGAACACTGCACCAACGTTTGATCATGGAGTATTGCGAAGTCTCGGATAGGCAACGGACGCAGGCGTTGAACCGCGTTGCAGCAAATTTGGGTATGGCAGTCGCCGGTTTGATGGGCGGTATGCTGGCGCAGATTGACTTTCGTTGGTTGTTCTTCATTAGCGCCATATTTATGGTTGTAGGACTTGTATGGTTTGCACGTACAATTCTGCATCGCGCCGTACAGGTATATGCAAGCACTCCATCAAGTAACGGCCAGCAGAGCCCTTACAAAAAACGAGAGTTTCGTTGGTTGCTGGTTGCTACTATTTTTCTCGGGCTTGCCTTCGAACCTGTTTATAGCATGCTCGGAAACTACCTTGCAGACTACTATCAGTTTGGTACAAACGTCATTGGATGGCAATTTGCATTGAATGCATTATTGATCGTAGCGCTGCAAGTACCGATTTCTCACTGGACTGAACATTGGGGAGTGCGTCAGCAGATTTTAACAGGCTGCGTGCTTCTGGCATGCGGGTTCGGTATGTTGCCATTTGGATCCGGTCTTTTTTTTGTATCGCTCTCAACAATACTTTGGACACTGGGAGAGATTTTATTTTTACCAGCGCTCAATATTCTTGTTATGCAATTCGCGCAATCAGGTAAAAGCGGACAGTACTTTGGCATTTTTTCGATGTGCTGGAGCGGTAGTGCTCTGGTATCGCCCACGTTGGGAGGGCAGATTTACGGTATGTTCGGTGGGCACAGTATTTGGGTGATCACATCCTTACTGGCTCTGTTTTCAATACCCTTTGTCTATCTGGCCGTCCGTTTCGAACCTCGAGGTGCATAGGGCCTTGTTGTGCCGCATTCCGTGGGCCCAAAAGGATCCACTAAGCGTTGAGCATTACAGGAGAAGGATGCAGTTTTTTTTGTGGCGAGAGTGGCACATCGGGTCTAGCGTTGCGGGTGTAGGAACTGCCCATTGACTGAGAAAGAGGAAGACGCTGTGCCTAGTGTCAAACGCGTCATCTGCTGGATGCTGTTAGCCAGTCTGGGGCTGACCACGGTCCCGGCACTGGCGGGCGCTGGAGCGCCGCAATGGAAAGACACCGGCCCGGTCACCAAGAAAAAACAGCAAGAGGTCAACTCCGGCAGCTGGAAACCGCAAGCCCAGCCCGCCACGAAGGAAGACCAGGAAAACCCCTACAACGATGGCGAGGACAGTGAAACCTACGACGACGGCGAAACCTGACGCCTGGCGTAAACCCGGCATCGGGGCTAGCGTCAACGCTGGCGGCGGTGAACGGCTACCGCGTGGGATCTACCTACTGACTGGACGGAATCAACCATGAGTATTTTTCAACGTGTTGTGCTGTTGATAAAAGTGATGGTGTTGTTGTCGTTGGGAATGTCGTCGGCCTGGGCGCATAACCCGGTGCAGAGCGGTGTTGTGTCGTCGGTGCATAGCCAGGATTTGCAACTGGCGAAGTCCGAGGCGGAGCCTGGCGATAAGGACCAGGGTGGCAGCGAGGGTGATGATGACTCCACCACCGACGAGCCGGACAGCGATGATCCGGACGCCGAAGGCGACAGCCAGACGTAGGCTTCGCCCGAAAGAAAGCCCCTCCCGCCAGGCTGATGCGCAACCTGATGGGAAGGGCTGTAGAACACAGGCAATGCCCTGGGCTTGATCACCCAGGGCATTTTTGTTGCGATGTCACGCCACGAACTGCTCCGCGTAGTGGCAGGCCACCTGGCGGTTGTCCAAGGCGCGCAGTTGTGGTTCCTCGGTGCTGCACCGTGCGGTCGCGTACGGGCAGCGCTTGTGGAAGGCGCAGCCAGGCGGCGGGTTCAGCGGGTTGGGCAGCTCGCCAACGATCTTGATCTTCGGCTTGTTCGGGTCCGGGTGGATGGTCGGAGTGGCCGACAGCAGCGCCTGGGTGTAGGGGTGCAGCGGGCGTGCGTAGATGTCTTCCTTGGGACCGACTTCCACCGGACGGCCGAGGTACATCACCATCACGTCATCCGCGACGTGTTGCACCACCGCCAGGTTGTGGGAGATGAACACGTAGGCCGTGTTGAATTCCTGCTGCAGGTCCATGAACAGGTTGAGCACCTGGGCCTGGATCGACACGTCCAGTGCCGAGGTGGGTTCATCGGCCACCAGCACTTTGGGTTGCAGCATCATCGCGCGGGCCAGGGCAATGCGCTGGCGCTGACCGCCGGAGAACATGTGCGGGTAGCGCTGATAATGCTCGGGGCGCAGGCCCACTTGCTTCATCATCGCCTGCACTTTCTCGCGGCGTTCGGCAGCGGACAGGTTGGTGTTGATCAGCAGCGGCTCGCCGAGTTGATCACCGACTTTCTGCCGTGGGTTCAACGAGGCGTACGGGCTCTGGAACACCATCTGCACGTCTTTGCGCAGTTGTTTGCGCTGGGCCTTGTCGGCGCCGGCGACTTCCTGGCCGGCGATTTTCAGTGAACCCGAAGACGGCTCTTCAATCAGCGTGAGCGCACGGGCCAGGGTGGATTTGCCGCAGCCCGACTCGCCCACGACGGCGAGGGTCTTGCCGGCTTCCAGCTCGAAGGACACGCCATTGAGTGCGCGCACCAGCGCGTGGCCCTTGAACAGGCCACGGGACACTTCGTAGTGACGGGTCAGGTCGCGGGCGGTAAGAACGACGGCCATTACGCCACCTCCTGGTTCAAGGGGTAGAAGCAGCGCGCGAGGCTGTTGGTTTTTGGATCAAGCCCCGGACGCTGGGCACGGCAGGAGTCCTGCACATAGGGGCAGCGCGGCGACAGCAGGCAGCCCTGCGGACGGTCATAACGACCCGGCACGATACCTGGCAGCGTGGCCAGGCGCGTGGCGCCCAGGCTGTGTTCCGGAATCGCCTTGAGCAGCGCTTCGCTATACGGGTGCGCTGGAATGTCGAACAGTTGCGGCACCTGGCCGACTTCAACGGCTTGGCCGGCATACATCACGCACACGCGCTGGGCGGTTTCCGCCACGACTGCAAGGTCGTGAGTGATCAGCACCAGGCCCATGTTCTGTTCTTTCTGCAGGGCCAGCAGCAGTTCCATGATCTGCGCCTGGATGGTCACGTCCAGTGCGGTGGTCGGCTCATCCGCGATCAGCAGTTTCGGCTCGCCGGCAATCGCCATGGCGATTGCCACGCGCTGGCTCATACCGCCGGACAGTTGGTGCGGGTAGGCATCCATACGGCTGGCGGCGCCTGGGATTTCAACCTTTTCCAACAGCTCGATGGCACGCTTGCGCGCTTGTTTGCCGGACATCTTCAGGTGCAGGCGCAGCACTTCTTCAATCTGGAAACCCACGGTGTAGCTGGGGTTGAGCGCGGTCATCGGGTCCTGGAACACCATCGCCAGGTCTTTGCCGACGATCTGGCGGCGCTGGCGGTTGCTCAGCTTGAGCATGTCCTTGCCGTCGAAGTTCAGCGCGTCGGCGGTGACGATGCCGGGGTGCTCGATCAGGCCCATCAGCGCCATCATGGTCACGGATTTACCCGAGCCCGACTCGCCAACGATGGCCAGGACTTCGCCTTTGTCGACCGAAATGTCGAGGCCATCGACCACCGGAACGGCGGTCTTGTCGCCGAAGCGCACGTTGAGATTCTTGATTTCTAACAGTGACATGGGAATCTCCTCAGGCGGCGTTCTTGAGTTTCGGGTCCAGCGCATCGCGCAGGCCGTCGCCCATCAAGTTGATTGCCAGCACGCTGAGCAAAATGGTCAAACCCGGCAGGCTCACCACCCACCAGGCGCGTTCGATGTAGTCACGGGCCGAAGCCAGCATGGTGCCCCACTCCGGGGTTGGCGGTTGTACGCCAAGGCCAAGGAAGCCCAGGGCCGCGGCATCGAGGATCGCCGAAGAGAAGCTCAAGGTGGCCTGTACGATCAGCGGCGCCATGCAGTTGGGCAGCACGGTGATGAACATCAGGCGTGGCAGGCCGGCACCGGCGAGGCGGGCGGCGGTCACGTAGTCACGGTTCAGCTCGCCCATGACCGCAGCGCGGGTCAGGCGGACATAGGACGGCAACGACACGATCGCGATGGCGATCACGGTGTTGATCAGGCCAGGGCCGAGGATCGCGACGATGGCCACGGCCAACAGCAGCGAAGGCAGGGCCAGCATGATGTCCATCAAACGCATGATGGTCGGGCCGAGCAAACGCGGGAAGAACCCGGCGAACAGGCCCAGCAGGATGCCCGGAATCAGCGACATCACCACCGACGACAAGCCGATCAGCAGCGACAGGCGCGAGCCCTGGATCAGGCGTGAGAGCAAGTCACGGCCCAGTTCGTCGGTGCCGAGCAGGAACTGGATCTGCCCGCCTTCCAGCCACGACGGCGGGGTCAGCAGGAAATCACGGTATTGCTCGCTCGGGTTATGCGGGGCAACCCAGGGGGCGAAGATCGCGCAGAACACGATCAGCACCATGAACAGCAGGCCGGCAACCGCGCCCTTGTTCTTGGAGAAGGCTTGCCAGAATTCTTTGTACGGGGACGGATACAGCAGGCTTTGATCGACTGCTGACACTGGAGTAGGTGTGGTCATGGTCATGATCTCAGCGCTGGTGACGGATGCGTGGGTTGGCGAAGCCGTAGAGGATATCCACCACGAAGTTCACCAGGATCACCAGGCAGGCGATCAGCAGGATGCCGTTTTGCACCACCGGGTAGTCCCGCGCGCCAATGGCTTCGATCAGCCATTTGCCGATGCCGGGCCAGGAGAAGATGGTCTCGGTCAAAACCGCACCGGCCAGCAGCGTGCCGACTTGCAGGCCGACCACAGTGAGTACCGGGATCAGCGCGTTACGCAAGCCGTGCACGAACACCACGCGCGCCGGCGACAGGCCTTTGGCCTTGGCGGTGCGGATGTAGTCTTCACGCAAGACTTCGAGCATCGACGAACGGGTCATCCGCGCGATCACGGCCAACGGAATGGTGCCGAGCACGATGGCCGGCAGGATCAGGTGGTGCAGGGCGTCGAAGAAAGCGTCCGGCTCGTCAGCCAGCAGGGTGTCGATCAGCATGAAGCCGGTGCGCGGCTCGATGTCGTAGAGCAGGTCGATCCGCCCGGAAACCGGGGTCCAGCCCAGGCTGACCGAGAAGAACATGATCAGGATCAGGCCCCACCAGAAGATCGGCATCGAATACCCCGCCAGGGAGATGCCCATCACCCCATGGTCGAACAGGGATCCTCGCTTGAGTGCCGCGATCACCCCGGCCAGCAGGCCCAGGATACCGGCGAACAACAGGGCGGCCATGGACAGTTCCAAGGTCGCCGGGAAGAGGGCGGTGAATTCAGTCCACACGCTGGTGCGGGTACGCAGCGATTCGCCAAGGTCACCCTGGGCCAGTTTGCCGACGTAATCCAGGTATTGCGCATACAGCGGCTTGTTAAGGCCAAGGCGTTCCATTGCCTGTGCGTGCATCTCGGGGTCGACGCGCCGCTCGCCCATCATGACTTCGACGGGGTCGCCAGGGATCATGCGAATCAACGCAAACGTGAGCAACGTTATGCCGAAAAACGTGGGGATCAATAACCCCAGTCGGCGGGCAATAAAACTAAACATCTTGTCGTGTACCTCAATCAGCCGGTTAGGCAGGTTCGGCACCGCCAATGTCGACGGTGCCGAGCGTTTCTCTTATTTACTTCACCTGGGTGGTGGCGAAGTTATTTGTACCCAGAGGGCTTTGAGTGAAGCCTTCTACGTTCTTGCGCATGGCGGTGAACAGTTTTGGATAAGCCATGGGAAGCCATGGTTGGTCCTTATCGAAAACGTCCTGTGCTTGTTCATAGAGTGCAGCGCGTTGGGCGGGTTCAGCGATGGCGCGCGCCTTGTCGATCAAGTCTTGAAACTCTTTGTTACACCAGCGGGCGTAGTTTTCGCCGTTTTTCGCTGCATCGCAACTCAGGTTTGGCGTCAGGAAGTTGTCCGGGTCGCCGTTATCACCGACCCAGCCAGCGGAAACCATGTCGTGCTCGCCGTTTTTAGCACGCTTGAGCATTTCGCCCCATTCCATGACTTTGATATTCACCTTCAGGCCGATCTGCGCCAGATCCGCCTGCATGCGCTGGGCGCCGAGCATCGGGTTGGGGTTGGTCGGGCCGCCACCGTTACGGGTGAACAAGGTGAACTCAGTGCCTTCCGGTACACCAGCTTCCTTGAGCAGGGCGCGGGCCTTGTCCAGATCGCGGGGCGGGTTCTTCAGCTTGTCGCTGAAACCCAGCAAGGTCGGCGGATAAGGGCCGGTGCCCACTACCGCATTGCCTTTGCCGAACAGGGCTTCGGTGTAGCCGGCCTTGTCGAACGCGATGTTGATCGCGTGACGCACCCGCGCATCGCTCATGTATTTGTGGGTGGTGTTCAGCGCGGTGTAACTGGTGGTCATCGCCGCCAGTTCATCGACTTTCAGGTTAGGGTCTTTCTTGATGCTGGGAATGTCATCCGGCTTGGGGAACAACGCGATCTGACATTCGTTGGCCTTGAGCTTCTGCAGGCGCACGTTGTTATCGGTTGAGATCGCCAGGATCAGCGGGTCTACCTGCGGTTTGCCACGGAAGTAGTCGGGGTTGGCCTTGAACCGCGCCTGGGCGTCTTTCTGATAACGGGTGAAGACGAACGGGCCGGTGCCGATGGGCTTGGCGTTGAGGTCTTCGGTCTTGCCGGATGCGAGCAACTGGTCGGCGTATTCCTTCGAATGGATGGAAGAGAATGCCATGCCCAGGTCGGCCAAAAACGGTGCTTCAGGACGGGTCAGGGTAAAGACGACGGTGTGGTCGTCGGTCTTCTCTACGCTCTTGAGCAGTTCCTTGAAGCCCATGCTTTCGAAGTACGGGTAGCCCACGAGGGACTTTTTATGCCACGGATGGTTCGGGTCCAGCTGGCGCTGGAAGCTCCAAAGCACGTCGTCGGCATTCAGGTTGCGCGTGGGTTTGAAGTAGTCGGTGGTGTGGAACTTGATGTCGTCACGCAGGTGAAAAGTGTACGTCAGGCCATCGGCGCTGATCTCGGGCAGGTCCTTGGCCAGTGCCGGGACCACTTCGGTGGTGCCGGGCTTGAAGTCCACCAGACGGTTGAACATGGTCTCGGCAGCGGCGTCAGCGGTCACGGCCGTGGTGTACAGGACCGGGTCGAAACCTTCCGGGCTGGCTTCGGTGCAGACCACCAGTGGTTTGGCCGAAACGCCGATCGCCACGCTCAACAGCGCGGCAGCCATGGCGGCTTGTAGTGGGAGCAATTTCATTCGGAGCCCTCTGCAATCGATGGGACCAGACAAGCGTAGACGGCGGGCTCGTCCTGAGCCCGCCGTCTACCTGGCGCTAATTAAAGAATGTTGAACGGAACAGTGGTCACCAGACGGAACTCTTTGATGCTGCCGTCAGCCTGGAACTCGCTGCCACGGTGCTCAACATAAGTTGCGCGCACGGTAGTGGCCTTGAGCGGGCCACTCTGGATGGCGTAGGAGCCACCGATGCCGTATTCCTGGTGTTTTTCGCCGTCTTGGTTCTGGATGCCGTCGTAGGCGAACTTGGCCCGACCGTTGTTACCGGTGTAGTGGGTACCGTCGATGCCCCAGCCGCGCGCCGAGTAGATGTTGAACTTCAGGCCTGGCACGCCGTATTCGGCCATGTTGATGCCGTAGGCGACCTGGAAGGATTTCTCGTTCGGGCCGTTGAAGTCGGAGGTCAGGGAGTTGGCCAGGTAGATGCCGTTGGTTTCGTGCAGGTAGTCGAAGTATTCGTTACCGTTCACCGCCTGGTACGAGAAGGTCAGGCTGTGAGCCTGGTGGGCCAGGCCCAGGGACAGGGAGTAGGTATCGTTGTCGATTTCCCCCATCTCTTTTTTGCCTTCATCGACCGTCTTGTAGTAGTTGAAGCCGGTGGTCAGCGCCAGTTGCTGAGCGTCGCCCAACTCGTGGGTTGCGCCGAAGTAGTACTGGTTCCAGAAGTCCTTCACGTTGGCGCCGAAGACGCTGACTTTCAGGCTTTTCAGTGGCTGGTAGTTCAGGCCCAGGGTGGACACCTTGTCGGTTTCCGCGCCATTGCCGTATTCGGTACGGAATTTCGACAGGCTCTGCTCGGAACGTGGCGAAACGCGATCGAAGATGCCGCCCTGGAACGACAGGTTGCTGAACTCTTCGCTGTTGAAGCTCACACCCTCAAAGCTCGACGGCAGGGCACGGTTGCCGATGGTGTCGACGATGCCGCTGCTGAAGTTCTGACGACCGGCGGTCAACGTGGTGTTCGACACACGGAACTGCACGTTGGCCAGACCCAGTTTGCTCCACTGGCCGACTGCATCGCCATCGGAGTCAGCCAGGGTACGGTTGGAACCGCCCTTGATGTCGCGTTTGCTGCGGTCCAGGACCAAGGCGTTGTAGACCGCCAATTCAGTCTTCACGCCCACGGTGCCCTGGGTGAAACCCGAGCTGGCGTTGATGATGGTGCCCTGTACCCAGTTGGTACGGTTACGGTCGGTCAGGGTCTGGCCATGTTTCTTGTATTCGAAGGTGCCGCCACGGTATTTGCTTTCGTGGGAGTACCAGTTACGCGTGGTGCCGCCCAGGCTGAAATCTTCGATAAAGCCCTTGGCCTCGCTTTGGGCGCTGGTGCCGGCCAGTGTGGTAGGAACGAAGTCCTGGCTGGCGGATTCAGCGTAGGCGGTGGCCGTGATGCTGCTGATGGCCAAGGCCAGAAGCGCTTTGCTGCTCAGTTTCATTGATGAAGCTCCTTTGGTTCTCTTTTTAATGCCGGTCTTTTTTGGTGATCCGGCTATTGGGTGTGTAACTCGTTCAAGCCTTTGCAAACGTTTGGCGTAGGAAAATTCCCAACAAAAGGCCGCGCGTTTGCAGCAAGGCGGTATCCGCCTTGCGCAATCCGGTTATTTTCTTATGGGGTGATACTGACGCCCGAGAACACGTTGCGGCCGAAGGGGCTCACTTTGAAACCTTCGACTTTGGCGCTTAACGGCTGGTTGACCGTCGAGTGGGCGACGGGCGTGATCGGCACCTGCTGCTTGAGCAGTTGCTGCGCCTGTTTGTACAGAACAGTCCTTTGTTCGCGGTCGGTCACGACCTTGGCTTGCTTGATCAGCTTGTCGTACGCCGGGTCACACCACATGGAGTAGTTGTTCCCGCCGATGGCGTCGCAGCTGTAGAGGGTGCCCAGCCAGTTGTCCGGGTCACCGTTGTCGCCGGTCCAGCCGATCAGGCTCACATCGTGCTCACCGTTCTTGGTGCGCTTGATGTACTCGCCCCACTCGTAGCTGACGATCTTGACCTTGAGGCCGATCTTGGCCCAGTCGCTTTGCAGCATCTCGGCCATCAGCTTGGCGTTGGGGTTGTACGGACGTTGTACCGGCATCGCCCACAGGGTGATTTCGGTGCCTTCCTTCACGCCGGCGGCCTTGAGCAGTTCCTTGGCTTTTTCCGGGTTGTAGGCGGCGTCCTTGATGCTGTCGTCGTAGGACCACTGCGTCGGCGGCATGGCATTGACGGCCAATTGCCCGGCGCCCTGGTACACGGCGTTCAGGATGCTCTGCTTGTTCACCGCCATGTCCAGCGCCTGGCGCACTTCGAGCTGGTCGAAGGGCTTGTGACGCACGTTGTAGGCGATATAGCCAAGGTTGAACCCCGGCTTGGTCAGCAGTTGCAGGTTCGGGTCGGCCTTGAGGGCATCGACGTCAGCCGGACGCGGATGCAGGGTCACCTGGCACTCGCCGGCCTTGAGCTTTTGCACCCGCACCGACGCATCGGTGTTGATGGCGAAGATCAACTGGTCCAGCTTGACCTTGCTCGGGTCCCAGTACTGTTTGTTGGCCACATAACGGATCTGCGAATCTTTCTGATAACGCTGGAACACGAAAGGGCCAGTGCCGATCGGCTTCTGGTTGATGTCGCTCGGCTTACCGGCCTTGAGCAACTGCTCGGCGTATTCGGCCGAGAGGATCGCGGCGAAGCTCATGGCGATGTTCTGGATAAACGCGGCGTCGACCGTGTTCAAGGTCATCACCACGGTGTGCGGGTCGGTTTTGGCGACCTTGGCAATGTTCTTGTTCAGGCTCATCCCGTTGAAGTACGGAAACTCGGTGGGGTAGGCCTTGCGAAACGGATGGTCGGGGTCAAGCATGCGGTTGAAGGTGAACAGCACGTCGTCGGCGTTGAAGTCCCGCGTTGGCTTGAATTCCTTGTTGCTGTGGAATTTCACCCCTTCACGCAAATGGAAGGTGTAGGTCAGGCCATCTGGCGAAATATCCCACTTGGTTGCCAGCGCAGGTACGACACCGGTCTCGCCCTTTTCAAACTCAACCAGGCGGTTATACAGCGGCTCGGCCGCATCGTTATCGGTGGCGGTGGTGTATTGCGCGGTATCAAAACCGGCCGGGCTGCCTTCCGAGCAGAACACCAGGCTCTGCTTGTCGGCGGCGTGGCCCATCGTGGCCACAGCCAGCAGGCTGGTGGCAAACATTGCGGATAGAACGGTGGTATGGCGCATGACGATCCCGATCCTTGATTGTAGTTGTCATCAGCGAGCAATCACCCTGGCGTTTGGCCAGGGTGACATCACTGATCCCACACGCAGCAAGTGCCATTCCGAACTGGTTGCCTCTGCTGTCCTACGACGTTATGGGTCGCGGACCTGGCAGTAAATGCACCAAATCGGATTGACCTTGTAGGCAACGGAGTCACGCATCGCAGTTCATTGCTGTAGGACGCAACGGTTTGCGGGTGTGGTCTGTTTCCTACGGTCTAGGCGGATGCAATAACGGCGACGTTAGGAAACGTCGCCGCCAATGATCCTTACTTGCCGCTGACGCTCACGCCGTAGAAGGAGTTCAAGCCAAACGGGCTGATCTTGAAGTCCTGCACGGTGGAACGCATGGGTTGATACACCGTCGAGTGCGCGATAGGTGTCATCGGGACAGCATCTTTGAGGATATGTTGCGCCTGCTTATACAGCTCGGTGCGTTTGGCGACGTCCGACGTAGCCTTGGCTTCTTTTACGATGCCGTCGAATTTCTTGTCGCACCATTTGGAGAAGTTATTGCCTTGCAGCGAGTCGCAGCCGAACAGCACGTTCAGCCAGTTGTCCGGGTCACCATTGTCACCACTCCAGCCAATGATCATGGCCTGGTTCTCGCCACCTTTGGAGCGCTTGATGTACTCGCCCCACTCGTAGCTGGTGATCTTCACGTTGAGACCGATCTTCTTCCAGTCGTTCTGCAGCATTTCTGCCATCAGCTTGGCGTTCGGGTTGTACGGACGCTGAACCGGCATGGCCCACAGGACGATTTCGGTACCTTCCTTGACGCCCGCTTCCTTGAGCAGCGACTTGGCTTTCTCAGGATCGTACTTGGCGTCCTTGATGGTGGTGTCATACGACCATTGGGTTGGCGGCATGGCGTTGACGGCCAACTGGCCGGCGCCCTGGTACACGGAGTCGATGATCTGCTGCTTGTTCACCGACATGTCCAGCGCCTGGCGTACGCGCAGGTCGGCCAGCGGGTTGGGCTGGCCGCTGCCCTTGACCTTGTCCATGACGTTGTAGGCGATGTAGCCCAGGTTGAAACCGGCTTGGTGCGGCAGTTTCAGGTCCTTGTCATCGCCCAGCGCCTTGAGGTCGGCCGGACGTGGGAAGAGGGTGATCTGGCATTCGTTTTTCTTGAGCTTCTGGATACGCACCGACGGGTCGGTAGTGATGGCGAAGATCAGGTTGTCGATCTTCACGTCTTCAGGTTTCCAGTAGTCCTTGTTGCCGGTGTAACGGATGTTCGAGTCTTTCTGGTAGCTCTTGAACACGAACGGGCCAGTGCCGACCGGCTTCTGGTTGATGTCCGCGGCCTTGCCTTCTTTCAACAGTTGGGCGGCGTATTCAGCCGACTGGATCGAAGCGAAGCTCATTGCCAGGTTCTGGATGAAAGCGGCGTCCACAGTGCCAAGGGTGAACTTGACGGTGTGCTCGTCGACTTTCTCGATGTTCTTGATGTTGGTGTCCATCCCCATGTCCGTGAAGTACGGGAACTCGGTGGGGTAGGCCTTACGGAACGGATCGTCCTTGTTGATCATGCGGTTGAACGTGAACAGCACGTCATCGGCATTGAAGGTACGGGTCGGCTTGAAATACGAGGTGGTGTGGAACTTGACGCCATCACGCAGGTGGAAGGTGTAGGTCAAGCCATCCGGGGACACGTCCCAGCTGGTGGCGAGCCCAGGAATCACAGCGGTGCCGCCGCGCTCGAACTGGGTCAGGCGGTTGAACATGGTTTCGGCCGAGGCATCGAAGTCTGTTCCGGTGGTGTACTGGCCTGGATCAAAACCGGCCGGGCTCCCTTCGGAGCAGAACACCAGGTTAGTCGCCGCTTGGGCGAAAGGAGCTGCGGCCATAAGGCCAGCGCTAACAATTAACGGAATGACTGCGTGTTTAAGCATGTTGGCCTCATGATTTGTTGTCATTTTTGGTGGTGAGGGCGACCTCGTGAGTCGGCCTGCGGATACTGATGCAGGCGCCATACCCATTGCAAGATGCTGAACCGTTACAGAGGTAAAACAGTGGTACGAACGTACAGGAATGTCGCAATTATGAAAGTTTGTACATATTTGCGTCTATTTCGAGGGTTTTTTCGGTGCAGGCGGCGCACCAAAAATGACCAACCGAGGCGTCTAGCGCACTCGGTTGGGGCGTCGCTGTTACTTCTCTAGACTCACGCCGTAGAACGGCGTCAAGCCGAAGGGGCTGATCTTGAAGTCCTTGACTTCCTTTCGCAGCGGTTGGAAAACCGTCGAGTTCGCGATAGGCGTTATAGGTACTTGTTCCTTAAGGATTTTTTGTGCCTGTTGATACCACTTGATGCGCTGCTCGCGGTCGTTGCTGACCTTGGCTTGCTGCACCAGTTTGTCGTAGGCCGGGTTACACCATTTGGCGTAGTTACTGCCCTTGACCGCAGCACAACTGTAGAGCACGCCCAGCCAGTTATCCGGGTCGCCATTGTCACCGGTCCAGCCATAAATCATGGCGTCATGCTCGCCATTCTTGGCGCGTTTGATGTATTCGCCCCATTCATAACTGACGATATTGGCCTTGATGCCGATTTTTTCCCAATCTTGCTGAATCATCTGTGCGGACATACGCGCGTTGGGGTTGGAGGCGCGTTGTACGGTCATGGCCCACAGGTTGATGGTGGTACCGGGTGCAACCCCTGCTTCTTTTAGTAGCGCCTTGGCCTTCGCAGGATCGTGAGGCGCGTCCTTGATGCCGGGATCATAAGACCACTGCGCAGGCGGCAGTGCGTTCTGCGCCAATTGTCCGGCGCTCTGGTACACGGCCTTGATGATTGCCGGCTTGTCGATTGCCATGTCCAGCGCCTGGCGCACCTTGAGCTGGTCCAGCGGCGGGTGGGTTACGTTGTAGGCCAGGAAACCCAGGTTGAAACCGGCTTGTTGCAGCACGCGCAAATTCGGGTCCTGTTTCATCACCTCGATATCCGCAGGGCGCGGGTATCCGCTGACCTGGCATTCACCGGCCTTGAGCTTTTGCAGGCGCGACGCCGCATCTGGCGTGATGGCGAACACCAGGTTGTCGAGCTTCACATCCTCGGGTTTCCAATACTGTTTGTTGGCTACGTAGCGGATCTGCGAATCCTTCTGGTAGCGCTTGAATACAAACGGCCCGGTGCCTACCGGTTTCTGGTTGATCTCTTCGGCCTTGCCTTGCTTGAGCAGTTGCGCGGCGTATTCGGCGGATTGCACCGAGGCGAAGCTCATGGCCAGGTTCTGTACGAACGACGCATCGACGTTATTGAGGTTGAAGCGCACGGTGTGCTCGTCGAGTTTGTCGACGCTCTTGATCGTGGTGTTCAAGCCCATGTCGGTGAAGTAGGGCGATTCGGAAGGGTAAGCCTGGCGAAACGGGCTTTGCGCATCCAGCAGGCGGTTGAAGGTAAACAGCACATCATCCGCGTTGAAGTCGCGGGTAGGGGTGAAGAAATCGGTGGTGTGGAACTTGACGCCATCGCGCAGGTGGAAGGTATACGTCAGGCCGTCCTTGGACACGTCCCAGCTCGTCGCCAGGCCAGGCTCGACTTCGGTGCCGCCGCGCTTGAACTGGGTCAGGCGGTTGAACACGGTTTCGGCAGACGCATCAAAATCGGTGCCGCTGGTGTACTGGCTGGGGTCGAAACCGGCGGGGCTGGCTTCGGAGCAGTAGACCAGGGTACTGGCCGCCTGGGCCAGTGGCATAAACGCCAGCAGGCCGGCGGCGAGGAGGAGCGGTTTTAAGGCAATTCTTTCCATGGAGACCCCTGAAGTGGCAGGCATATATAAGCTGCCCGAACGAAAACGGCGCTACCGAGGGTAACGCCGTTCAGGTTTATCAGGTAGGGGTCACGGCATCTGCACTTCAATCACGCCATCGGCGCTCATGTTGACCTGGCTGGTGCCGGCTTCCACTTCAGGCGTGGGTGCCGAATCGGCCATGGCCGCTTTCATCATCATGCCGCCACGGGCATACGGCATCGGGTAGCCGTTGGTGTTGAAGTTCAGGTTGACGATCTTGTAGCCCTTGCCACCCAGCGCATCGGTGGCCAGTTGCGCGCGTGCTTTAAACGCGGCGACGGCATCTTTGAGCAAGGCATCTTCGCTGGACTTGCGCGTGGCGTCGGCGATGGAGAACTCCATGTTGTCCATTTTCAGGGTGCTCTGCAGTTCGCCGGTGAGCTTGGACAATGCCGGGAAGTCCGCGCTTTCCAGGCGCAGTTCGGCGCGCTCACGCCAGCCGGTGATCTTCTGGTTCTTGCTGTCGTAGATCGGGTAGCTGTTGCGACTGCCTTGGCGCAGGGTCACTGCTTTGACTTCGCGCGCCTGGCCCAAGGCCTTGTTCATGGTGGTGGTGATTTCGGCGGCGAGCTTGGCCGGGTCGCTGTTCTGGGATTCGGTGTAGAGGGTCACGATCATCTTGTCGCGGGCCACCTCCTGGCTGACCTCGGCGCGCAGGGAAATCTGGTTGTAGTTCAGTGCGTCAGCGGCCAGTGCTGGCAGGCTGACCAGGGTGCCGACGCTGAGGGTGAGGGCGGCTGCACTGCGAGTGAAACGAGACATGGAAGCTCCTTGAGATAGTCGTGTTGGGTATGACTGTAGACGGTGGCATCGGGTTCTTCGGGTTTACACATTAGCTACAAGTTGTGGTGATGCCGACGAACGGTCATTCGCCCGGCCTGCGGCAAAGAGCCACACACGCCGTGCCAGCCCGCCTGCTTCGTTTATACTCCTGCCGATCCGCCTGCAGCGCTCACCGGGAGAGCACATGCTCGCCGCCGTAAAACTGACTTCCGCCACCCGCCAGAACCTCTGGCGCCTGACGTTCATCCGTACCCTGGTACTGGCCGCACAGGCCGGCTCCGTCGGGCTTGCCTATTGGTTCGACCTGCTGCCGCTGCCGTGGCTGCAACTGGGTGTGACCCTCGGTTTCTCCACTGTGCTCTGTGTGTTTACCGCGATCCGGTTGCGTACCACGTGGCCGGTGACCGAGCTGGAATACGCCCTGCAATTGGCCTGCGACCTGTTTATCCACAGTGTGTTGCTGTATTTCTCCGGCGGTTCCACCAATCCGTTTGTTTCGTATTACCTGGTGCCGCTGACCATCGCTGCCGTGACTTTGCCGTGGCGCTATTCGGTGGTGCTGTCGGGTATTGCCCTGACGCTTTACACCTTGCTGTTGGCGCGGTTCTACCCACTGCAAACCTTCCCGATCGCTCGGGAAAACCTGCAGATTTACGGGATGTGGCTGAGTTTCGCGCTGTCCGCAGCGGTGATCACCTTCTTCGCGGCGCGCATGGCCGAAGAACTGCGTCGCCAGGAAGAACTGCGTGCCATTCGCCGTGAAGAGGGCCTGCGTGACCAGCAACTGTTGGCTGTCGCTACCCAGGCTGCCGGCGCCGCCCATGAGCTGGGCACACCCCTGGCCACCATGAGCGTGCTGCTCAACGAAATGACTCAGGACCATCACGACCCGGCGCTGCAAGAAGACCTCGGCGTACTGCGCGAACAGGTCAAGCAGTGCAAGCAGACCCTGCAGCAACTGGTGCGCGCCGCCGAAGCCAATCGTCGCCTGGCGGTGGAAATGCAGGACGTGACCCAGTGGCTCGACGAAGCCCTGAACCGCTGGCACCTGATGCGCCCCGAAGCCAGTTACCGTTTCCACCTGCTGGGCCAGGGCAGCGTGCCGCGCATGGCGCCGCCACCGGACCTGACCCAGGCGCTGCTTAACCTGCTGAACAACGCCGCCGACGCTTGTCCCGAGGGGTTGGGCGTAGAGTTGGACTGGGACGCCGAAGACGTGACCATCAGCATTCGTGACCACGGCGCGGGCGTGCCGCTGGCCATTGCCGAGCAGATCGGCAAACCCTTCTTTACCACCAAGGGCAAAGGCTTCGGCCTTGGCCTGTTTTTGAGCAAGGCCAGCGTGACCCGCGCGGGCGGCTCAGTGAAGCTCTATAGTCATGAGGAAGGTGGCACGCTCACCGAGCTGCGCCTGCCCCGTGTCGCACGAGGAGATATCGATGAGTGACGAGATCCAAGTCGAAGGCGAAGAACTGCCGCACCTGTTGCTGGTAGATGACGACGCCACCTTTACCCGCGTGATGGCGCGCGCCATGAGCCGTCGCGGTTTCCGTGTCAGCACCGCAGGGTCGGCCGAGGAAGGCTTGACCATCGCCCAGGCCGACCTGCCGGACTACGCCGCGCTCGACCTGAAGATGGACGGCGACTCCGGCCTGGTGCTGCTGCCCAAGCTGCTGGAACTCGACCCGGAAATGCGCGTGGTGATCCTCACCGGTTACTCCAGCATCGCCACCGCCGTCGAGGCGATCAAGCGCGGCGCCTGTAACTACCTGTGTAAGCCGGCGGATGCCGATGACGTACTGGCCGCCTTGCTCTCCGAGCACGCCGACCTGGACACCCTGGTGCCGGAAAACCCAATGTCGGTGGACCGACTGCAGTGGGAACACATCCAGCGCGTGCTGACTGAGCACGAAGGCAACATCTCCGCCACTGCCCGCGCCCTGGGCATGCACCGCCGTACCTTGCAGCGCAAGTTGCAGAAGCGCCCGGTACGCCGCTGAGGCTGATCTGAACAACAGCTGAACAATCTGCTTCAGGCCGCACGGAGCCTCGAACCGATCAACTATGATCGGTTCGAACGCCTGTCACATTTTCTTACAGAGCCTGAACGATGAATCAGAACGCTGAGTATTCCGCGGTCAACGACGCGGTGCGTGGGCAATTTTTACGGCGGGTGTGGGGGTTGATCACGCCTTACTGGCGCAGCGAAGAAAAGGCCAAGGCCTGGCTGCTGCTGTTGGTAGTGCTGGGGTTGTCGCTGTTCAGTGTCGCCGTGTCGGTGTGGTTCAACAGCTGGAACCGTGATTTCTACAACGCGCTGGAAAACAAGGACTACGACGCCTTTACCCATCTGCTGATGTACTTCAGCGTGATTGCGGTGGTGTCGATCGTGACCGGCGTGTTCACCTCCTACCTGCAACAGATGCTCACCATCCGCTGGCGCCGCTGGCTGACGGAAACCTATTTCGCCCAGTGGCTGGGCCACAAGAATTACTACCACCTGGAATACGGTGGTTACACCGACAACCCCGACCAGCGTATCTCCGAAGACCTCAACGCGTTTACCAGCAGCACGCTCACGCTGGGGCTGGGCTTTATCGCCAATTTGGTGAGCCTGGTGTCGTTCTCGGTGATCCTGTGGGGCGTGTCTGGCAGCATCGAAATCTGGGGCATTACCATTCCCGGCTACATGTTCTGGGCGGCATTGATCTACGCGGTGATCGGCAGTTGGTTGACCCACTTGATCGGTCGAAAACTGATCGGCTTGAGCAATCGCCAACAACGCTTTGAGGCTGACTTGCGTTTCAGCCTGGTGCGGGTGCGGGAGAACGCGGAAAGCATCGCGCTGTTCAATGGCGAGCCCAACGAACACCAGCAATTGAGCGCACGCTTCGGACGGGTGTGGAGCAACTTCTGGAACATCATGCAGCTCAAGAAGCGCCTTAATTTCTTTACCAGCGGTTACTCCCAGATCGCGATCATCTTTCCCTTTGTGGTCGCGGCGCCGCGTTACTTTTCCGGCAAGATCGAACTGGGCGTGCTGATGCAGGTGGCCCAGGCGTTCGGCAGTGTGCAGGGCAGCCTGAGTTGGTTCGTCGACGCCTACACGCTGTTGGCCAGTTGGCGCGCGACCTGTGATCGTCTGTTGAGTTTCGGCCAGGCCATGCAGGAAAACGAAAGCCGCACGATGGGCATTGGCTTGCAACACCAGGGTGGCGACTTGCAGGTCAAAGACCTGAGCCTGGACCTGGCGGACGGCCGGCATTTGCTGCAAGGCGCCGACCTGACAGTGGCTGAAGGCGAGCGGCTGATGCTCAGTGGGCGTTCCGGCAGTGGCAAGTCGACCTTGCTACGCGCCATGGGCAACCTGTGGCCCAACGGCCACGGCACTATTCGCCTGCCGGCCGAACGTTATTTGTTCCTGCCGCAAAAACCTTACCTGCCGATTGGCACGCTGAAGGCGGTGTTGAGTTATCCACAGGACGACAGCGTCTACCCGGCCGAACGTTATGCACAGGTCCTGGAAACCTGCCGCCTGCCGCATCTGGTTGAGCGGCTGGAGGAGGCCAACCACTGGCAACGCATGCTCTCGCCGGGCGAGCAGCAGCGCCTGGCGTTCGCCCGCGCCTTGTTGTTCGCGCCGCAATGGCTGTACATGGACGAAGCCACGTCGGCCATGGATGAAGAGGACGAGGCCACGCTGTATCAGGCGCTGATCGATGAGCTGCCGGGGCTGAGCATCGTCAGCGTCGGCCATCGCAGCAGCCTCAAGCGCTTCCATGGTCGGCATGTGCGGATCGAGGGTGGGATGCTGCAAGAACAGCCGGTGTAAACGCCAGCCAACAAAAAGCCCGGCTGATCATCGATCAGCCGGGCTTTTTAATGCTTGAAGATTAAGTTACTTCTTCAAACCGTAATGCTCATCCAGCATGCCTGGGGCGTTCGGCGTTTTTGGCGCGTAGTCCCGTGGTGGCTCCTGGTTTTCCCGTGGCGGGGTCAGGCGCTCCCGTGGGGTTTGCGGTGCATCGGAATGCAACGCGGCCAGCAGGCGCTGGCGGGTGATGTCGTCGAGGGCCAGGCGGTTTGCGCCATCGGCGAGGTGATCCTGTACTTCCTGGTAGCTCTGGGTGAGCTTCTTGACCAGGGTCGCGGTGCTGTTGAAGTGGGTAACAACCTCGTTCTGATAACTGTCAAAACGTTCCTGAATGTCATCCAGCTGACGCTGCGTGCGGTTAGGCGCGGCATTCGGCAGCAAGCGAGCAACCAGGAAACCAATGGCGACACCGGCAACCAGGGCAAGAGTCGGCAACAACCAAACTAAGAGCGAGTGTTCCACGAGTCCTTCCTCTATAAACGGCTTTGCTTTACGTTAACGGCTCAAACCTGCGCTGTATACCGCGATTAAGCTCGCAATGATGCCAAGCACAGACTTTTAGCTAGACGAGTCGACCCTTTGTGAGGTCACGGAGTTCATCTCTTGCTCATGCGTGAAACCCCCGTTTTGATCGATGGCCCGGTAGGCCAATTGGAAGCCCTGTACCTGGATCACCCCGAGCCACGTGGCCTGGCGCTGATCTGCCACCCCAACCCGGTGCAGGGTGGGACCATGCTCAATAAAGTCGTATCGACCCTGCAACGCACCGCCCGCGATGCCGGTTTGATTACCTTGCGTTTCAATTACCGTGGCGTCGGCGCCAGTGCCGGCACCCACGACATGAGCACCGGTGAAGTGGATGACGCCGAAGCGGCCGCCACCTGGCTGCGGGAAAAACACCCGGACCTGCCGATCACCTTGCTCGGCTTTTCCTTCGGTGGCTACGTGGCCGCCAGCCTCGGCGGTCGCCTGGAAGCCAAGGGTGAAAAGCTGTCACATTTGTTCATGGTTGCCGCAGCGGTGATGCGCCTGCGCGATACCGATGCGCTGCCACAGGGTTGCCCATTGACCCTGATCCAGCCGGAAACCGACGAAGTGGTCGACCCACAGACCGTCTACGACTGGTCTGCCGCCCTGAATCGCCCCCATGAGCTGCTGAAAGTGGCAGAATGCGGACACTTTTTTCACGGCAAGCTCACCGATCTGAAGGATCTGGTGCTGCCGCGACTCTCGAATTGATAGCAGTCTGATAAGCGATTACCCATGACGACTCGTACCCGTATCCTCACCGGCATCACCACCACCGGCACGCCGCACCTGGGCAACTACGCCGGTGCGATCCGCCCGGCGATCCTCGCGAGCCAGGACGCCAATGCCGACTCCTTCTACTTCCTGGCCGACTACCATGCCCTGATCAAGTGCGATGACCCGCAGCGCATCCAGCGCTCGCGCATGGAAATCGCCGCGACCTGGCTGGCCGGTGGCCTGGATGTGAACCGGGTGACCTTCTACCGCCAGTCCGACATCCCGGAAATCCCCGAGCTGACCTGGCTGCTCACCTGCGTGGCCGCCAAGGGCCTGCTCAACCGTGCCCATGCGTACAAGGCCTCGGTGGACAAGAACGTGGAAGCCGGCGAAGACCCGGATGCGGGCATCAGCATGGGCCTCTACAGCTACCCGGTGCTGATGGCGGCGGACATCCTGATGTTCAACGCGCACAAGGTGCCGGTCGGTCGCGACCAGATCCAGCACGTGGAAATGGCCCGTGATATCGGCCAGCGCTTCAACCACCTGTTCGGCAACGGTAAAGAATTCTTCACCATGCCCGAGGCGCTGATCGAAGAAAGCGTCGCCACCTTGCCGGGCTTGGATGGCCGCAAGATGTCCAAGAGCTACGACAACACCATCCCATTGTTCACCAGCGCCAAGGACATGAAGGACGCGATCTCGCGGATCGTCACTGATTCCCGCGCGCCGGGCGAAGCCAAGGACCCGGATAATTCGCACCTGTTTACCCTGTACCAGGCATTTGCCAGCAAGGCCCAGGAAGAAGAGTTCCGCGCCGACCTGTTGCAAGGGCTGGGCTGGGGCGAGGCGAAGAACCGTCTGTTCCAACTGCTGGATGGCCAACTGGGCGAAGCCCGCGAACGCTATCACCAGTTGATGTCGCGTCCTTCGGACATGGAAGACCTGCTGCTGATCGGCGCCAAGAAAGCGCGCGCCGTGGCTGCACCGTTCCTGGCTGAGCTGCGTGAAGCCGTGGGTCTGCGTTCGTTCGTCAACCAGGCTGCGGCGCCGGTCGCCGCCAAGAAGAAAACCGCCAAAGCCGCGCGCTTCGTGAGCTTTCGCGAGGACGACGGCAGCTTCCGCTTCCGCCTGTTGGCGGCCGATGGCGAGCAACTGCTGTTGTCGCGCAATTTTGCCGACGGCAAGGCGGCAGGCGCGGTGACCAAGCAACTGCAAAGCGGCGACGCGCTGGACGTACGCCCTGAGGCCCTAGGCTTCAGCGTATGGCTGGACGGTGCCGTGGTGGCCGACAGTGCCGAGTTCGCCGACGAAGTGTCGCGCAATGCGGCCATCCAAGCCTTGCGCGTTGCGTTGACCCCCATCGAGGATTAACCCGACCAAGGGTTGATTGCCATTATCCGGGGCCGTCGTTACAGTGACGGCCCGTTTTTGTTGCCTTGCTAACGAAATTATGACGCCCCTAGAACGATATCAAGCTGATCTGAAACGCCCTGAATTCTTCCATGACGCGGCCCAGGAAAATGCGGTGCGTCATTTGCAGCGCCTGTACGACGACCTGATCGCGGCCTCGCAGAACAAGCCGGGAATGTTCAGCAAGCTGTTTGGCAAGAAAGACTACACGCCGGTCAAAGGCCTGTACTTCTGGGGCGGCGTAGGCCGGGGCAAGACTTACCTGGTCGACACCTTCTTCGAAGCGCTGCCGTTCAAGGAAAAGGTGCGCACGCACTTCCACCGCTTCATGAAGCGCGTGCACGAAGAGATGAAGACCCTGCCGGGCGAGAAAAACCCGCTGACCATCATCGCCAAGCGTTTCTCCGAAGAAGCGCGGGTGATCTGCTTCGATGAGTTCTTTGTCTCCGACATCACCGACGCCATGATCCTCGGCACCCTGATGGAAGAACTGTTCAAGAACGGCGTGACCCTGGTGGCCACCTCGAACATCGTGCCCGACGGCTTGTACAAGGACGGCCTGCAACGCGCACGCTTCCTGCCAGCCATTGCGCTGATCAAGCAGAACACCGAAATCGTCAACGTCGACAGCGGCGTCGACTACCGCCTGCGTCACCTGGAGCAAGCGGAGCTGTTCCACTTCCCGCTGAACGAAGCGGCCCACGAAAGCCTGAAAAAAAGCTTCCGCGCCCTCACGCCGGAATGCACCCAGGCGGTGGAAAACGACAAGCTGATGATCGAGAACCGCGAAATCATCGCGCTGCGTACCTGCGATGACGTGGCCTGGTTCGAGTTCCGCCAGCTGTGCGACGGCCCGCGTAGCCAGAACGACTACATCGAACTGGGCAAGATCTTCCACGCCGTGATCCTCAGCGGTGTGGAGCAGATGAGCGTCACCACCGACGACATCGCGCGACGTTTCATCAACATGGTCGACGAGTTCTACGACCGTAACGTGAAGCTGATCATCTCGGCTGAGGTTGAGTTGAAGGACCTGTACACCGGCGGGCGCTTGAACTTCGAATTCCAGCGCACGCTGAGCCGCTTGCTGGAAATGCAGTCGCATGAGTTCCTGTCACGTGGGCACAAGCCGTAAGAACGATGTAGATCAAATGTGGGAGCGGGCTTGCTCGCGAATGCGGAGTGTCAGTCACTTGAAGTGTTGACTGATCCACCGCATTCGCGAGCAAGCCCGCTCCCACATTTTTTACCGCGTTCAACCTTATCTATGCGGCCTGCTGAAACTGCTGCCGATACTGGTTCGGCGACAGTTCCGTGTGCTGCCGGAACAACCGCGCAAAGAAACTCGCATCGTCATACCCCACCTCATAACTGATGGTCTTGATGCTCTTGCGGCTGCCCGAGAGCAGTCCCTTGGCCGTCTCGATACGCAGCCGTTGCAAGTAATGCAGCGGTTTGTCACCGGTAGCGGTCTGGAAGCGGCGCATGAAGTTGCGGATGCTCATGCCGTGTTCCCGGGCCACGTCTTCGAAGCGGAATTTGTCGGCGAAGTGTTCCTCCAGCCAATGCTGGATCTGCAGGATGATCACATCCTGGTGCAGCTTCTGTCCGCCAAACCCGATGCGTCCCGGTGAATAGCTGCGCTGCACTTCGTAGAGGATATCGCGGGCCACGGCCTGGGCGATGTTGGCGCCGCAGAAGCGTTCGATCAGGTAGATATAGAGGTCGCATGCCGAAGTGGTGCCGCCGGCGCAATACAGGTTATCGGCGTCAGTGAGGTGCTTGTCCTGGTTGAGCTGAACCTTGGGGAAGCGTTCGCTGAAGGCATTGAAGAAACGCCAGTAGGTGGTCGCTTCCTTGCCATCGAGCAAGCCGGCTTCGGCCAGCCAGAACACCCCGGTGGCTTCGCCGCACAACACGGCGCCGCGTGCATGTTGCTCACGCAACCAGGGCAGCACTTGCGGGTAGCGGGTGCACAGGGCATCGAAGTCATCCCAGAAGGCCGGTAGCACGATGATGTCGGCGTCTTCCAGGCCGCCGTCCACCGGCATGATCACATCACTGAAGCTGCGTACCGATTGTCCATCGGGGCTGACCAGGCGTGTTTCAAACGCTGGGGTCAGGCCCTGGCCCAGTTGCTTGCCGTAACGCAGGCTGGCGAGGTGGAAGAAATCCTTGGCTTGCATGAGGGTTGAAGCGAATACCCGATCAATGGCCAAAATGCTGACGCGCCGCAGGGGCGTGGAGATTTGGTTAGACATAATTTCATTTATTCTTATAGGGGAAAGTGGTCACCAGACGGCTGGATCGTCTTATTTTTTGTCGCATGTGTCCAGTGTCCCGTGCTGCCTTCGCGGCATAGGCTCTGTGGGCTCGTCCTTGTCCGACAATCCACGCAGGTGACCCATGATTCCCAGAACCTTGTTCAGCCCGGAACACGAACTCTTCCGCGAGAGCGTGCGCACCTTCCTCGAAAAAGACGCCGCGCCGTTCCATGGGCAATGGGAGAAACAGGGCTACATCGACCGTGATTTGTGGAGCAAGGCGGGGGAGGCGGGGATGCTGTGTTCCCACCTGCCGGAAGAATATGGCGGGCTGGGCGCGGACTTTTTGTACAGCGCGGTGGTGATCGAAGAGATCAGCCGGCTGGGGCTGACCGGCATCGGTTTTTCCCTGCATTCGGATATTGTTGCGCCATATATCCTGCATTACGGCAGTGAGACGCTGAAGCACAAATACCTGCCCAAGCTGATTTCTGGCGAGATGGTCACGGCCATTGCCATGACCGAACCGGGCGCCGGCTCCGACCTGCAAGGGGTCAAGACCAGCGCTGTGCTGGACGGTGATGAGTACGTGATCAACGGCTCCAAGACTTTTATCACCAACGGTTATCTGGCCGAGCTGGTGATTGTCGTCGCCAAGACCGATCCCAAGGCCGGCGCCAAGGGCACCAGCCTGTTTCTGGTGGAGGCCGACACGCCTGGCTTTGACAAGGGCAAGCGCCTGGAGAAGGTCGGTATGAAGGCCCAGGACACGTCGGAGCTGTTCTTCCAGGATGTGCGGGTGCCCAAGGAAAACCTGTTGGGACAAGCGGGGGCGGGCTTCGCGTATTTGATGCAGGAGCTGCCTCAGGAGCGACTGACGGTAGCCATTGGCGCGCTGTCATCCGCCGAGGCGGCGCTGGAATGGACCCTGGAATACACCCGCGAACGCAAGGCGTTCGGCAAGGCGATTGCCGACTTCCAGAACACGCGCTTCAAGCTGGCGGAGATGGCCACCGAGATTCAGATCGGTCGGGTATTTGTCGACCAGTGCATGGCGTTGCACCTGGAAGGCAAGCTGGATGTGCCTACGGCGGCGATGGCCAAGTACTGGGCCACGGACCTGCAATGCAAGGTGCTCGATGAGTGCGTGCAGTTGCACGGCGGTTACGGCTTTATGTGGGAGTACCCGATTGCACGGGCGTGGGCGGATGCGCGGGTGCAGCGGATTTATGCGGGGACCAATGAGATCATGAAGGAGATTATTGCGCGGGCGCTTTGATCATGTGGTGCTTTTGAGGGCGCCATCGCAGGCAAGTCAGCTCCCACATTTGACGGTGTTCACACATCGAAATGTGGGAGCTGGCTTGCCTGCGAAAGCGGTCTACAGATCAATCAAGGCGCAGGATTTGGGTGATCCTTCTGGATCGCCTCAATCCCTTCCAGCACCTCTTTCGAGAGCTTCAGGTCTGCACTGGCAATGTTGCTATCCAGTTGCTCCAGCGACGTGGCACCAATGATATTGCTGGTCACAAACGGCTGCTGCGTCACAAACGCCAACGCCATCTGCGCCGGGTCCAGGCCGTGCTCCCGTGCCAATGCCACATAACGGCTGCACGCCGCTTCCGACTGCGGGTTGAAGTAGCGGCTGAAGCGGCTGTACTCGGTCAGGCGCGCCTTGGCCGGGCGTGCGCCGTTCTCGTACTTGCCGCTGAGCATGCCAAACGCCAGTGGCGAGTAGGCCAGCAGGCCGCATTGCTCGCGAATCGCAACTTCCGCCAGGCCCACCTCAAAGCTGCGGTTGAGCAGGTTGTAGGGGTTCTGGATCGACACCGCGCGGGTCCAGCCACGGGCTTCGGCCAGGGCCAGGAATTTCATGGTGCCCCACGGGGTTTCGTTGGACAGGCCGATGTGGCGGATCTTGCCGGCTTTCACTTGCTCGTCCAGCGCTTCGAGGGTTTCTTCCAGTGGGGTGAGGTCGTCTTCGTCCTTGTGCTTGTAGCTCAGTTGGCCGAAGAAGTTGGTGCTGCGCTCCGGCCAGTGCAGTTGGTAGAGGTCGATCCAGTCGGTCTGCAGGCGTTTGAGGCTGGCATCCAGGGCCTCGACGATGTGCTTGCGGTTGTGGCGCAGGTGGCCATCGCGAATGTAGTCGATGGTGTTACCGGGGCCGGCGATCTTGCTGGCCAGGATCCAGTCGGCACGGTCGCCACGGCTTTTGAAGTAATTGCCGATGTAGCGTTCGGTGGTGGCATAGGTGTCGGCCTTGGGCGGCACCGGGTACATTTCGGCCGTGTCGAGGAAGTTGATCCCCGCGCCCTTGGCCCGCTCGATCTGCGCGAAGGCCTCTGCCTCGCTGTTCTGCTCGCCCCAGGTCATGGTGCCCAAGGCTATCGCGCTCACGTTCAGATCCGTACGGCCCAGCTGTCGATAATCCATCGGGTACTCCTTCAGGGAAAACAATCATAAAAGCAGGTTGAATTTTTTTTCGCAATCTGCATAATTGCCCACCTCTTTCTGCAGTGGAAGTGATGCGCCGCCTGCCGAAGAATCTTGCCGTTGAACGGACGCGCCGACCCGAGCCCCCGATAGCGTCTGTATCCGGCTGCCTTTGACTTGTCAAAGTACGCACTATTCAGTAAGATCCGCCGTCTAATTTACAGGGCGGCCCCTGAGGCTATTAAAGAATGACAACTTTTACTGCAAAACCGGAAACAGTTCAGCGCGACTGGTTTGTCGTCGACGCCGCTGGTCAGACCCTGGGTCGTCTGGCCACTGAAGTCGCCAGCCGTCTGCGTGGCAAGCACAAGCCTGAGTACACCCCTCACGTTGACACTGGTGACTACATTGTCATCATCAACGCTGAGCAGGTTCGTGTAACCGGCAACAAAGCAAGCGACAAAATGTACTACCGTCACTCCGGTTTCCCAGGCGGTATCAAGTCTTCCAACTTCGAAGGCCTGATTGCCAAGAAGCCTGAAGCCCCGATCGAAATCGCGGTCAAAGGCATGCTGCCTAAGGGCCCACTGGGTCGCGATATGTTTCGCAAGCTGAAAGTCTATGCGGGCGCTGTACACCCTCATGCTGCTCAGCAGCCCCAAGAACTGAAGTTTTAACGGAATAGTTCATTATGTCGGCGACTCAAAATTACGGCACTGGCCGTCGCAAAACCGCAACCGCTCGCGTTTTCCTGCGTCCGGGTACTGGTAACATCTCGATTAACAACCGCTCCCTGGACAACTTCTTCGGCCGCGAAACTGCCCGCATGGTAGTTCGTCAGCCGCTGGAACTGACCGAGACCGTTGAAAAGTTCGACATCTACGTCACCGTTATCGGTGGCGGTGTAAGTGGTCAAGCTGGCGCAATCCGCCACGGTATCACTCGCGCTCTGATGCAGTACGACGAAACCCTGCGTGGCGCTCTGCGCAAAGCTGGCTTCGTGACTCGCGATGCTCGTGAAGTTGAACGTAAGAAAGTCGGTCTGCGTAAAGCGCGTAAGCGTCCGCAGTACTCGAAGCGTTAATTCGCTTTACGTTCCACAAAAACGCCCAGCCTCCTCACGGAGCTGGGCGTTTTTTATTGCCTGCGATTTATGCATAAAAATCGCCGTGACAACTTGCCACATCCGTAGACCCCCTATACTACAAGGCCTGGAGGCTGAGCTCCCGGCAATTCCCTTGTCAGACGTGGGGCTTTTCATTACCATTCGGCAAAATTTTTATAAGTAAAGATTCAACACTTAGTAGACGCCTGATTTAACAGGCCAAAAAGCTGATGGGAGAGGACTGAATGAGCAATGACGGCGTGAATGCAGGCCGGCGTCGCTTCTTGGTAGCAGCCACATCCGTGGTGGGTGCTGCAGGAGCGGTGGGGGCTGCGGTCCCGTTCGTGGGGTCATGGTTTCCCAGTGCCAAGGCGAAAGCCGCAGGTGCACCGGTGAAGGTGAATATCAGCAAGATCGAGCCAGGGCAGCAGATGATTGCTGAATGGCGCGGCCAGCCGGTCTTCATTGTTCGTCGTACTGAGGAAATCCTTGGGAATCTCAAAAAGATCGAAGGCCAGTTGTCTGACCCCAAATCCGAGAAGTCCGACCAACCCGCCTACGCCAAGAACGAAGTGCGTTCGATCAAGCCAGAGATCCTGCTGCTGGTCGGTCTCTGTACCCACTTGGGTTGCTCGCCTACCTTCCGCCCGGAAGTGGCCCCTGTCGATTTGGGCAAGGATTGGGTCGGCGGTTATTTCTGCCCCTGCCACGGCTCCCACTACGACCTTGCTGGCCGCGTCTACAAGTCCCAGCCTGCTCCGTTGAACCTGCCGGTTCCTCCGCACAACTACGAATCTGACGACATCATTGTCATTGGCCTCGATAAGGAGAACGCGTGATGAGCAAGTTCATGGATTGGGTGGATGCGCGCTTCCCCGCCACTAAAATGTGGGAAGACCATCTCAGCAAATATTACGCGCCAAAAAACTTCAACTTCTTCTACTTCTTTGGCTCCCTGGCATTGCTGGTGCTGGTCAACCAGATCGTCACCGGTGTGTGGCTGACCATGAGCTACACCCCGTCGGCGGAAGAGGCATTCGCCTCCGTCGAGTACATCATGCGTGACGTCGAGTACGGCTCGATCCTGCGCCTGCTGCACTCTACCGGCGCGTCAGCGTTCTTTATCGTCGTCTACCTGCACATGTTCCGTGGCCTGCTCTACGGCTCGTACCAGAAGCCCCGCGAGCTGGTGTGGGTGTTCGGCATGCTGATCTACCTGGCGTTGATGGCCGAAGCCTTCATGGGTTACCTGCTGCCGTGGGGCCAGATGTCGTACTGGGGCGCCCAGGTGATCATCTCGCTGTTCGGTGCGATTCCGGTGATCGGCAACGACCTGACGCAGTGGATCCGTGGTGACTACCTGATCTCGGGCATCACCCTGAACCGCTTCTTCGCCCTGCACGTGGTGGCCTTGCCGATCGTGATCCTGGGCTTGGTGGTACTGCACATCCTGGCGCTGCACGAAGTGGGTTCCAACAACCCGGATGGCGTGGACATCAAGAAGCACAAGGACGAAAACGGCATCCCGCTGGATGGCATTCCGTTCCACCCTTACTACACCGTGAAAGACATTGTCGGCGTGGTGGTGTTCCTGTTCGTGTTCTGCTCGATCGTGTTCTTTTTCCCGGAGATGGGCGGGTATTTCCTGGAGAAGCCTAACTTCGAACAGGCCAACGCCTTCAAGACACCTGAGCACATTGCCCCAGTCTGGTACTTCACGCCGTTCTACGCGATCTTGCGGGCGATCCCCGACAAGCTCATGGGCGTGATCGCCATGGGTGCGGCTATCGCGGTGCTGTTCGTGTTGCCTTGGCTCGACCGAAGCCCGGTCAAGTCCATGCGATACAAGGGTTGGCTGAGCAAGATCTGGCTGTGGGTGTTCTGCATCTCCTTCGTGATCCTGGGTGTGCTGGGCGTATTGGCGCCGACTCCTGAGCGTACGTTGCTGTCGCAGGTCTGCACCTTCCTGTACTTCGCCTACTTCATTCTGATGCCGTTCTACACCCGGCTCGAGAAGACCAAACCGGTTCCGGAAAGGGTGACTGGCTGATGAAAAAGTTATTCGTTGCATTGATGCTTGCGGCCTTGCCGCTACTGTCCTTCGCTGCCGAGCACGGCGGACCGGAACTGGAAAAAGTCGATATCGACGTGTCGGACAAGGCTGCCATGCAGGACGGCGCACGCACCTTCGCCAACTACTGCATGGGCTGCCACAGCGCCAAGTTCCAGCGTTACGAGCGGGTGGCCGATGACCTCGGCATCCCCCATGAAATGATGCTGGAAAAACTGGTGTTCACCGGCGCCAAGATCGGCGACCACATGACCATCGGCATGAAGCCTGCAGACGCCAAGACCTGGTTCGGCGCCGCACCGCCAGACTTGACCTTGGTCGCCCGTGTACGCGGCACCGACTGGCTCTATGGTTACCTGAAATCCTTCTACGAAGACCCGGCGCGTCCGTATGGCGTGAACAACCGTGTGTTCCCGAACGTCGGCATGCCTAACGTTCTGGTCGGCCTGCAAGGCAAGCAAGTGGTAGGATGCAAGCAGATTCAGGTCGTTGAAGACGGCAAGAAGCAATACGATCCGTTGACCGGCACGCCGTTGACTCATGAAGCGTGCGATCAACTGAAGATAGAAACCCCAGGTTCGTTGACAGACGAGCAGTTCGACGAGAAGGTCAAGAACCTCGTGACCTTCCTGGCCTACTCGGCCAACCCGGTCAAACTGGAGCATCAGCGCATTGGTACCTATGTGCTGCTGTACCTGGCGTTCTTCTTCGTGTTCGCCTACCTGCTCAAACGCGAATACTGGAAGGATGTGCATTGATCCAACCGTAAGCAATTGCTGTTAATCTTGCGCGCCCAGCGGCATCTCTGAATACGTAGCGACCTGGTTTAACCGGTTGTTACAGAGATGCTCTCTGGGCGCGCTCGTTTTTGAGCTTTCGATAATTTCAACAAGCGAGGAGGACCGCCATGGGCGTGACCAATCGGTTGGCCTGTTACTCCGACCCCGCCGACCACTATTCCCACCGAGTGCGCATCGTGCTCGCAGAGAAGGGTGTCAGCGCCGAGATCATCAGTGTGGAGGCGGGTCGTCACCCACCGAAACTGATCGAAGTGAACCCTTACGGCAGCTTGCCCACCCTGGTCGATCGTGACCTGGCGTTGTGGGAGTCGACCGTGGTGATGGAATACCTGGATGAGCGTTACCCGCATCCGCCTTTGCTGCCGGTGTACCCGGTGGCGCGTGCCAACAGCCGCCTGCTGATCCATCGGATCCAGCGTGACTGGTGCGGGCTGGTGGATGTGATTCTGGATTCGCGTACAAAAGAAGCCGTTCGGGTACAGGCGCGTAAGGAATTGCGCGAGAGCCTGACCGGCGTTTCGCCGTTGTTCGCCGATAAGCCTTTTTTCCTCAGTGAGGAACAAAGCTTGGTGGATTGCTGCCTATTACCGATACTCTGGCGTTTGCCGATTCTCGGTATTGAACTGCCGCGGCCTGCCAAGCCGCTGCTTGATTACATGGAGCGCCAGTTTGCGCGTGAGGCTTTCCAGGCGAGTCTGTCTGGTGTCGAACGCGATATGCGCTAAGGCTTAAGGAGCCGCTGATGAACTCCAGTCGACCCTACTTGGTCCGCGCGCTCTATGAGTGGATTGTGGACAACGATTGCACCCCGCACATGCTGGTCAATTCCGAATTTCCTGCGGTTCAGGTGCCGGAAGGTTTTGCCAGTGATGGGCAGATTGTGTTGAACGTATCGCCGAGTGCCGTGCGCCACCTGCACATGGACAACGAAGCCGTGAGCTTCGAAGGGCGTTTCGGCGGCGTGCCGCATACGCTGTTCGTGCCGATTGGCGCCATCCTCGGCATCTATGCCCGGGAGAACGGCCAAGGCATGGTGTTCGATCTGGAGTCGCCTTTCGAGGATGACGAAACGATCGAAAACGAAGATGGCGATGACCTGCCGCCACCGGATTCCGAGCCACCGCGCCCCAGCGGCCGGCCGAGCCTGAAAGTGGTGAAATAACGCGCGTCCCTCTCGGGATGCGCTGAGAAAATGCCTCGACCTGTGTCGGGGTATTTTTTTGCGCGAAGGATAAGGATGAAAGTCGCGCCTGGACGGTGATCGTACAACCACCATGGGCTATGATGCGTGCTCAAGCTCACCGAGAAAGATGATCCATCATGGAAAACGCCAACACCGCCCCTCGTCTTCCCCGCAAGCGCCGCAGCCTTGCCCAGGAATTGGTCACGGTGTTGTCCGAGCAGATCCGCGACGGCCAACTCAAGCGGGGCGACAAGTTGCCCACCGAGTCGGCGATCATGGAAGCCCATGGGGTCAGTCGCACGGTGGTGCGTGAAGCCATTTCACGCTTGCAGGCGGCAGGGCAGGTCGAGACCCGTCATGGTATCGGCACCTTTGTGCTGGATACGCCGAGCCCGAGCGGTTTCCGCATCGACCCGGCCACCGTGGTGACCCTGCGTGATGTGCTGGCGATCCTGGAGCTGCGGATCAGCCTGGAAGTCGAATCCGCAGGCCTGGCCGCGTTACGCCGCAGCGACGAACAACTGGCCGCCATGCGTGCAGCGCTCGATGCCCTGAATGAAAGCGCGGCCCACGCCGGCGATGCGGTGGCCTCCGACTTTGCATTCCACCTGGAAATTGCGCTGTCCACCGGCAACCGCTACTTCACCGATATCATGACGCACCTGGGCACCAGCATCATTCCGCGCACCCGCCTGAATTCGGCGCGCCTGGCCCATGATGACCAGCAGCACTACATGGGGCGCTTGAGTCGTGAGCATGAAGAGATTTACGAAGCGATTGCACGTCAGGATTCGGACGCGGCGCGGGCGGCGATGCGGTTGCATCTGACCAATAGTCGGGAGCGGCTGCGCCATGCCCATGAAGAGGCGCAGGCGCAGCGGGGGTAATATGAGTCTTTATTCAAACGGGTGGGTTCGGAGAAGGCTCGGTAACGATTGTAAGTTCATCATTTGCCTCATCCCAAATTCTTCGTGTGACTATAAATAAGCCTGCTACGGGGTCAATAATTTCGTCACCAATCAGGGGGTCAAAAACTACGGTGCGTGGTTTTTTACCTTTTTGGTTAAGTTTGACTGTCGGTTTGTTAGCCATGGTTCACCTCAAACATTGAAAGAGTAGTGTGCTTCCCTTGCAAACCGCTTTTTTTCACTCGTTCTCAGATCTTCTCGGGAAGTCCGAAGTACGTTATTGGGACTTCGAATGAGGTGATACTGTCAGAATTAACAGTAGCGACGAACGGCCCCATGCGTGCGATTGCACGCATGGGGTTATGGTCACCTCAAAATTGCGGGTTATTCGGCTTGTAGTCCTTCAACAACAAATACGTACTCCACCCCCACCAATCATTCGTCCAGTGCTTGTCGTTCAGGTCATTCACATCCTTGCGGCGCAGCACCTTGTCTCCCTCCGTCTTGAACAGCGGCGAAAAATTATTCGCCGGGTTCTGCGCCGCATTCAGGTCCGGCACATATAACGGCGCCTTGAAATTGGCCGGGGAGGGCGCGATACCGCTGATGAAAGTTTCGAAAATTTCATCCGCCGAAGCCTGCACGGCACGTTTGACCTGCACCCGATTGTCCGCATCAATCGCGTCGAAGTAGCGCTTGTCCCCATAGGCGTGCCACTGATCGCCCAGGGCATTGCGCACCTTGAGCCCGAACTTGCTGTCTTCGTCATGCATGAAGCGGCTGATCAGCGAGCCCAGCTCACCCGGTGTCACCACCGCTGCCAGTTGTTTACGCGGTACACGCAGATGGCCGGCCGAGAACAGATCGGTCAAAAAGTGATCAGCAAAACTGTTCATGGCGTACGCCAGTTCCAGCGCTTGGTCGGTGCCGGTCTGGTGAGCCACGACGGCTTGTTGCAGCGCTGCCGTATGCCCCGCCAGATAGGCCGACAGCGCCCATTCGCCAAAGTGGTCGGCATTGTCCGCTGCCAGTTTCAGGTAACGTCCCAACGGAATCAGCGCCGAAACTGCGCTGCCACCGCCGGTGATGCGATTCCATTCCTCGGACAACGTATCACCCAAGGCGTCGTAGGCTTCATGGGCTTGTTTGCCATCCTTGATCGCCTGCTTGACCGCAGTGATCTCCTTTTGCATCACCGCGAGGATTTTGTGCGCTTCTTCCCGCGAGGCGGGCAGTACTGCCAGGCTGTTGAAGGCGGCGGTAAAGCGTTGCACGCGGTCGGCAGGGGAGGCGCCATCGCTGATTGGTTGGCCGGGGATGCCATAGAAGTCGCCGCCCAAGGCGATCACCTGGCCATAGGTCAGCGCCAGCCCGTTGGGCAGGTGCAGCTCGATTTGATGCGCGGGAATCGCCGGGGCGTCCTTGGCGAAGCGCAACAGGGTCTCATCGCCGATGGCGGTGTGTTCACCGCCTTCGAAGCGCAGAGTCGGTGGGTTTTTCTCGGGTGCCGCGAGTTCAAGACCTGACATGTTAGCTCCTTGCTATGTCGTAGGAATCTTCCGTAATAACTGTATGCATATACAGTTAAGTTGAGCATAGAGGAAAAAATTCCTACGTCAAGAAGGCGTGCATCCACAGCGCCCACAATGAAGTCTGATGAATTGCAGTTGACGAATCTTTTTATAGTTGTACGATGACGTACGACATCACCAAAACCAACAACAACCTTTCGACAGAAAGTCTTCGCCCAGGGTGTTCGAATAATGAATCCACAAGAACTGAAGTCCATCCTTTCCCACGGTCTGCTGTCTTTCCCGGTGACCGATTTCAACGCCCAGGGTGACTTCCACCAGGCGGGTTACATCAAGCGCCTGGAATGGCTGGCCCCGTACGGCGCCACCGCCTTGTTCGCGGCCGGCGGCACCGGTGAGTTTTTCTCCCTCGCCGCCAGCGAATATTCCCAAGTGGTGAAAACCGCCGTGGATACCTGCGCCACCAGCGTGCCGATCCTGGCCGGTGTCGGCGGTTCGACCCGCCAAGCCATCGAATACGCCCAGGAAGCCGAGCGCCTCGGCGCCAAAGGCCTGCTGCTGCTGCCGCACTACCTCACCGAAGCCAGCCAGGACGGCGTTGCCGCCCACGTTGAAGCCGTGTGCAAATCGGTCAAGATCGGTGTGGTGGTCTACAACCGCAACGTCTGCCGCCTGACCGCGCCGCTGCTGGAACGCCTGGCCGAGCGCTGCCCGAACCTGATCGGCTACAAGGATGGCCTGGGTGATATCGAGTTGATGGTGTCGATCCGTCGCCGCCTCGGTGATCGTTTCAGCTACCTCGGCGGCCTGCCGACGGCAGAGGTTTACGCCGCTGCCTACAAGGCCCTGGGGGTGCCGGTGTACTCCTCGGCGGTGTTCAACTTCATCCCGAAAACCGCGATGGACTTCTACCACGCGATTGCCAAGGACGATCACGCCACCGTTTCCAAGATCATCGACGACTTCTTCCTGCCGTACCTGGACATCCGTAACCGCAAGGCCGGGTATGCCGTGAGCATCGTCAAGGCCGGTGCAAAAATCGCCGGCTACGACGCAGGCCCGGTGCGCACGCCGCTGACCGACCTGTTGCCGGAAGAATATGAAGCCCTGGCCGCGCTGATCGACAAGCAAGGCGCGCAATAACCCATCTACAAGGCCGCTGAGAGATCAGCGGCCTTTTGCGTCAGGAGAAGATTCGTGTCCCAAGCCCAACGTTTTGACAACTACATCAATGGCCAATGGGTGGCCGGTGCCGACTATTGCGTCAACCTCAACCCGTCGGAGTTGTCCGATGTCATTGGCGAATACGCGAAGGCGGATGTTGCCCAAGTTAGCGCCGCCATCGACGCAGCCCGCGCCGCATTCCCGGCCTGGTCCACTTCCGGGATCCAGGCTCGCCATGATTCTTTGGATAAAGTCGGCAGCGAAATCCTCGCCCGCCGCGAAGAACTCGGCACCCTGCTGGCCCGTGAAGAGGGCAAGACCCTGCCCGAAGCCATCGGTGAAGTGACCCGCGCCGGTAACATCTTCAAGTTCTTTGCTGGTGAATGCCTGCGCCTGTCTGGCGACTACGTACCGTCGGTTCGTCCGGGCGTCAACGTCGAAGTCACCCGTGAAGCCCTGGGTGTGGTTGGCCTGATCACACCGTGGAACTTCCCGATTGCCATCCCCGCCTGGAAAATCGCCCCGGCCCTGGCCTACGGCAACTGCGTGGTGATCAAGCCCGCCGAGCTGGTACCGGGCTGCGCCTGGGCCCTGGCCGAAATCATCTCCCGCGCTGGCTTCCCGGCTGGCGTGTTCAACCTGGTGATGGGCAGCGGTCGTGTGGTCGGCGACGTGCTGGTCAATAGCCCGAAAGTCGATGGCATCAGCTTCACCGGTTCTGTGGGTGTCGGTCGTCAGATCGCTGTCAGCTGCGTGTCGCGTCAGGCCAAAGTGCAGTTGGAAATGGGCGGCAAGAATCCACAGATCATCCTCGACGACGCCGACCTCAAGCAGGCCGTCGAGTTGTCGGTGCAGAGCGCGTTTTACTCCACCGGCCAGCGTTGCACCGCTTCCAGCCGCTTGATCGTCACCGCCGGTATCCACGACCAGTTCGTCGCGGCCATGGCCGAACGCATGAAGTCGATCAAGGTCGGCCACGCGCTGAAAAGCGGCACCGACATCGGCCCCGTGGTTTCCCAGGCGCAGTTGGATCAAGACCTCAAGTACATCGACATCGGCCAGAGCGAAGGTGCGCGGTTGGTCAGCGGTGGCGGCCTGGTCACCTGTGACACCGAAGGCTACTACCTGGCGCCGACGCTGTTTGCCGACAGTGAAGCGGCCATGCGCATCAGCCGTGAAGAGATCTTCGGGCCGGTGGCCAACGTTGTGCGTGTGGCGGACTACGAAGCGGCGCTGGCCATGGCCAACGACACCGAGTTCGGTTTGTCGGCGGGCATTGCCACGACGTCGCTCAAGTACGCCAACCACTTCAAGCGCCACTCCCAGGCCGGGATGGTGATGGTCAACTTGCCGACTGCCGGTGTGGACTATCACGTTCCGTTCGGTGGCCGTAAGGGCTCATCCTATGGTTCGCGCGAGCAAGGTCGCTATGCGCAAGAGTTCTACACCGTGGTGAAGACCAGCTACATCGGTTCGTAACGCGCAACACCTTGTGGGGCCGGATGCCTGCCGGTCCGACACTGAAAACAGAAAACCATTACCCGCAAAAAAAATAATTAGTGGGAGTACTTCTACATGCAAGCGACCAAGCCGACCCACGTCCGCTATTTGATCCTGCTCATGCTGTTCCTGGTGACCACGATCAACTACGCCGACCGGGCCACCATCGCCATCGCGGGCTCCAGCCTGCAAAAAGACCTCGGTATCGACGCGGTCACCCTCGGTTATATCTTCTCTGCATTCGGTTGGGCCTACGTGGCCGGGCAAATTCCCGGTGGCTGGCTGCTGGACCGGTTCGGTTCCAAGAAAGTCTATGCCCTGAGCATCTTCACTTGGTCCCTGTTCACTGTGCTGCAAGGCTATGTCGGTGAGTTTGGTGTCTCCACCGCCGTGGTTGCGCTGTTTATGCTGCGCTTTATGGTTGGCCTGGCCGAAGCGCCTTCGTTTCCCGGAAATGCCCGTATTGTCGCGGCGTGGTTTCCTACCGCTGAACGCGGTACAGCTTCAGCGATCTTCAACTCGGCGCAATACTTCGCCACCGTGCTGTTCGCGCCGTTGATGGGCTGGATCGTCTACCGCTTCGGCTGGCAGCACGTGTTTATCGTGATGGGTGTGATCGGCATCGTCTTCTCGGGGATCTGGCTGAAAGTTATCCACAGCCCGCGCCAGCACCCGATGATCAACGAAGCCGAGTTCAATCACATCGCTGCCAATGGCGCGATGGTCGATATGGACCAGGACAAAGGCAAGGGTAAGAAAACCGACGGTCCGAAGTGGGATTACATCCGCCAGTTGCTGACCAACCGCATGATGCTTGGCGTTTACCTGGGCCAGTATTGCATCAACGGTATCACCTACTTTTTCCTCACCTGGTTCCCGGTGTACCTGGTGCAGGACCGTGGAATGACCATCCTCAAGGCCGGCTTCATCGCCTCGTTGCCGGCGATCTGCGGGTTTATCGGTGGCGTGCTCGGCGGGGTGATTTCCGATTACCTGCTACGCAAAGGTCATTCCCTGACCTTCGCCCGTAAAGCGCCGATCATTGGTGGCCTGCTGATCTCCAGCAGCATCGTGGCCTGTAACTATGTGGATATCGAATGGATGGTGGTGGGCTTCATGGCCTTGGCCTTCTTCGGTAAAGGCGTTGGCGCACTGGGTTGGGCGGTGGTGTCCGACACCTCGCCGAAACAAATCGCCGGCCTCAGTGGCGGCCTGTTCAACACCTTCGGTAACCTAGCGTCGATCACCACGCCGATCGTTATTGGCTACATCATCAGCACCACCGGTTCGTTCAAATGGGCCCTAGTGTTCGTCGGCGCCAATGCGCTGGTGGCGGTGTTCAGCTACCTGGTCATCGTTGGGCCGATCAAACGTGTAGTCCTCAAAGAGCCGCCTACCAAAGGGCCAGAGTTGACCAACCTAACCGAAGCGCATTCCTGAGGGGCCGTGTGATGCAGTTGATTGAACATGCCGACTCGCCGCGCTCGATTCGTTTGCACGAACGCGACAACGTGGTGATCGTGGTCAATGACCAGGGCGTTCCGGCCGGGACCGAGTTCCCGGACGGCCTGGTGACCGTGGATTTCATCCCGCAGAGCCACAAGGTGACCCTGGAAGACATCCCCGAAGGCGGTCAGATTATTCGCTACGGCCAGACCATCGGTTACGCCTTGGCACCGATCCCGCGCGGCAGTTGGGTGCAGGAGGATCAACTGCGCATGCCCACCGCGCCGCCGTTGGACAGCTTGCCACTGTCCACCGAGGTGCCTGAGGCCCAGGCGCCGTTGGAAGGGTTTACCTTCGAGGGTTACCGCAACGCGGATGGCACGGTGGGTACGCGCAACATCCTGGGGATCACCACCACGGTGCAGTGCGTCACTGGCGTGCTGGACCATGCGGTCAAGCGCATCAAGGATGAATTGCTGCCCAAGTACCCGCACGTCGACGACGTGGTGGCGCTGACCCACAGCTACGGCTGCGGCGTGGCGATCACCGCCACCGATGCCTACATTCCGATCCGCACGGTGCGCAACCTGGCGCGCAACCCGAACCTGGGCGGCGAAGCCCTGGTCATCAGTCTGGGTTGCGAGAAATTGCAGGCCGGGCAGGTGATGCACGACAACGACAGCTCGGTTGACCTGAGTGAGCCCTGGCTGTATCGGCTGCAGGATTCCAGCCACGGCTTTACCGAGATGATCGAGCAGATCATGGAACTGGCCGAGACGCGCCTGAAGAAACTCGACCAGCGCCGCCGGGAAACCGTGCCGGCGTCCGAGCTGATCCTGGGCATGCAGTGCGGCGGCAGTGATGCATTTTCCGGCATCACCGCCAACCCGGCGCTGGGCTATGCCTCGGATTTGCTGTTGCGGGCCGGCGCGACGGTGATGTTTTCCGAAGTCACTGAAGTCCGCGATGCCATCTACCTGCTGACGTCTCGCGCGCAAAACAAGGAAGTTGCCCAGGAACTGGTCCGCGAAATGGACTGGTATGACCGTTACCTGGCCAAGGGCGAGGCGGATCGCAGCGCCAACACTACGCCCGGCAACAAGAAGGGCGGGTTGTCGAACATTGTCGAGAAGTCCCTGGGCTCCATCGTCAAATCCGGCAGCAGCGCAATCAACGGCGTGCTCGGCCCAGGCGAGCGTTTCAAGGGCAAAGGCCTGATTTTTTGCGCCACGCCAGCCAGTGACTTTGTATGCGGCACCTTGCAACTGGCGGCGGGGATGAACCTGCATGTGTTCACCACCGGGCGTGGTACGCCGTATGGGCTGGCGATGGCGCCGGTGGTGAAGGTCTCGACGCGTACGGAGCTGGCGCAGCGTTGGCCGGACTTGATCGATATCGACGCGGGGCGTATTGCCACGGGACGGGCGAGCATCGAGGAACTGGGCTGGGAGTTGTTTCACTTCTACCTGGATGTAGCCAGTGGCAGGAAGCAGACGTGGGCGGAGCATCACAAGCTGCATAACGACATCACCCTGTTCAACCCTGCGCCGATTACCTGAACCCGCAATAACCTGTGGCGAGGGAGCTTGCTCCCGCTGGACTGCGCAGCAGGCCTGTTTTTAGGGCCGCTGCGCGCCCCAGCGGGAGCAAGCTCCCTCGCCACAAGCGCTAGACCAGACGAAGCGGCCTACACTGGCTTATCATTAGCCACCTAACGACGCTCACCAAGGTTCTCCCCGGCATGCTGGCAATTTTCCTCACGACCCTGACCATCACCGCGCCGGTGTTTGCCATGCTGTTCCTGGGGGTGTTGCTCAAGCGCATCAACTGGATCAACGACAATTTCATCCACACGGCCTCGTCCCTGGTGTTCAACGTCACCATGCCGGCGCTGCTTTTCCTCGGCATCCTGCATGCCGACCTGCACTCGGCGCTCAAACCGGGGCTGCTGATCTACTTTGCGGTTGCGACCTTGCTCAGCTTCGCCCTGGCCTGGGGCTGGGCGATCTTTCGTTGCCCGCGTGAAGACCGGGGCATCTACACACAAGGCGCGTTTCGCGGCAACAACGGCGTGATTGGCTTGGCGCTGGCGGCCAGCATGTACGGCGACTATGGGATTTCCCTCGGTGCGATTCTCGCGGCGCTGGTGATCCTGTTCTACAACACGCTGTCGACCATCGTGTTGGCGGTGTACAGCCCGGTGATCAAGTCCGATCCGTGGAGCATCTGCAAAAGCGTGGTGGCCAACCCGTTGATCATCAGCGTGATCGTGGCGGCGCCGTTCGCTTATTTTCAGATTGGCCTGCCTGGCTGGTTGGAAAAATCCATGCAGTATCTGGCCGATACCACCTTGCCGTTGGCCCTGATCTGCATTGGCGGCACCTTGTCCCTGGCAGCGTTGCGCAAGAGCGGCAATAGGGCGCTGAGCGCGAGTTTGATGAAGATGGTCTGGCTGCCGGTGGCGGCGACCTTGGGCGCGTGGTTGCTGGGCTTTCGCGGGCCGGAGCTGGGGATTCTGTTCCTGTACTTCGGTGCGCCGACCGCAGCTGCCAGTTTTGTGATGGCCAGGGCGGCCGAGGGTAATCATGAGCTGGCGGCGGCGATTATCGTGATCACCACCTTGATGGCGGCGGTGACCACGAATATCGGAATCTTCGTGTTGCAGGCCGGCGGCTGGATCTAGCCTTCTTTCTGGTAGGTGTCGATCACTTCCTGCGCCGCGCGGAACGCATCAATCGCCGCCGGCACACCGGCATACACCGCGCAATGCAGCAGCGCCTCGCGGATCTCTTCCACGGTACAGCCATTGTTCAGCGCGCCGCGCACATGGCCTTTGAGCTCCTGCGGGCACTTGAGCGCGGTCAGGGCGGCGAGGGTGATCAGGCTGCGGGTTTTCAGCGGCAAGCCTTCGCGGTTCCACACACTGCCCCAGGCGTGCTCGTTGACGAAATCCTGCAGCGGCTGGGTGAACTCGGTGGCATTGCCCAGGGCGCGGTCGACGAACACATCGCCCATGACCTGGCGACGCATCTCAACCCCGGGCTTTTTCTGATCGGTCATTGCGATTCCCTCTTGTGTTGGCGGCGCCAGGCTCGCAGCGTGCTGAACAACAGAAAAGCCACCAGCACTGGCAGGACGTAATACAGCATCAGGTTTTCAAGCTTGGTGGCCAGGGGCATGCCCGTGGTGAACGCCATTACATGCAGCCCGTACGCCAGGTACAGGCCCAGCAGCACCAGGCCTTCGGCGCGGGTCACCCGGTAGCAGGTGTAGAACACCGGCAGGCACAGCACCACCACGCCGAGCATCACCGGCAGGTCGAAGTCCAGGGCATTGGGCGATACCGACAGCGGCGAGGGCGCGAGCAGGGCAGTCAGGCCCAATACGCCCAGCAGGTTGAACAGGTTGCTGCCAATCACGTTGCCCACGGCGATGTCCCGCTCGCCGCGCAGGGCGGCAATCAGCGAGGTCGCCAGGCATGGCAGCGAGGTGCCGACGCCAATCAAAGTCAGGCCGATCACACGTTCCGACAGGCCCAGGTCGCTCGCCACATCCACCGCCGCGCCCAACAACAAATGGCCGGCCAGCACCAGGATCAGCAGCCCGCCGAGCATCAGCAACACGCTGCTCAGCCAGGGCGCGCGGGCCACGGTGTCCAGTGTGCGTGGGCGGCGGGAATGGCGCGTCTGGTAATGCAGTACGCCGAGGTACGCGACCAAGGCAACCAGCAACAGCAAGCCATCAAGCGGCGTGAGTTCTTCGTTGGCGGCGAGGGTGAACACCAGCAGCCCGGCCAGGATCATCACCGGAATATCCAGGCGCACCAGCTGGCGCGAGACCCGCAGCGGAATGATCAGCGCCGACAGGCCCAGGGTCACCAGGATATTGAAGATGCTGCTGCCGATCACACTGCCCACGGCGATATCGGTGTTGCCGGCCAGGGTGGCTTGCAGGCTGACGGTCATCTGCGGCGCGCTGCTGCCGAAGGCGACCATTGTCAGGCCGATGATCAGCGGTCGCACCTTGAGGCTCGCGGCCAGGCGCACGGCGGCGCGCACCAGGATTTCGGCGCCGATGATCAGCAGCACCAGACCGCTGACCAATTCCAGCAGGCTCCAGGGCGAGAGGGCGGTTAATCCGAAAATGGCCTGGGCTCCGTTTAGTTGCTTAGCGCTTGTACGCGCACTCGCGCCGTACCGCTGCTGATCATACCCAGCTGCTCGGCTGCCTTGCGTGAAAGATCGATCAGGCGCCCACGGGTATGCGGGCCGCGATCATTGATGCGGACAACCACGGATTTGTCGTTGTCGAGATTGGTGACCTTGACCTGGGTGCCGAACGGCAATTGCCGGTGGGCGGCGGTCAGGGCGTTCTGGTTGAAGGGTTCACCGCTGGCGGTCTTTTTGCCATGGTGCCGGGCGCCGTAATAGGAGGCGGTGCCGGTTTCGTCGTAGCCGTTGGGGTTGATGACGCCGCTGGCGCAGCCGGCCAACAGGGAGAACAAGGCCAGGAGGCCGAGTAGACGCTTCATGCAAGGTGTCCCCGAAAAAGTGCGCCCCCGAAGGGGCGCGTGTGCTGGTCAGCCTTCGAGCTTGCTTTTCAGCAATTCGTTCACCTGCTGCGGGTTGGCCTTGCCCTTGGAGGCTTTCATCGCCTGGCCCACAAAGAAGCCGAACATCTTGCCGCGCTTGGCCTCGTCTGCCGCACGGTATTGCTCGACCTGCTCGGCGTTGGCCGCGAGCATTTCATCCAATACGGCCGAAATCGCGCCGCTGTCGGTGACTTGCTTGAGGCCACGCTGCTCGATGATCTCGTCCGCGCTGCCTTCGCCTGCGGCCATGGCTTCGAACACGGTCTTGGCGATCTTGCCGGAGATGGTGTTGTCCTTGATGCGCAACAGCATGCCGCCCAATTGCTCGGCGGTGACCGGGGCTTCGTCGATTTCCAGGCCCTGTTTGTTCAACAGGCTGCCCAGCTCAACCATCACCCAGTTGGCCGCCAGTTTGGCGTCGCCGGCAATGCTCACGACTTTTTCGAAGTAGTTGGCTTGCTCACGGCTGGAGGCCAGCACGCTGGCATCGTAGACCGACAGGCCGAACTGCGCCTGGAAGCGCTCGCGTTTCTGCTGCGGCAGTTCCGGCAGGGTGGCGCGCACGTCATTGAGGAACGAGTCCTCGATGACCACCGGCAACAGGTCCGGGTCGGGGAAGTAACGATAGTCGTTGGCTTCCTCTTTGCTGCGCATGGCGCGGGTTTCGTCTTTGTTCGGGTCGTACAGGCGCGTCTGCTGGATGACCTTGCCGCCGTCTTCGATCAGCTCGATCTGGCGACGCACCTCACTGTTGATCGCCTTCTCGATGAAGCGGAACGAGTTGACGTTCTTGATCTCGCAGCGAGTGCCGTACTCGGCTTGGCCCTTTGGACGGATCGACACGTTGCAGTCGCAACGCAGCGAGCCTTCGGCCATGTTGCCGTCGCAAATGCCCAGGTAACGCACCAGCGCGTGGATGGTCTTGACGTAGGCCACGGCTTCCTTGGCGCTGCGCATGTCCGGCTCGGAGACGATTTCCAGCAGCGGCGTACCGGCACGGTTCAGGTCGATACCGGTGGCGCCTGGGAATTCTTCGTGCAGGCTCTTGCCGGCATCTTCTTCCAGGTGCGCACGGGTCACGCCGACGCGCTTGATGGTGCCGTCTTCCAGCGGGATGTCCAGGTGGCCCTTGCCGACGATCGGCAGTTCCATCTGGCTGATCTGGTAGCCCTTGGGCAGGTCCGGGTAGAAGTAGTTCTTGCGCGCGAACACGTTGTGCTGGCCGATCTCGGCGTCAATCGCCAGGCCGAACATCACCGCCATGCGTACCGCTTCCTGGTTCAGCACTGGCAGTACGCCAGGCATGCCCAGGTCGACCAGGCTGGCCTGGGTGTTCGGCTCAGAGCCAAACGTGGTGGCGCTACCGGAGAAAATCTTCGATTGGGTGGCGAGCTGGGTATGAATCTCCAGCCCGATCACAACTTCCCATTGCATAGTGTTCTCCTCAGAAGCCGGTAGGGGTGCGAGTGTGCCAGTCGGTGTTCAACTGGTACTGGTGCGCCACATTGAGCAGGCGGCCTTCCTGGAAATACGGGGCGAGCAATTGCACGCCGACCGGCAGGCCATCGACGAAACCTGCTGGCATGGACAAGCCCGGCAGGCCCGCGAGGTTGGCGGTGATGGTGTACAGGTCTTCGAGGTACGCAGCCACCGGGTCGCCGTTCTTGGCGCCAAGTTTCCAGGCCGGGTTCGGCGTGGTTGGGCCGAGGATCACGTCGACTTGCTCAAAGGCCGCCATGAAGTCGTTCTTCACCAGGCGACGGATTTTCTGCGCCTTGAGGTAGTACGCGTCGTAGTAGCCGGCCGACAGGGCATAGGCACCGACCATGATCCGGCGTTGGACTTCGGCACCGAAACCTTCGCCACGGGAGCGCTTATAAAGGTCGGTGAGGTCTTTCGGGTTTTCGCAGCGGTAGCCGAAACGCACGCCGTCGAACCGCGACAGGTTGGAAGAGGCTTCTGCCGGTGCGATCACGTAGTAGGCAGGAATCGCGTGCTGGTTGTTCGGCAGGCTGATTTCCTTGATCACGGCACCGAGGCTTTCCAGCGTCTTGACGCTGTTGTGCACCAGCTCTGCAATGCGCGGGTCGAGACCGGCGCTGAAGTATTCCTTCGGCACGCCGATGCGCAGGCCCTTGAGCGAGGTGTTCAGGCTGGCACTGTAGTCCGGCACCGGCTCGTCGATGCTGGTGGAGTCCTGTTGATCGAAGCCTGCCATGCCTTGTAACAAAATTGCGCAGTCTTCGGCGGTGCGCGCCAAAGGGCCACCCTGATCGAGACTGGAGGCGTAGGCGATCATGCCCCAACGGGAAACCCGACCGTAGGTCGGCTTCAGGCCGGTGAGGTTGGTGAAGGCCGCTGGCTGGCGGATCGAGCCGCCCGTGTCGGTGGCCGTAGCCGCGGGCAGGAAGCGCGCGGCAACCGCGGCCGCAGAACCGCCGGACGAACCGCCGGGCACGTGCTCCAGGTTCCACGGGTTTTTCACCGCGCCGTAGTAGCTCGACTCGTTGGCCGAACCCATGGCGAATTCGTCCATGTTGGTCTTGCCCAGGGTCACGGCCCCGGCGGCGGCCAGCTTGGACACCACGGTGGCGTCGTAGGGTGCTTTAAAGTTGTCGAGCATCTTCGAGCCGCAACTGGTGCGAATGCCCTGGGTGCAGAACAGGTCTTTGTGGGCGATTGGAGCGCCCAGCAGCGCGCCATTTTCACCGTTGGCGCGACGTGCGTCGGCGGCCTTGGCCTGGCTCAGGGCCAGTTCTTCGGTGAGGCTGATGAAGCTGTTGACCTTTGGATCGTGCTCGGCGATGCGCGCCAGCAAGGTCTTGGTCAGCTCTTCGGAAGAAAACTTTTTGTCGGCGAGACCGCGGGCGATCTCGGCCAGAGTCATGTGATGCATTGCAGGCTCTTTCCCTTTAGTCGATGACTTTCGGAACCAGGTACAGGCCGTTTTCGACCGCTGGCGCGATGGACTGGTAGGCCTCGCGATTATTACTCTCGGTCACGACGTCTGCGCGCAGGCGCTGGCTGGCTTCCAGCGGGTGAGCCAGGGGCTCGATACCGTCGGTATTCACGGCCTGCATTTGGTCGACCAGCCCGAGAATGCTGTTCAGGGCTGCGGTGGTCTGTGGAAGATCGGCATCATTGAGGCCAAGCGAGGCCAGGTGCGCGATTTTTTCCACGTCGGAGCGTTCAAGCGTCATGGGAATCTCCAGTGGAAAACAGAACGGAGGCTGTCCGTGTGTTAGATTGTCGGAACACTACCGCATTTCTACGGTCTTACGGCCGCGATTGTGGGGTTAGGTGCACAGAAAGTCGGCCAATTTAGCACATTGGCGCCTTGCCCAAAATCCCTGTCGTTGTTAGAGTTTGCCGCACTTTTTTACCCACGCGTTGCCTAGGGTCCCTTTCCCATGTTCAAGAAACTGCGTGGCATGTTTTCCAGCGATCTTTCCATTGACCTGGGCACTGCCAACACCCTTATTTACGTGCGCGAGCGCGGTATCGTCCTGAATGAGCCATCGGTTGTGGCTATTCGGACGCACGGTAACCAGAAAAGTGTCGTTGCCGTCGGCACCGAGGCCAAGCGCATGCTCGGCCGTACACCGGGCAATATTGCCGCCATCCGTCCGATGAAAGACGGCGTGATCGCCGACTTCAGCGTCTGCGAGAAGATGCTGCAGTACTTCATCAACAAGGTTCACGAAAACAGTTTCCTGCAGCCCAGCCCTCGTGTGCTGATCTGCGTTCCGTGCAAGTCCACCCAGGTTGAGCGTCGTGCCATCCGTGAATCGGCCCTTGGTGCCGGTGCCCGTGAAGTGTTCCTGATCGAAGAGCCAATGGCGGCTGCGATCGGTGCCGGTCTGCCGGTTGAAGAAGCACGCGGTTCGATGGTGGTGGATATCGGTGGTGGTACCACTGAAATCGCCCTGATCTCCCTGAACGGTGTGGTGTATGCCGAATCCGTCCGCGTCGGCGGCGACCGCTTCGACGAAGCGATCATCACCTATGTACGTCGTAACTACGGCAGCCTGATCGGTGAATCCACCGCTGAGCGCATCAAGCAGGAAATCGGCACCGCCTACCCAGGCGGCGAAGTGCGCGAAGTTGACGTGCGCGGTCGCAACCTGGCCGAAGGTGTTCCACGTGCCTTCACCCTGAACTCCAATGAAGTGCTGGAAGCTCTGCAAGAGTCCCTGGCTACCATCGTTCAGGCGGTGAAAAGCGCCCTGGAGCAATCGCCGCCGGAACTGGCTTCCGACATCGCCGAGCGTGGCCTGGTGCTGACCGGTGGTGGCGCCTTGCTGCGCGACCTCGACAAGCTGCTGGCCCAAGAGACTGGCCTGCCGGTGATCGTTGCCGAAGACCCGCTGACCTGCGTTGCCCGTGGCGGTGGTCGTGCACTGGAAATGATGGATAAACACACCATGGACCTGCTCTCCAGCGAATAAGTCATTGCTGGTTAGCCCATGTTTCGCCCGCAGGCAGCACTTTGCAGTGCTGCCTGTTGGCGTTTATCTTCTTCAATCTGCATCCAGGCCGGTTAGATGCCGTATGAATAAAGAGAACATTTGCCTGGGAGGAGCGGCTTATTAAACCGCTTTTCGCCAAAGGCCCCTCATTGGGCGTGCGCCTGTTGGTGCTGGTCGTGCTTTCGGTCGCGCTGATGGTGGTCGATGCCCGCTTTGCACTGCTCAAGCCCGTGCGCAGCCAGATGTCGCTGGTGTTGATGCAGACTTACTGGATCACCGACCTGCCGCAACGTCTGTACCAGGGCGTGGCCAGCCAATTTGGCAGCCGCACCGAACTGGTCGCCGAAAACGAAAAACTCAAGACCGAAAACCTGCTGTTGCAGGGGCGCATGCAAAAGCTCGCGGCCCTCACCGAGCAGAACGTTCGGCTGCGCGAGTTGCTCAATTCTTCTGCGCTGGTCAATGAAAAGGTCGAAGTGGCCGAGTTGATCGGCATGGACCCCAACCCCTTCACCCATCGCATCATCATCAACAAGGGTGAGCGCGACGGTGTGGTCCTGGGCCAGCCGGTGCTCGACGCCCGTGGCCTGATGGGCCAGGTGGTTGAGCTGATGCCCTACACCTCGCGGGTCTTGCTGCTGACGGACACCACCCACAGCATTCCGGTGCAGGTGAACCGCAACGGCCTGCGCGCGATTGCCAGCGGCACCGGTAACCCGGAGCGCCTGGAGTTGCGCCACGTGGCTGACACCGCTGACATCAAGGAAGGCGACCTGCTGGTCAGCTCCGGCCTGGGTCAGCGTTTCCCGGCGGGTTACCCGGTGGCGACGGTGAAGGAAGTGATCCACGATTCCGGTCAGCCGTTCGCCATTGTGCGTGCCGTGCCGACGGCTGCGTTGAACCGCAGCCGCTACCTGCTGCTGGTGTTCAGCGACAACCGTACGCCGGAAGAGCGCGCCAACGACGCCGCGCAGGCCCAGGAAGCGGAAGACAAGCAAAACGGTACAGCGCCGATCGTTCCGGCGACTGTGCCCAAGCCGGCATTCGTCGGGCCGCCTGCACCGACGGCGGCTCCGGCAGCGCCCGTCGCCACCCCGGTCAAGCCGGCCGCTCACAACACGCGCCCCGCCAAGCCCGCCGTGACTAAACCACCGGCCGCGACCCCGGCTGCCAAGCCACCGGCAACTGCTCCGGCAACCACGCGGCAGAGGGAGGAATAATGGCCAGTACTCATTCGCGCAACGGCTGGATCGTCTGGCTCACCTTTGCTATCGGTATGCTGCTGAGCGTTTCGCCCCTGCCGCAGTTCATGGAAATCCTGCGTCCGCTCTGGCTGGCACTGTTGCTGGCGTTCTGGTCGTTGAACCTGCCGCATAAGGTCGGCATGGTCACGGCGATGTTCCTGGGCTTGGCGGAAGATGTGCTCTATGGCACCTTGCTGGGCCAGAACGCGTTGATCCTGACGCTGATCACCTTCCTGGTGCTGTCGTTGCAACAACGCCTGCGCATGTTCCCGATGTGGCAGCAATGCCTGGTGATCCTGGTGATCTTCGGCCTGGCGCAGTTGGTTCAGCTATGGCTGAGTGCGTTGACCGGTAACCGCCAGCCAACCCTGGCACTGGTATTGCCGGCGTTGGTCAGTGCCTTGCTGTGGCCATGGATCAGCTTCGGTCTGCGTGGGTTGCGTCGTCGCTATAAAATCAATTGAATGGATTGCGAGGCTCTGCCTGGTTATCGAACCCTACAGGGAGAGTCTGCAATGAATTCGCTTTACCTGGCCTCGGGCTCCCCGAGGCGGCGTGAACTGTTGACCCAGATCGGCGTGCCTTTCACCGTGGTCAGTGCCGCTATCGATGAAACTCCTCTTACAAACGAATCCGCTGTTTCCTATGTCGAGCGCCTTGCGTGTGGCAAGGCAGCGGCGGGTTTTGCTGTGCTCGAAAACACCTCCGACGCCTGTGTGTTGGGTGCCGACACCGCCGTAATCGTCGATGGAAAAATCCTCGGTAAGCCCGTCGATCAGGCCGACGCCCTGGCCATGTTGATGGCGCTGGCGGGCCGTGAGCATGAAGTACTCACCGCCATTGCCCTCACCGATGGCCAGCGCTGCGAGACTGTTTGTGTAAGCAGTCATGTACGGTTTCGCGAGATTTCCGTCGAGGAAGCAACCACCTACTGGCACAGTGGCGAGCCCCAGGACAAAGCGGGCGGCTATGCTATCCAAGGGTTGGGCTCGGTGTTCGTCGCAGGGCTCAATGGCAGTTATTCCGCCGTGGTAGGCCTGCCGGTGTGCGAAACCGCGCAACTGCTCGGCCAATTCGGCATACCCTGTTGGCAAAACCTTACCGCGCGCTGAACGCCGTACTCCAGCGCCCAGCCTTAAGCGATCGGTCACTATTGTGAAAACGCCTGAACGAGACCCAGCCATGAGTGAAGAGATTCTGATCAATATCACGCCGATGGAATCGCGCGTGGCGGTGGTAGAGAACGGTGTTCTGCAAGAAGTGCACGTGGAGCGCACCCAGAAGCGCGGGATCGTCGGCAATATCTACAAAGGCAAGGTGGTGCGGGTTTTGCCAGGCATGCAGGCGGCCTTCGTCGACATCGGCCTGGACCGTGCCGCGTTTATCCATGCTTCGGAAATTTCCCTGCGCGAAGGGCCAGCGGTAGAAAGCATCAGCGCCCTGGTACACGAAGGGCAGAGCCTGGTGGTGCAAGTCACCAAGGACCCCATCGGCTCCAAAGGCGCGCGCCTGACCACGCAACTGTCGATTCCGTCGCGTTACCTGGTGTACATGCCGCGCACTGCTCATGTCGGTATTTCCCTGAAGATCGAAGACGAAGGCGAGCGCGAGCGGCTGAAGAAGGTGGTCAGCGACTGCGTGGCGGCCGAAGGCATCAAGGAGGCGGGCGGTTTTATCCTGCGCACTGCCGCTGAAGGTGCCGGCGCCGATGAAATCCTCATGGACATCCGCTACCTGCGGCGCCTGTGGGACCAGATCGGTGCCCAGATCAAGACCATCGGCGCGCCCAGCGTGATCTACGAAGACCTCGGCCTGGCCCTGCGCACGCTGCGCGACCTGGTCAGCCCGAAGATTGAGAAAATTCGCATCGACTCGCGGGAAACCTTCCAGCGCACCACGCAATTTGTTGCCGAGCTGATGCCGGAAATTGCCGACCGTCTGGAACACTATCCCGGCGAGCGACCGATCTTCGACCTGTATGGCGTCGAAGACGAAATCCAGAAAGCCCTGGAACGCAAAGTACCGCTCAAGTCCGGCGGCTACCTGGTGGTGGACCCGGCGGAAGCCATGACCACCATTGACGTCAACACCGGTGCGTTCGTCGGCCATCGCAACCTTGAAGAAACCATCTTCAAGACCAACCTTGAAGCCGCCACCGCGATCGCGCGCCAACTGCGCCTGCGTAACCTGGGCGGCATCATCATCATCGACTTCATCGACATGGAAGATGAAGAACACCAGCGCCAGGTGCTGCGTACCCTTGAGAAACAGCTGGAGCGCGACCACGCCAAGACCAACATCATTGGCATCACCGAGTTGGGCCTGGTGCAGATGACACGCAAGCGCACCCGCGAAAGCCTGGAACAGGTGCTGTGCGAGCCGTGCAGCAGTTGCCAGGGCCGCGGTAAATTGAAGACCCCGGAAACCGTTTGCTACGAGATTTTCCGCGAAATCCTGCGAGAGGCGCGAGCCTACCAGGCCGAGGGTTACAGAGTGCTCGCCAACCAGAAAGTGGTCGACCGGCTGCTGGACGAAGAATCCGGTAACGTTGCCGAACTGGAGGGATTTATCGGCCGCACGATACGCTTCCAGGTCGAAACCATGTATTCCCAGGAACAATACGACGTGGTGCTGCTCTGATCCCCAATCGTTTTCTTTTTACGAGACGGGCAGACCTTGATCTGCCGTCCGACTACTGCCTTGAGGGTCGCCTGACATGGAGCGTCTGATGCGCTTTTTTGCCGCTTTGACCCGTTGGGGCCTGGGCCTCTGTGCCTTGCTGCTGGTATTGGCAGCGGTGTATGTGAGCCTGGGTCGTGAGTTGACGCCACTGGTGGCCGAGTACCGTGCAGAGATCGAAGCCAAGGCTCAGGCCGCGGTGGACATGCCGTTGCACATTGGCAGCCTTGAAGGCCGCTGGAGCGGCTTCGCGCCGGTATTGCGGGCCCATGATGTGATGGTAGGCGAGGGCAGCAGTGCCTTGCGCCTGGACCAGGTCGAAGTGGTGCCGGACATGTGGGCCAGCCTGATGGCCCGCGAAGTGCGTATTGCTCATCTGCAGGTCAGTGGCTTGCAGCTTAGCGTCAAGGAAGACAAGGACGGCAAATGGGCGTTGCAGGGCCTGCCGGTGCAGGACGACCAACCTGTCGACCCTGAGCAACTGCTCAAGAACATGCAAAAGGTCAAGCGCGTGTCGCTGCTCGACAGCCAGGTGACTTTGCAGCCGTTTGACCAGGCGCCTGTGACCCTGACGTATGTCGGCCTGAGCCTGCACACCGGCGTCACCCGCCAACGCCTGGATGCGCGTCTGACCCTGCCCGACGGCCAGCCTTTGGCAGTGAGCCTGCGTACCCGTATCCGCGCCAGCCAGTGGAAGGACGGCGAGGTCCAGGCTTACCTGAGCCTGCCGCAAAGCGACTGGGCCAAGTGGATTCCAGCCAAGCTGACCCAGCGATGGAAGCTCACCCAATTCAAGGCCGGCGGTGAATTCTGGCTGACCTGGGCCAAAGGCACCGTGCAGAGCGCAGTAGTGCGCCTCAACTCGCCGCAGGTAAAAGGCAGCTACGCCGATCGCAAACCTGTGCATATCGAGAACCTGGCGCTCACGGCTTACCTGCAACGCAGCGATAGCGGCCTGAAGGTGCTGTTCGACTCGCTGGCGATGAACCTGGGGGAAACCCGTTGGGAATCGCGCCTGCAACTTCAGCAAACCCTGGCCACCGACAAGGATCAGGAAGTCTGGAAGCTCCAGGCCGACCGTCTGGATCTGACGCCGATCACGCCACTGCTCAATGCCCTGGCGCCACTGCCGGAAGGTTTTGCCAAGACCATTCAGCACCTCAAGGCCACGGGCCTGCTGCGTAATGTGCTGGTGGATTTTCGCCCTCAAGACACCACCGATCAAAAAGTCAGCTTCGCCGCCAACCTCGAGCGCATCGGTTTTGATGCCTACTTTGGCGCACCGGCCGCGCGCAACGTGTCCGGCAGCATCAGTGGTGACCTGGGGCACGGCGAGTTGCGCATGGACAGCAAGGACTTTTCCCTGCACCTCGACCCGATCTTTGCCAAGCCGTGGCAGTACATCCAGGCCAACGCACGCCTGACATGGAAGCTCGACAAGGAAGGCTTCACCCTGATCGCGCCCTACATCAAGGTGTTGGGTGAGGAGGGCAAAGTCGCTGCGGATTTCTTGATTCGCCTGCACTTTGACCACAACCAGGAAGACTATATGGACCTACGGGTCGGCATGGTCGATGGCGATGGGCGATTCACCCCCAAATACCTGCCGGCGGTGTTAAGCCCGGCGTTGGATGAGTGGCTGCGCACGGCGATTCTCAAGGGCGCGGTGGACCAGGGTTTCTTCCAGTACCAGGGCTCGCTGAACCACGACGCACTGCCGGCCTCGCGCAATATCAGTCTGTTCTTCAAGGTGCATGACGCCGAACTGGCGTTCCAGCCGGGCTGGCCGCATGTGAGCAAGGTCACTGGCGAAGTGTTTGTCGAGGAGAGCGGTGTGCGCATCCTGGCCAGCAAGGGCCAGCTCCTCGACACCAAGGTCAAGGACATCTACGTCAATATCCCCCACGCGCCGGAGGGCAAGGACAGCCATCTGTTGCTGACCGGCGGGTTTGCCGGTGGCTTGGGCGATGGTTTGAAAATCCTCCAGGAAGCGCCGATCGGCACCGCATCGACATTTGCCGGCTGGAAGGGCGAGGGCGACCTGCAGGGCAGTCTTGACCTGGATGTGCCGTTGGCCAAGGGCACTGATCCTAAGATTGTGGTGGACTTCAAGACGGATAAATCGCGCCTGCAACTGACCGAACCGACCCTGGACCTCACCCAGCTCAAGGGCGATTTCCGCTTCGACAGCGCCAAAGGCCTCAGTGGCCAGAACATCACGGCCCAGGCGTTTGACCGGCCGATCACCGCGCAGATCGTTGCCGATGGCAAGCCGGGCAATATCAGCACGCGGGTGAATGCCAAGGGCCAGGTGACGGTCAAGCGGCTGACGGACTGGTTGAAAATCAGCCAGCCGTTGCCGGTGTCCGGCGATATTCCCTACCAGCTGCAATTGACCCTCGACGGCGCCGATAGCCAATTGATGGTCAACTCCAACCTGAAAGGCGTTGCCGTGGACCTGCCGGCACCGTTCGGTATGCCGGCCAGCCAGGGGCGTGACAGTGTGTTCCGCATGACCTTGCAGGGGGCGGAGCGGCGTTATTGGTTCGACTATGGCGAACTGGCCAACTTCACCTTTGCGGCGCCGCCGGACAAATTCAATGAAGGGCGCGGTGAGCTTTTCCTGGGTGATGGCGATGCCGTGTTGCCAGGGGCCAAGGGCTTGCGCATTCGCGGCGTGCTGTCTGAGCTCGATATCGATCCGTGGAAGAAGCTGGTAGACCGCTACGCGGGCAACGATCCGGGCGGCAGCGCCAAGCAGTTGCTCAGCGGCGCTGACTTCAAGGTGGGCAAGCTGACCGGTTTTGGCACCCAGTTTGATCAGGTCAATTTGCAATTGGCGCGTAAGCCTGCGGCCTGGGGCTTGCAACTCGACAGTCAGCAAGCCAAGGGCACGGTCAACCTGCCGGACGCCAAGGGCGCACCGATTGCGGTCAACCTGCAATATGTGAAGCTGCCGGCGGTGGATCCGACGGTGCAGGCTGACGAAAACGCGCCAGACCCCTTGGCGGGCATCGACCCCAAGGACATTCCGGCGCTGGATATCGCCATTGATCAATTGTTCCAAGGACCGGATCTGATCGGTGCCTGGTCGCTGAGAATCCGCCCGACGGCCAAAGGCCTGGCTTTCAATAATCTGGACCTCGGCCTCAAGGGCATGCAGCTCAAGGGCGCCGGTGGTTGGGAAGGGACGGCCGGCGACAGCAGCAGTTGGTATAAAGGCCGCCTGGATGGCAAGAATATCGGCGATGTACTCAAGGGCTGGGGATATGCGCCAACCGTCACCAGCCAGGATTTCCACCTGGATGTCGATGGTCGCTGGCCTGGTTCGCCAGCCTATGTCGGGCCCAAGCGCTTCTCCGGCAGCCTCGATGCGGCGTTCCGAAATGGCCAGTTCGTCGAAGTGGAAGGCGGCGCCCAGGCGCTACGGGTGTTTGGCCTGCTGAACTTCAACTCCATTGGGCGCCGTCTGCGCCTGGACTTCTCGGACTTGCTCGGCAAGGGCTTGAGCTATGACCGTGTGAAGGGCTTGCTGGCGGCGAGCAACGGCGTGTTCGTGACCCGTGAGCCGATCACCATGACCGGGCCTTCCACTAACCTGGAACTCAACGGCACCCTGGACTTGGTCGCAGACCGTGTCGACGCCAAGCTGCTGGTCACCTTGCCGGTGACCAATAACCTGCCGATCGCCGCGCTGATCGTGGGCGCGCCGGCTATTGGTGGCGCGCTGTTCCTGATCGACAAGTTGATCGGTGATCGTGTTGCGCGCTTCGCCAGTGTGCAATACAAGGTGGAAGGCCCGTGGAAGGACCCGAAAATCACCTTCGACAAGCCATTTGAAAAGCCAAACTGAGGGCCTGTGGAGTAGCATGGCCGCATGCCCATGACGGAGAGACGGCCCATGTCCTTTGCGGTAATTCAAATGGTCAGCCAGAGCGATGTGCTGGCCAACCTGGCTCAGGCCCGGCGCCTGCTGGAACAAGCTGCGGCGGGTGGTGCGAAGCTGGCGGTCTTGCCGGAAAACTTCGCCGCCATGGGCCGCCGCGACGTGGCCGACATCGGTCGCGCCGAAGCACTGGGCGAGGGCCCGATCCTACCGTGGTTGAAACAGACCGCCCGCGACCTCACCTTATGGATAGTGGCAGGCACTTTGCCGCTGCCACCAAAGGACCAGCCAAACGCCAAGTCCAATGCCTGCTCGTTGCTGGTCGATGATCAGGGCGAAATCGTTGCCCGTTACGACAAGTTGCACCTGTTCGATGTGGATGTCGCCGATGCCCGTGGCCGTTATCGCGAATCCGACGACTATGCTTTCGGAGGCAATGTGGTGGTGGCGGACACGCCCGTCGGCCGCTTGGGCCTGACAGTGTGTTACGACCTGCGCTTCCCCGAGCTGTACAGCGAGTTGCGCGCGGCAGGGGCTGAATTGATTACCGCGCCTTCGGCGTTTACGGCGGTGACCGGCGCGGCGCACTGGGATGTGCTGATTCGCGCACGCGCCATCGAGACCCAGTGCTACCTGCTGGCGGCCGCTCAAGGCGGTGTGCATCCGGGACCACGGGAAACCTATGGTCATGCGGCGATTGTCGACCCTTGGGGGCGGGTGCTGGCACAACAGGATCAAGGCGAAGCGGTGTTGCTGGCCGCACGCGATAGCAGTGAACAAGCGTCGATAAGGGCGCGCATGCCGGTGGTCAACCATCGGCGCTTTTTCTCGCAGGGCGCACAGCGACCTGCTTCGGAACGATGAATTTAAGGCCATACCTATGAGCGAGTTGTTGTCCTCAGTCAGTGATCACCTCCTGGCACCCGGTGGCGTGACCATCGAAAGCTTGCAAACCGTACTCGGCGACCTGGCCGGGCCGGGCATCGACGCGGCTGACCTGTATTTCCAGGGGCAGATTTCCGAGTCCTGGGCTCTGGAAGACGGCATCGTCAAGGAGGGCAGCTTCAACCTCGACCAGGGGGTGGGCGTGCGTGCGCAGTCCGGTGAAAAAACCGGTTTTGCCTACAGCAACGCGATCACCCTGGAAGCCCTGGGCCTGGCGGCGCGTGCTGCGCGCTCGATCTCCCGCGCAGGGCAGAATGGCACGGTGCAGGCGTTCAGCACTCAGGACGTGGCGCAGTTGTACGCGCCGGATAACCCCCTGGAAGTGATCAGCCGTGCGGAAAAGGTCGAGCTGCTCAAGCGTATCGACGCCGCTACCCGCGCTCTCGACCCGCGTATCCAGCAGGTCACCGTGAGCATGGCCGGTGTGTGGGAGCGCATTTTGGTGGCGTCCACCGACGGCGGCCTGGCGGCGGATGTGCGGCCGCTGGTGCGCTTCAACGTCAGTGTGATCGTCGAACAGAACGGTCGCCGCGAGCGCGGTGGTCATGGCGGCGGCGGGCGTACCGACTACCGTTATTTCCTCGCCGACGACCGTGCCATGGGTTACGCCCGTGAAGCGTTGCGCCAGGCGCTGGTCAATCTGGAAGCCATTCCGGCGCCGGCCGGCACGTTGCCGGTGGTGTTGGGTTCGGGCTGGTCCGGCGTGCTGCTGCACGAAGCGGTCGGCCATGGCCTGGAAGGTGACTTCAACCGCAAGGGCAGTTCGGCCTACAGCGGGCGCATGGGTGAAATGGTTGCGTCCAAACTCTGCACCATCGTCGATGACGGCACCCTGGCCGGTCGCCGGGGCTCTCTGAGCGTCGACGACGAAGGCACCCCGACCGAGTGCACCACCCTGATTGAAAACGGCGTGCTCAAGGGCTACATGCAAGACAAGCTCAACGCCCGCCTGATGGGCGTGGCGCGCACCGGTAACGGCCGCCGTGAATCCTATGCGCACCTGCCGATGCCGCGCATGACCAACACCTACATGCTCGGTGGCGAAAGCGACCCGGCCGAGATCATCGCTTCAGTGAAACGCGGTATCTACTGCGCCAACCTCGGTGGTGGCCAGGTGGATATCACCAGCGGCAAGTTCGTGTTCTCCACCAGCGAGGCGTACCTGATCGAGGACGGCAAGATCACCGCGCCGGTCAAAGGTGCGACGTTGATCGGTAACGGTCCGGAAGCCATGAGCAAGGTATCGATGGTCGGTAACGACCTGTCGCTGGACAGTGGCGTAGGCACCTGCGGGAAGGACGGGCAGTCGGTACCGGTGGGTGTCGGCCAGCCAACGCTGAAGATTGATGCGATCACCGTGGGTGGCACGGGGTCGTAAGAAAGGTGGAGCTTCGGGTGGCGAAAACCGCCACCCGGGGAAGAGGATCAGCGCAGGCCGCGTTGAGTCTCGTCCAGCTCTCGGATGTACTTGAAGATTTTACGGCTGGTGGCCGGCGCCTTGTTATGCGCCAGTTCGTGCTGGGCCTGACGGATCAGGGAGCGCAGTTGCTGGCGGTCCGCGTCCGGGTAGTCCACCACGAATTTCTCCAGCACCGCGTCATCGCCCGAGATCAGGCGGTCACGCCAACGTTCCAGGTTATGGAAGCGTTCGTTGTACTGGCGAGTCGAGGCATCGGTTTGATCGAGCAAGGTCAGAATGGCGTCGATGTCCTGATCGCGCATGAGTTTGCCGATAAACGAGATGTGCCGTTTACGCGCGATATTCGCGGTGTGCTTGGGCGCATCGGCCAGGGCACGACGCATTTCGTCGGTCAGTGGCAGTTTTGCAATCAAGTCTTTTTTGAGCGTTGTAAGGCGCTCGCCGAGGTCAACCAGAGCATGCAGCTCACGTTTGACCTGGGTTTTGCTTTTCTCCCCATCGAGGGAGTCGTCGTAAGAATCAACCATGGTGGCAGTCCGCAAAGAAACGCCGCCATGATAACCAGTCGGGGGCCGCTTGTCCGGCCCGGTCGCTCGATGGCCTTAACCGAAAGCAGAATTTGAGTGGAGAAAACCATGAGTGCAGCCCAAAGCGTCGGTCCGCAAGCGTTACCGGCACTGCAGGAACAAGTCGAGCAGATCCTCGCCGAGGCCAAGCGCCAGGGGGCCAGTGCCTGTGAAGTGGCGGTGTCGCTGGAGCAGGGGCTGTCGACGTCGGTGCGCCAGCGGGAAGTGGAAACCGTTGAGTTCAACCGCGACCAGGGTTTTGGTATCACCTTGTATGTCGGGCAGCGCAAAGGTTCGGCCAGTACCTCGGCCAGCGGTCCGGAGGCGATTCGCGAGACGGTGGCGGCTGCGTTGGCCATCGCCAAGCACACCTCCGAGGACGAAAGCTCGGGCCTGGCCGACAAGGCGCTGATGGCCAAGGACCTGAAGGACTTCGATCTGTTTCACGCCTGGGACATCACCCCCGAACAGGCCATCGAACAGGCGCTGATCTGCGAAGCCGCCGCGTTCGACGCCGATGCCCGCATCAAGAATGCGGATGGCACCACGTTGAGCACGCACCAGGGCTGCCGCGTATATGGCAACAGCCACGGCTTTATCGGTGGCTATGCGTCCACCCGCCATAGCTTGAGCTGCGTGATGATCGCCGAGGCTGATGGCCAGATGCAGCGCGATTACTGGTACGACGTGAACCGCCAGGGCGAGTTGTTGGCGGACCCGGTCAGCATTGGTCAGCGCGCCGCGCAGCGTGCGGCGAGCCGTCTGGGTGCGCGCCCAGTACCGACCTGTGAAGTGCCGGTGCTGTTTTCGGCAGAACTGGCCGGTGGGCTGTTTGGCAGTTTCCTGGGGGCGATTTCCGGTGGCAACTTGTACCGTAAGTCCTCGTTCCTGGAGGGGGCGATTGGCCAGAAGCTGTTCCCTGAATGGCTGACTATTGATGAGCGCCCGCACTTGATGCGCGCCATGGGCAGTACGTCGTTCGACGGTGATGGTCTGGCGACCTATGCAAAGCCGTTCGTTGAGAAGGGCGAGTTGGTGTCTTACGTGCTGGGCACGTACGCCGGTCGCAAGCTGGGCCTGCCAAGCACCGCAAACTCCGGAGGCGTACACAACCTGTTCGTCACCCATGGCGATGAAGACCAAGCTGCGCTGCTGCGGCGCATGGGGCGTGGCTTGCTGGTGACCGAGCTGATGGGCCATGGCTTGAACATGGTCACCGGTGATTATTCACGCGGCGCGGCGGGTTTCTGGGTGGAAAATGGCGAGATCCAGTTCGCCGTCCAGGAAGTGACCATCGCCGGCAATATGCGCGACATGTTCAAGCAGATCGTCGCCGTGGGTAATGATCTGGAATTGCGCAGCAACATTCGCACAGGTTCGGTGTTGATCGAGCGAATGACTGTCGCCGGCAGCTGATCCCTCTAACGCGTAAGCCAAAAAGGCGCGCCATCTATCAGGTGGCGCGCCTTTTTTTGTGGGCGTTTTGCAAGCGGATCAATCTGCCGCTATTGTTTTGATTCTCAATATCATTTAATAATAAATATCATTACCGAATGAGCGTGGATCATGAGTTCTGTCCTGCATGAGGATCCTTATCTGGAAAGCTGGCGCTGGATGAGTCGCCAGATTCGCTGTGGCCTCGATCCCAACGAGCCGCGTCTGATCGAACATTACCTCAATGAAGGTCGATACCTGGCGTGCTGCACCGCCACCCATCCGTGGACGATCGCAGAAACCTCATTCCGCCTGCTGCTCGACACCGCCAGCGACATCGCGCTGCCCTGGCATTGGCGCTCCCTGTGCCTGGACCAGGCCTGGCGCCCTCTGCGCGACCTGGAAAAGCTCTCTCACTGCGCCTGCCGCCTCAAGCGCTGGCAGTCCTTTGCGTGGCGATTGGCGACCTGCGAATTGCTGCCGTCCATTTCTCACTCCGACCTGGTGCAAGGATCTAACGATGAGTAACACCCGTATCGAACGCGACAGCATGGGCGAACTGCAAGTGCCGGCCGAGGCATTGTACGGTGCGCAAACCCAGCGCGCGGTGAACAACTTCCCGATCAGTCACCAACGCATGCCGGCGCAATTCATCCGCGCCCTGATCCTGGCCAAGGCTGCGGCGGCCAAGGTCAACGTCGACCTCAAGCAAATCAGCGAAGGGCAGGGCAAGGCCATCGTCGACGCCGCCCAAGGCTTGTTGGAAGGCGACTTCATGCCGCATTTCCCGGTGGATATCTTCCAGACCGGCTCCGGCACCAGCTCCAACATGAACGCCAACGAAGTGATTGCCACCCTGGCCACCCGCTTGCTCGGCGAATCGGTCAACCCCAACGACCACGTGAACTGCGGCCAGAGCAGCAACGACATCATCCCGACCACGATCCACGTCAGTGCCGCGCTGGTCCTGCATGAGCAAACCCTCCCGGCCCTGCTGCACCTGGTACAGGTCATCGAGCGGAAAGCCGAAGAGGTTCACCCGTTCATCAAGACCGGTCGCACGCACCTGATGGACGCCATGCCTGTGCGCATGAGCCAGGTGCTGAACGGTTGGGCGCAGCAGCTCAAGGCCAATATCGGTCACCTGCAAGACCTTCTGCCGAGCCTGCAGGCACTGGCCCAAGGTGGTACGGCAGTCGGCACCGGGATCAACGCACACCCGGAGTTCGCGGCGCGTTTCAGCCAGCAACTGAGCAGCCTGACCGGCGTGAAATTCACACCCGGTAAGAACCTGTTTGCCCTGATTGGCTCGCAGGACACAGCCGTCGCAGTCTCTGGCCAGTTGAAAGCCACCGCCGTTTCGCTGATGAAAATCGCCAACGACCTGCGCTGGATGAACTCCGGCCCGCTCGCCGGCCTGGGTGAAATCGAGCTGGAAGGCTTGCAGCCGGGCTCTTCGATCATGCCCGGCAAGGTCAACCCGGTGATTCCGGAAGCCACGGCAATGGTTGCCGCTCAGGTCATCGGCAATGACACGGTGATCACCGTCGCCGGTCAGTCAGGCAATTTCGAGCTGAATGTGATGCTGCCGATCATTGCGCAGAACCTGCTCAGCAGCCTCGAACTGCTGGCCAATTCCAGCCGTTTGTTGGCCGACAAAGCCATCGCCAGCTTCAAGGTCAACGAAGCCAAGCTCAAGGAAGCGCTGTCGCGCAACCCGATCCTGGTGACCGCACTCAACCCCATCATCGGTTACCAAAAGGCTGCTGAAATCGCCAAGAAGGCCTATCAACAAGGCCGTCCGGTGATTGACGTCGCCCTTGAACACACGGACTTGCCGCGCAGCCAACTGGAGATCCTGCTGGACCCGGAAAAGCTCACCGCTGGCGGCGTGTAATCACCGACCCTGCTTTGGAGGCTCACCATGGAGCACTGGAAACGCACGATCGAACGGGCCAATCGCTGCTTTATGGCGGGCGAGTTGGTTGACGCTCGCGAGGCCTACTTGCAAGCCCTGGCCCTGGCCCAAGTGTTGTTCGAACGCTGGGCGGATGCCGACGAAGCAGTGGCGGCTTGCGTCATTTCCCATCACAACCTGGCGGACCTGCACCTGCGCCTGAACCAGCCGGAGGAGAGCGCGGAGTACCTGTGCGCTATCCATCAGCGCTTGTTGCAGACCATGCAGGACTCGCGTCTGAGCCCGCAATTGCGCGAAGCGGCGTTGCGTCAGAGCAGCAAGACCTACGTCGAGCTATTGAATTTCATCAGCGATCACGGCGAGTACCCGCGTACCCATCGCCTGTTGGGTGGCGCTGCGGCGCAACCCGCCACTCCTCATTACGGAGCACATTGATATGACTTACACCCTGCCTGCATTGCCTTACGCCTATGACGCCCTGGAACCGCATATTGATGCGCAAACCATGGAAATCCACTACACCAAGCACCACCAGACCTACATCAACAACCTCAACGCTGCCGTCGAGGGCACCGAGTTCGCCGGTTGGCCGGTCGAGAAGCTGGTCTCCAGCGTGCAGCAACTGCCAGAAAAACTGCGCGCAGCCGTGATCAATCAGGGCGGTGGGCATGCCAACCACTCGCTGTTCTGGGCGGTGATGTCGCCCAAAGGCGGTGGCAAGCCCGAAGGCGCACTGGGCAAGGCTGTCGACGAACAACTGGGTGGTTTCGACAGCTTCAAGGAGGCTTTCACCAAGGCCGCATTGACCCGTTTCGGCAGTGGCTGGGCCTGGCTGAGCGTCACCCCGCAAAAGACCCTGGTAGTGGAAAGCAGTGGTAACCAGGACAGCCCGTTGATGAACGGCAACACGCCGATACTCGGTCTGGACGTGTGGGAGCACGCCTACTACCTGCTGTACCAGAACCGCCGTCCGGAATACATCAATGCCTTCTACAGTGTTATCAACTGGCCAGAAGTCGCCGCACGCTATCAGGCCGCCGTGGCCTGATATTCACCTTCATAACAAGATCTAAGGCCGACTATGGGCACTGAAACACTGGCGATCAGCAGCGGGAGAATGTTTCGTTATGCGTTTGGCTCGCTGTTGCTGTTGGCAGGTACTGCATTGCTGGTGGCCCATGGGCTGGCCTGGCTGAACCTGGAACCGCGCATTCTGCGCGCCCTGCAGGGCGGATCCATCTGCGCACTCGGTACGGCGCTCGGTGCGGTGCCGGTGCTGGTCATTCGACGGATGCCGGTGGCGTTGAGCGATACGCTGCTGGGGTTTGGGGCTGGAGTCATGCTGGCGGCGACAGCGTTTTCGCTGATCGTGCCGGGCATTGCCGCAGCTGAAGGTCTGGGGCTTTCGCCCTGGGGCGCGAGTGGTTTGATCAGTTTTGGCATCATGTTGGGTGCTTTCGGGCTGTATCTGGTGGACCGCAAGGTCTCCGGCGCCAGTCCGGAAATGTTGGTGGGCACACCGGAAAAACCGGTGATTCCGCCGCGTATCTGGCTGTTCGTGTTTGCCATCATCGCCCACAACATCCCGGAAGGTATGGCGGTCGGCGTCTCGGCGGGCGGCGGCATGCCGGATGCCGACAGCCTGGCCATGGGCATTGCCTTGCAGGATGTACCCGAAGGGCTGGTGATTGCGTTGGTGTTGGCCGGGGCAGGGATGTCGCGGGTCAAGGCGTTCCTGATCGGCGCAGCATCAGGCCTGGTGGAGCCGGTATTTGCTGTGCTCTGCGCCTGGTTGGTGAGCCTGGCCGAGGTGCTCTTGCCGCTGGGACTGGCCCTGGCAGCCGGCGCGATGCTGTTGGTGGTGACTCACGAAGTGATCCCCGAGTCGCGACGCAATGGTCACGAAAAACTCGCCAGCCTGGGGCTGTGCATCGGGTTCTGCTTGATGATGGTGATGGATACCGCGTTGGGGTGAAGCCGTTGCGGCTTCACGCCTGTCTCAAAGGGTGAGCTTACTCACCCTCATCAAAGAAATTGTTGATCAGCGCTACCAGTGCGGCCATCGCTTCGTCTTCCTGCTCGCCTTCTGTCTTCAAATGAATCTTGGTGCCCTTGCCGGCTGCCAACATCATCATGGCCATGATGCTTTTACCGTCGACCATGGACTCTGGCGTGCGACCGGCGCGGATCTGGCAGGGAAACTGCCCGGCCACGCCGACGAATTTGGCCGAGGCACGGGCGTGCAGGCCCAGTTTGTTGATGATTTCAATTTCCAGAGCGGGCATCGCGAAGGTGTTCCTTTCAGCTAAGGTCGCGGTGGCGGACCTGGACGTTCTTGAGGGTTTGTTGCAACACCTGGCCCAGGCGCTCGGTCAAGTAGACGGAGCGGTGGTGCCCGCCGGTGCAGCCGATGGCAATGGTGACATAGGCGCGGTTGCTTGCGGCAAAACGCGGTAGCCATTTGAGCAGGTAGCTGGAGATGTCCTGGAACATCTCCTCCACATCCGGTTGCGCGGCCAGGTAATCGGCCACGGGCTGATCCAGCCCCGACTGTTCACGCAGTTCCGGCTTCCAGTAAGGGTTGGGCAGGCAACGTACGTCGAACACCAGATCGGCATCCACTGGCATGCCGCGCTTGAACCCAAACGACTCCACCAGGAACGCCGTGCCCGGCTCCGGCTGGTTCAGCAGGCGCAGCTTGATGGCATCGCGCAACTGGTACAGGTTGAGGCTGGTGGTGTTGATCTTGAGGTCGGCGAGGTCAATGATCGGCCCCAGCAGCTTGGTTTCGTCTTCGATGGCTTCGGCCAGGGAGCGGTGAGGGCTGCTGAGGGGGTGACGCCGGCGGGTTTCCGAGAATCGCTTGAGCAGCGTCTCTTCGTCGGCATCCAGGTACAGTACGTCGCAATGAATGTGCTTGGCCCGTACTTCCTCGAGCAATTGCGGGAATCGCTCAAGGTGGCTGGGCAGGTTGCGGGCATCAATCGAAACGGCGACCAGCGGTTGCGCCAGTTCGGTGTGGATCAACGCGCGTTCCGCCAGTTCCGGCAGCAGGCCGGCGGGCAAGTTGTCGATGCAATAGAAACCGTTGTCCTCAAGCACATTGAGGGCGGTACTTTTACCCGAGCCGGAGCGGCCGCTGACGATGATCAAACGCATGATTACTGCCCGCTCTGTTCATCCAGGACAACCTGATACAGCGCCTCGTTGCTGCTGGCGCTGCGCAGTTTGTCGCGCACTTCCTTGCGATCGAGCATGCTGGCGATCTGCCTAAGCAGTTCCAGGTGCGCATCAGTGGCGGCTTGCGGGACCAGCAGAACGAACAGCAGGTCAACCGGGGCGCCGTCGATGGCATCGAAATCGATGGGGGCTTCCAGGTGCAGCAGGGCGCTGACGGGGGTTTCGCAGCCCTTGAGACGGCAGTGAGGAATGGCGATGCCGTTGCCAAAACCGGTGGAACCGAGTTTTTCACGGGCAATCAGCGCGTCGAAGACATCTTGCATCTCCAGATCCGGCACTTCGCGCGCGATCAGGTTGGCAATTTGTTCGAGGGCTTTCTTCTTGCTGCCGCCCGGCACGTTCACGAGGGAACGGCCGGGGGTCAGGATGGTTTCAAGTCGGATCATGGGGGGAGGGTTAACGACCTGTACCTTGCATCAGGTGCAGATTCTTTTCCTTATGCTTTATGAGTTGGCGGTCAAGCTTGTCGTAGAGCGAGTCAATCGCCGCGTACATGTCTTCATGCTCCGCATTGGCGACCAGCTTTGCATTCGGTACGTGCAGGGTGGCCTCGATTTTCTGCTTGAGCTTATCGACCTCCATGATGACCTGCACGTTGGTGATCTTGTCAAAATGCCCCGCCAGCTTGTTCAGCTTGCTTTCGGTGTATTCACGCAGGGGTTTGGTGACTTCCAGCTGGTGTCCACTGATGTTGACTTGCATACAGCTTCTCCTTCGTTGCCAGTGCATAAAGCGGTGGGCAGGAATACCCACCACTGGAACGCTGTGGCCCGCCCGTCACATCAAACGCTTACGCTCGCTGGAAGGCGCGATCCCGAGGGACTCGCGGTACTTGGCGACGGTTCGACGGGCGACCTGAATGCCTTGTGCCTCCAGTAAACCAGCGATCTTACTGTCACTCAATGGCTTTTTCTGATTTTCCGCGGCAACCAGTTTTTTGATGATCGCGCGGATCGCCGTGGACGAGCATTCACCGCCTTCGGAGGTGCTGACGTGGCTGGAGAAAAAGTATTTCAGTTCATAAATACCCCGTGGGGTATGCATGAATTTCTGCGTGGTGACGCGCGAAATCGTCGATTCATGCATGCCCACCGCTTCGGCGATGTCATGCAGCACCAGCGGTTTCATGGCTTCGTCGCCGTATTCCAGGAAGCCGCGCTGGTGCTCGACGATCTGGGTGGCCACTTTCATCAGGGTTTCGTTGCGGCTTTGCAGGCTCTTGATGAACCAGCGCGCTTCCTGCAACTGGTTGCGCATGAAGGTGTTGTCGGCGCTGGTGTCGGCGCGACGCACGAAACCGGCATATTGCGGATTGACCCGCAGGCGTGGCACCGACTCCTGGTTCAGCTCCACCAGCCAGCGCTCGTTGTCCTTGCGCACGATCACGTCAGGCACCACGTATTCGGCTTCGCTGGACTCGATTTGCGAACCCGGGCGCGGGTTGAGGCTCTGTACCAGCTCGATCACCTGGCGCAGGTCGTCTTCCTTGAGCTTCATGCGGCGCATCAACTGGCTGTAGTCGCGGCTGCCCAGCAGGTCAATGTAATCGGTAACCAGGCGCTGGGCCTCGGCCAGCCAAGGTGTCTTGACTGGCAGTTGGCGCAATTGCAGCAGCAGGCATTCGCTCAGGGTACGCGCGCCGATACCGGCGGGTTCGAACTGCTGGATGCGGTGCAGGACGGCTTCAATCTCGTCCAGCTCGATATCCAGTTCCGGGTCGAAGGCTTCGAGAATCTCTTCAAGCGTCTCGTCTAGATAACCCTGGTTGTTGATGCAGTCGATCAGGGTTACGGCGATCAGGCGGTCGGTGTCCGACATCGGCGCCAGGTTCAGTTGCCACAGCAGATGGCTCTGCAGGCTCTCGCCGGCGGAGGTGCGGGTAGTGAAGTCCCACTCGTCATCGTCATTGCTGGGCAGGCTGCTGGCGCTGGTCTGGTAGACGTCTTCCCAGGCCGTGTCGACGGGAAGCTCGTTGGGGATACGTTCGTTCCATTCGCCTTCCTCAAGGTTATCCACCGTAGGGGCGGTTTCCTGATAGGAGGGTTCCTGCACGTCGGAATTGGGTTTTTGCTCGATGTTATCGGCCAGCGGGTCTGCGTTATCGAAGTCGTCGCCTTCTTCCTGGCGTTCGAGCATCGGATTGGACTCCAGGGCCTCCTGGATTTCCTGTTGCAGGTCCAAGGTCGACAATTGGAGCAGGCGGATGGCCTGTTGCAGCTGAGGTGTCATCGTCAGCTGCTGGCCCATTCTCAGGACTAGCGATGGTTTCATGGCAGGGGCTTAACACCTTATTCGCCGGCGCAATGCGCCATCCACGACAGGGCGCGTGAGCGCCAAACATAAGCAAATTATATGCCTGATGTCGGGGGCTTTGCCTAGAGCGCGGTAACAATAAAAATCCGGAGGTTTTCATTGACTCCCGCGCACCTCGGCAAACGGCCGTGACACCACGGTGTTTACAGGCGGAACTCGTGACCCAGGTACACTTCCTTGACCAGTTCGTTGGCCAGGATGGTGGCTGAGTCACCTTCGGCGATCAGTTGACCATCGTTGACGATATACGCGGTTTCGCAGATATCGAGGGTCTCACGGACGTTGTGGTCGGTGATCAATACACCGATGCCCTTGGCCTTGAGGTGATGGATGATCTGCTTGATGTCGCCGACCGAGATCGGGTCGACGCCGGCAAACGGTTCGTCCAGCAGGATGAACTTGGGTGCCGTGGCCAGGGCGCGGGCGATTTCCACACGGCGACGCTCACCACCGGACAGGCTCATGCCGAGGTTGTCGCGGATGTGGTTGATGTGGAATTCCTGCAGCAGGCTTTCCAGCTCCTTGCGACGGCCGTCACGGTCGAGCTCCTTGCGGGTCTCGAGGATCGCCATGATGTTATCGGCGACCGACAGTTTGCGGAAGATCGACGCCTCCTGCGGGAGATAGCCGATACCGGCGCGCGCACGGCCGTGCATCGGCTGGTGGCTCACGTCCAGGTCGTCGATCAGCACGCGACCCTGGTCCGCCTGGACCAGGCCGACGATCATGTAGAAGCAGGTGGTCTTGCCGGCGCCGTTGGGGCCGAGCAAGCCGACGATCTGGCCGCTGTCGATCGACAGGCTGACGTCGCGCACGACCTGACGGCTTTTATAGGCCTTGGCCAGATGCTGGGCTTTCAGGGTTGCCATTACTCGGCCTTCTTCTTCGGCTGGATAACCATGTCGATGCGTGGACGAGGCGCGGTAACTTTGCTGCCATTGGCGCGACCAGCGTTAGCGATCTGTTTCACGGTGTCATAGGTGATTTTTTCACCTTCCGTGGAGTTGCCATCGGGGCTGAGCACCTTGGCCTGGTCAATCAGGACAATGCGGTTCTGCTGGGCGTGGTACTGGATGGTCTTGCCGTAGCCTTTCATCGGGCCGGTATCGGTCGCAGACTGCTTCTGTTCGAAGTAAGCCAGGTTACCCACCGAGGTCACCACGTCAATGTCGCCCGATTGGGTGCGAGTCAGTGTCACCGTGTTGCCGGTGATCTTCATCGAGCCCTGGGTGATGATCACGCCGCCGGTATAGGTGGCGACGCCTTGTTTGTCATCCAGCTGCGCATCGTCAGCCGAAATGTGGATCGGCTGCTGGCTATCGTTCGGCAGAGCCCAGGCGCTCACGCTTCCCAGTGCTGCGCCCAGGCCGAGCAAAATAGGGAGAGTTTTAACGAGCCTCATACTGTCCTCTTACGTTCGATAGCAGGTGTATCCTGCTTTCTTTCAAATACGCTTTCATTCCCTTGCCAGTCGATACACCGCCAGCGCCGTCGATTCTAACGTCTTGCTCGGTCTGCGCATATTGCTTCTGCGGGAATACGGTCATGCGACTGCTGGTAATCACGGTCTCACGGTTTTTATCGTCGGTGCGCGCAACGCGCACCGAGTCGATCAGTTCTACCTCGGTCCCGTCAGGGTTGACCTCGCCACGCTTGCTGGTGACGTGCCATGGGAACTCGGTGCCGCGGTAGATGTTCATGTCGGGGTTGGTCAGCAGGGTGACTTCGGTGGTCTTCAGGTGCTCGACTTTGTCCGAGGTCATCTCGTACTGCACCTTGCCGTCCGGCAGGAACTGCACGCTCTTGGCGTTGATGGCGTAATAATCGATAGCGCCTTCGTCAACCTGCGCAGCAGGCTGGTCGAGAAAGCGCTCCGGGCTGATATTCCAGTAGCCCACCGCCAGGAACAACGCGGCGATGACCCCGAATAGCAGGAAGTTGCGAATCTTTTTGCTCAGCATAAAACGCTCTATAAGTAGGCGGCGTGGGCCGCTTCAAGGCTGCCTTGCGCACGCAGGATCAGCTCGCAGAACTCGCGGGCGGCACCTTCGCCGCCACGGGCGGTGGTAATGCCATGGGCGTGCTCGCGAACAAACGCCGCCGCATTGGCGACGGCCATGCCCAAGCCCACTCGACGGATCACCGGCAGGTCTGGCAGGTCATCGCCCAAGTAGGCGACCTGCTCATAGCTTAGGTTGAGTTGGCCAAGAAGCTCGTCCAGAACCACCAGTTTATCCTCGCGGCCCTGATACAGGTGAGGAATCCCCAGGTTTTGTGCGCGGCGTTCCACAACCGGAGTTTTCCGGCCGCTGATAATTGCCGTTTGCACGCCCGACGCCATCAGCATCTTGATGCCTTGGCCGTCGAGGGTGTTGAACGTCTTGAATTCGCTGCCGTCTTCGAGGAAGTACAGGCGGCCATCAGTCAGCACACCGTCAACGTCGAAAATCGCCAGTTTGATGTTCTTGCCACGTTGCAACAGGTCGCTGGTCATTTACATCACTCCCGCACGCAGCAAGTCGTGCATGTTCAGGGCGCCGATCGGGTGGTCATTGCCATCGACCACCACCAGCGCACCGATCTTGTGGTCTTCCATGATTTTCAAGGCTTCGGCTGCCAGCATCTCGGGGCGGGCGGTCTTGCCGTGAGGGGTCATCACCGCGTCGATAGTTGCGGTGTGGATATCAATGGTGCGGTCCAGGGTGCGACGCAGGTCGCCGTCGGTGAACACGCCGGCCAGGCGGCCGTCGGCTTCCAGGATCACGGTCATGCCCAGGCCCTTGCGGGTCATCTCCATCAACGCGTCCTTCAATAAGGTGCCGCGCTGGACGTGGGGCAATTCATCACCAGAATGCATGACATTTTCCACCTTCAACAACAGGCGACGGCCCAAGGCGCCACCTGGATGGGAAAACGCAAAGTCTTCCGCGGTAAACCCACGGGCTTCCAGCAACGCCACGGCCAGGGCATCGCCCATGACCAGTGCGGCGGTGGTGGAGGAGGTCGGTGCCAGGTTCAGCGGGCAGGCTTCGTGGGCCACGTGAACATTCAGGTTCACTTCGGCGGCCTTGGCCAGCGTCGAATCCGGATTGCCGGTGAGGCTGATCATCTGGATGCCCAGGCGCTTGATCAGCGGCAGCAGGGTCACGATTTCGTTGGTGGTGCCGGAGTTGGACAGCGCCAGGATGATGTCATCCTTGGTGATCATGCCCATGTCGCCGTGGCTGGCTTCTGCCGGGTGCACGAAGAACGCAGTGGTCCCGGTGCTGGCCAGGGTGGCGGCGATCTTGTTGCCGACGTGGCCCGACTTGCCCATGCCGACCACGACAACGCGGCCCTTGCTGGCCAGAATCATCTCGCAGGCGCGTACGAAATCTGCGTCGATATGCGCCAGCAAGCCTTCTACGGCTTCAAGCTCGAGGCGGATGGTGCGTTGTGCGGATTGAATAAGGTCGCTGGATTGGCTCATGTCTGAAATCGTATAGCCTGACGAAAAGTCGGCGATTATAGCGGTAATGATCAATTCCCTCACGCTAGTTCGTCAGGGTTTGTTCGCAATGCGCCTGAGATTCATCCTAAGCAACGATTTTTCCCTGTCCCCAATCTGAACAAGCGCTGTTCCGGCCTTGGGCGCCTTGTACCAGCAGTGATATAGTTCGCCGCCAGTTCGGTCCGCCCAGCCCACGTGCCAACTATTGCACAACGGTTGCAAACGTTTGTCGCAAGTGTGGTGTCTGAGTGAGAGGCTGCATCCCAAGGAGTTTAGATGAGTGCCGATAACGCCTACGCGGTCGAGCTGAAGGGACTGACCTTCAAGCGCGGGACGCGCAGCATCTTCAATAACGTCGATATCCGCATTCCGCGCGGCAAGGTCACGGGCATCATGGGGCCTTCCGGTTGCGGCAAGACCACCCTGTTGCGCCTGATGGGCATGCAATTGCGCCCCAGCGCCGGCGAAGTGTGGGTCAATGGCCAGAACCTGCCGACGCTGTCGCGCAGCGATCTGTTCGATGCGCGCAAGCACATGGGCGTGTTGTTCCAGAGCGGTGCGCTGTTCACCGACCTCGATGTGTTCGAGAACGTGGCCTTTCCGCTGCGGGTGCATACCCAGCTGTCCGATGAAATGATTCGTGACATTGTGTTGCTGAAACTGCAGGCCGTAGGCCTTCGCGGTGCCATCGACCTGATGCCTGACGAGCTTTCCGGCGGCATGAAGCGCCGTGTGGCGCTGGCGCGCGCCATCGCCCTCGACCCGCAGATCCTCATGTATGACGAGCCCTTCGTCGGCCAGGACCCCATTGCCATGGGCGTGCTGGTGCGCTTGATCCGCCTGCTCAATGATGCGCTGGGTATCACCAGCATCGTGGTCTCCCACGACCTTGCAGAAACCGCGAGCATTGCCGATTACCTCTATGTAGTAGGCGATGGCCAGGTGCTGGGGCAGGGCACGCCGGAAGAGCTGATGAACGCCGACAACCCGCGCATTCGCCAATTCATGACCGGCGATCCCGACGGCCCGGTGCCTTTTCACTTTCCGGCAGCGGATTACCGCTCAGATCTTCTGGGGAAGCGCTGATGCGCAAGACATCTCTTATCGAGAAGGTTCGCCTTTTCGGTCGCTCGGGTATCGACATTGTCGAAGTGCTCGGCCGTTCGACGATTTTCCTGTTCCACGCCCTGCTCGGTCGCGGCGGTATTGGCGGCGGCTTCGGCCTGTTGGTCAAGCAACTGCATTCGGTCGGCGTGATGTCCCTGGTGATCATTGTGGTCTCCGGGGTCTTCATCGGCATGGTGCTGGCGTTGCAAGGCTTCAATATTCTTTCCAGCTACGGTTCGGAGCAGGCGGTGGGGCAGATGGTCGCCCTGACGCTGTTGCGTGAGCTGGGGCCGGTGGTAACCGCCTTGCTGTTCGCCGGGCGTGCGGGTTCGGCGCTGACTGCCGAAATCGGCAACATGAAGTCCACCGAACAGCTGTCCAGCCTGGAAATGATCGGCGTGGACCCGCTCAAGTACATTGTTGCCCCGCGCCTGTGGGCCGGCTTCATTTCCCTGCCACTGCTGGCGATGATCTTCAGCGTGGTGGGTATCTGGGGCGGTTCGTGGGTGGCGGTGGACTGGCTGGGCGTCTACGACGGCTCCTACTGGGCCAACATGCAAAACAGCGTGACCTTCAGCGGTGACGTGCTCAACGGCATCATAAAGAGCATCGTCTTCGCCTTCGTCGTCACCTGGATCGCCGTATTCCAAGGCTACGACTGTGAGCCCACTTCAGAAGGGATCAGTCGCGCCACCACCAAGACCGTTGTGTACGCCTCGCTGGCGGTACTGGGCCTTGACTTCATTTTGACCGCCTTGATGTTTGGAGATTTCTGATGCAAAACCGCACTGTGGAAATCGGTGTCGGCCTTTTCTTGCTGGCTGGCATCCTGGCTTTACTGTTGTTGGCCCTGCGAGTCAGTGGTCTGTCGGCCAGCCCCACCGCCGACACTTATAAACTTTACGCCTACTTCGACAATATCGCCGGTTTGACTGTCAGAGCTAAAGTGACCATGGCCGGTGTGACCATCGGCAAGGTCACGGCAATCGATCTGGATCGCGACAGCTTCACCGGGCGAGTGACCATGCAACTGGACAAGAAGGTAGATAATCTGCCGACTGACTCCACTGCATCTATCCTCACTGCGGGTCTGCTGGGCGAAAAATACATCGGTGTCAGCGTGGGTGGGGAAACAGCCCTGCTCAAGGATGGCTCGACAATCCACGACACACAGTCGTCGCTGGTGCTTGAAGACCTGATCGGTAAATTCCTGCTTAATACGGTCAATAAAGACGCCAAATGAGGAATCTGTTCATGATCTCTACCTTGCGACGTGGCCTGCTGGTGTTGTTGGCAGCGCTGCCGCTGATGGCTAACGCTGCAGGTTCTGCCCACGACCTGGTGCAGGACACGACCAGCAAAATGCTGGCTGACCTGACTGCCAATAAAGAACAGTACAAGCAAGATCCGAGCAAGTTCTACGACGCGCTCAACACCATTGTCGGCCCGGTCGTCGATGCCGAGGGCATTTCCCGGAGCATCATGACCGTCAAGTATTCGCGCAAGGCGACCCCGGCGCAGATGCAGACCTTCCAGGAAAACTTCAAGCGTGGCCTCTTCCAGTTCTATGGCAATGCGCTGCTTGAGTACAACAACCAGGGCATTACCGTCGCTCCCGCCGGTGATGAGTCCGGTGATCGCACCAGCGTCAACATGAGCGTCAAGGGCAACAACGGCGCCGTCTACCCGGTGCAGTACACCCTGGAGAAGGTCAACGGCGAGTGGAAGCTGCGTAACGTGATCATCAACGGTATCAACATCGGCAAGCTGTTCCGCGATCAGTTCGCCGACGCCATGCAGCGCAATGGCAACGACCTGGACAAGACCATCAATGGTTGGGCCGGTGAAGTCGCCAAGGCCAAGGAAACGTCCGACAAAGAAGCCGGGAAGCCTGCGCAATGACTGAAGCGGCTGTTCGTCTAGGCAATGCCGGCGAGCTGTTCATCAGCGGCGTGCTGGATTACCGCACCGGGCCTGACCTGCGCAAGCAGGGTCAGGCACTGATCAAGACCAGCTCCGCGCCCGCGTTGGTGCTGGATTGTTCGGCGGTGACCAAGTCCAGCAGCGTCGGTTTGTCCTTGCTGCTGTGCTTCTTGCGCGATGCTGAAGCGGCCAAAAAGCCGGTCAGCATTCGTGCAATGCCCGAAGACATGCGTGAAATCGCCGAAGTTTCCGGGTTGACCGAGCTGCTGGCGCACCCTTAATACACATTATTAAAGAGGCCCCCCGTCAGAGTCCTGCTATGCGGGGTTCGCAGGCGCGGGGCTTTTTTGTATGATGTGCGACCCGCGCGCACTGGGCGCCGATAGAGGTTGAGCATGCAGGCCCTAGAAGTTAAGAGCTTTCTTGAAGGAAAGCTGCCGGAAACGACCGTTGAAGTTGAAGGCGAAGGCTGCAACTTCCAGCTGAACGTGATTAGCGATGAACTGGCGGCACTGAGCCCGGTCAAGCGTCAACAGCAGATCTATGCCCATTTGAACCCGTGGATCACCGATGGCAGCATCCATGCGGTCACTATGAAATTTTTCAGCCGCGCGGCCTGGGCCGAGCGCACCTGAGCCCCCAAGGCGTCGAGATTCTTATGGATAAATTGATTATTACCGGCGGTGCCCGCCTTGATGGCGAGATTCGCATCTCCGGTGCAAAAAACTCCGCCTTGCCGATCCTGGCAGCGACCCTGCTGTGCGATGGCCCGGTCACTGTGGCCAACCTGCCGCACCTGCACGACATCACCACCATGATCGAGCTGTTCGGTCGCATGGGCATTGAGCCGGTGATCGACGAGAAGTTGGCCGTCGAAATCGACCCGCGCACCATCAAGACCCTGATCGCCCCGTACGAACTGGTGAAAACCATGCGTGCGTCGATCCTGGTGCTGGGCCCTATGGTTGCCCGTTTCGGTGAAGCCGAAGTCGCTTTGCCTGGCGGTTGCGCCATCGGCTCGCGTCCGGTGGACCTGCACATCCGTGGCCTCGAAGCCATGGGCGCGGTCATCGACGTCGAAGGCGGCTACATCAAGGCCAAGGCGCCGGAAGGCGGCCTGCGTGGTGCGAACTTCTTCTTTGATACCGTCAGCGTGACCGGTACCGAGAACATCATGATGGCCGCTGCCCTGGCCAAAGGCCGCAGCGTGCTGCAGAACGCTGCGCGCGAGCCGGAAGTGGTCGACCTGGCCAATTTCCTGAACGCCATGGGTGCCAAGGTTTCCGGTGCTGGCACCGACACCATCACCATCGATGGTGTAGAGCGCCTGCACACCGCTACCTATAAGGTGATGCCAGACCGTATCGAGACCGGCACCTACCTGGTTGCCGCCGCCGTGACCGGTGGCCGCGTCAAGGTCAAGGACACCGATCCGACCATCCTGGAAGCGGTCCTGGAAAAACTGCGCGAAGCCGGTGCCGAAATCACCACTGGTGAAGACTGGATCGAGCTGAACATGCACGGCAAGCGTCCTAAGGCCGTCAACGTGCGTACCGCTCCATACCCGGCGTTCCCGACCGACATGCAGGCACAGTTCATCTCGTTGAACGCCATTGCCGAAGGCACCGGCGCCGTGATCGAGACCATCTTCGAAAACCGTTTCATGCACGTGTATGAACTGCACCGCATGGGCGCGAAGATCCAGGTCGAAGGCAACACCGCCATCGTCACCGGCACCGAGAAACTCAAAGGCGCGCCAGTGATGGCCACCGACCTGCGGGCTTCGGCCAGCCTGGTGATTTCGGCGCTGATCGCCGAAGGCGACACCTTGATCGACCGCATCTACCACATAGACCGTGGCTACGAGTGCATCGAAGAAAAACTGCAGATGCTCGGCGCAAAAATCCGCCGCGTACCGGGCTAGTCCCCGGAGTGACCTGTGGCGAGGGAGCTTGCTCCCGCTGGAGTGCGAAGCGCTCCCAAGATTTTTGGGGCCGCTTCGCGACCCAGCGGGACGGTTCGACGTTTCGACAAGCTCCCTCGCCACAGGGCTGTGCTTGCTGTTAGCTGAATTTGTTCCAAATCGAGGCTGTAATGGCCTCGATCTGTGTCCGGCGCCGTTTGCGACCGGGCAGCAATAGCCTGATGAAGGACTGACGTTTCCCATGTTGACCATCGCACTGTCCAAGGGCCGCATCCTTGACGACACTTTGCCGCTTCTGGCTGAAGCGGGCATCGTGCCGACCGAGAATCCGGACAAGAGCCGCAAGCTGATCATCCCCACGACCCAGGACGACGTTCGCCTGTTGATCGTGCGGGCTACCGACGTGCCGACCTACGTTGAACATGGCGCGGCCGACCTCGGTGTCGCCGGTAAGGACGTGCTGATGGAATATGGCGGCCAGGGCTTATACGAGCCGTTGGACCTGCGTATTGCCCTGTGCAAGCTGATGACCGCCGGCCGTGTCGGTGATGTCGAGCCTAAAGGCCGCCTGCGCGTGGCAACCAAGTTCGTCAACGTTGCCAAGCGTTACTACGCCGAACAAGGTCGCCAGGTCGATATCATCAAACTCTACGGTTCGATGGAGCTGGCGCCGCTGATCGGCCTGGCCGACAAAATCATCGACGTGGTCGACACCGGTAACACCCTGCGTGCCAACGGCCTCGAGCCGCAAGACTTCATTGCCGACATCAGCTCCCGCCTGATCGTCAACAAGGCCTCGATGAAGATGCAGCACGCCCGTATCCAGGCGTTGATCGACACCCTGCGCAAGGCAGTGGAGTCGCGACACCGCGGTTGACTTACCCGCGTAGCCGGAAGGCTGCGCCCGTCTATCCGCCTCATAGCCAGAATTCTCAGGTGCCCAAGCGGAAACGACTGCTAGTTTAGGGCGCCTGAGTTTTTGCCAATTCTATTGAGGCCCTCGCTATGACCACGTCCACTGCAATTGCCCGACTCAACGCTGCCGACCCGGATTTCGCCCATCATCTGGATCATCTGCTGAGCTGGGAAAGCGTGTCCGACGAGTCGGTCAACGGGCGAGTGCTCGACATCATCAAGGCCGTGCGCGAGCGCGGTGATGCGGCGCTGGTGGACTTCACCCGCCAGTTCGATGGCCTGGACGTCGCATCGATGTCCGACCTGATCCTGCCCCGTGAACGCCTGGAGCTGGCCCTGACGCGCATTACTGCACCTCAGCGCGAAGCCCTGGAAGTCGCGGCGGCGCGGGTGCGCAGCTACCACGAAAAGCAGAAACAGGACTCCTGGAGCTACACCGAGGCCGACGGCACCGTGCTGGGCCAAAAGGTCACGCCGCTGGACCGCGCCGGCCTGTACGTGCCAGGCGGTAAAGCTTCCTACCCGTCGTCGGTATTGATGAACGCCATCCCGGCCAAAGTGGCAGGCGTGACCGAAGTGGTCATGGTGGTGCCGACCCCGCGCGGTGAAATCAACGAGCTGGTGCTGGCCGCTGCGTGCATCGCCGGTGTCGACCGTGTGTTCACCATCGGTGGCGCCCAAGCCGTCGCCGCCTTGGCTTATGGCACCGAAAGCGTGCCGAAGGTCGACAAGGTGGTCGGCCCTGGCAATATCTACGTCGCCACCGCCAAGCGTCACGTGTTTGGCCAGGTCGGTATTGACATGATCGCCGGCCCGTCGGAAATCCTGGTGGTGTGCGACGGCCAGACCGATCCGGACTGGATCGCCATGGACCTGTTCTCCCAGGCCGAGCACGACGAAGACGCCCAGGCGATCCTGGTCAGCCCGGACGCCGCGTTCCTCGACCAGGTCGCCGCCAGCATCAACAAGTTGCTGCCGACCATGGACCGCGCCGAGATCATCGAGAAGTCGATCAATGGCCGTGGCGCGTTGATCCTGGTGCGTGACATGGAGCAGGCCATCGAAGTGGCCAACCGCATCGCGCCGGAGCACCTGGAGCTGTCCGTCGCCGATCCACAAGCCTGGCTGCCGTCGATCCGCCATGCCGGTGCGATCTTCATGGGCCGCCACACCAGCGAAGCCCTGGGCGACTACTGCGCGGGCCCGAACCACGTGTTGCCGACGTCCGGCACCGCGCGTTTCTCGTCGCCGCTGGGGGTGTATGACTTCCAGAAGCGTTCGTCGATCATCTTCTGCTCGCCGCAGGGCGCCTCCGAGCTGGGCAAGACCGCCTCGGTGCTGGCCCGTGGTGAGTCCCTGAGTGCCCACGCCCGTAGCGCCGAATACCGCATCCTTGAAGAGAAGGGGAACTGAGACATGAGCAAATTCTGGAGCCCTTTCGTCAAGGACCTCGTGCCTTACGTGCCCGGCGAGCAACCCAAGCTGACCAAACTGGTCAAGCTCAATACCAATGAAAACCCCTACGGCCCATCGCCCAAGGCGTTGGCGGCGATGCAGGCGGAGTTGAACGACAACCTGCGCCTGTACCCGGACCCCAACAGCGACCTGCTCAAGCAAGCGGTCGCCAAGTATTACGGGATCGATGCCGGCAAGGTGTTCCTCGGTAACGGTTCCGACGAAGTCCTGGCCCATATCTTCCACGGCCTGTTCCAGCACGACCTGCCGCTGCTGTTTCCGGACATCAGCTACAGCTTCTACCCGGTGTATTGCGGCCTTTATGGCATTCAATCCGACCCGGTGCCGCTGGACGAGCAGTTCCAGATTCGTGTGGCGGACTACGCCAAGCCCAACGGTGGGATCATCTTCCCCAACCCGAACGCGCCGACCGGCACCGTGCTGGCGCTGGATGCGGTGGAGCAGATCCTCAAGGCCAGCCCGGATTCGGTGGTGGTGGTTGATGAAGCCTATATCGACTTCGGCGGCGAAACCGCGATCAGCCTGGTGGACCGTTACCCGAACCTGCTGGTGACCCAGACCCTGTCCAAATCGCGCTCACTGGCCGGTTTGCGCGTGGGCCTGGCCGTGGGCCATCCGGACCTGATCGAGGCGCTGGAGCGGGTCAAGAACAGCTTCAACTCCTATCCGCTGGATCGCCTGGCGATTGTCGGTGCGGCGGCGGCGTTCGAGGACCGTGAGTATTTCGACAAGACGTGTCAGTTGGTGATCGACAGCCGCAACAAGGTGGTCGGGCAGTTGGAGGCGAAGGGCTTTGAAGTGTTGCCGTCGGCGGCGAACTTTATCTTTGCTCGTCACCCCAAGCACGACGCTGCCGGCCTGGCGGCCAAGTTGCGTGAACAGGGTGTGATCGTGCGGCACTTCAAGCAGGCGCGGATTGCGCAGTTCCTGCGGATCAGCATTGGTACGCCGGAGCAGAACCAGGCGCTGATTGATGGCCTCGGTGAGCTCTAAGCCACACTGAAGATCAAAAAAATGTGGGAGCGGGCTTGCTCGCGAAGGCGGTGTATCAGTCAAACCTATATCGACTGACACTCCGCTTTCGCGAGCAAGCCCGCTCCCACTTTTGGTTTTGCGGTGTTAGTTACAGCAGCGGTTCTTCCGGCTTCTTGTTCTTCCAACCATCATTGCCCGGCAGCAGCAGGTTCAAGCCAATCGCTACTACCGCACACAGGGCAATGCCCTTGAGGCCGAAATCATCCGGGCCGGTGCCGGTGCCGACCAGCACACCGCCAATCCCGAATACCAATGTCACCGACACGATCACCAGGTTGCGCGCTTCGCCCAGGTCGATCTTGTGGCGGATCAGCGTGTTCATGCCCACCGCCGCGATCGAGCCAAACAGCAGGCACAGGATCCCGCCCATCACCGGCACAGGGATGCTCTGCAGCAGTGCGCCGAATTTGCCGATAAACGCCAGGCTGATGGCAAACACCGCTGCCCAGGTCATGATCTTCGGGTTGTAGTTCTTGGTCAGCATCACCGCGCCGGTCACTTCCGCGTAGGTCGTGTTAGGCGGGCCACCAAACAGGCCGGCGGCTGTGGTGGCAATACCGTCTCCCAGCAGGGTGCGATGCAGGCCGGGCTTCTTCAGGTAGTCGCGGCCGGTCACGCTGCCTACTGCAATCACACCGCCGATATGCTCAATCGCCGGTGCCAGGGCCACGGGGACGATGAACAGAATCGCCTGCCAGTTGAACTCTGGCGCGGTGAAGTGGGGCAGGGCGAACCACGGCGCGGCGGCGATCTTCGCCGTGTCGACCACGCCAAAGTAGAACGACATGGCAAAGCCCACCAGCACGCCGGAGATGATCGGCACCAGGCGGAAAATGCCCTTGCCGAACACCGCCACGATCAACGTGGTCAGCAGCGCCGGCATCGAGATCATCATCGCCGTCTGGTAATGGATCAGCTCGGCACCATCGCCGGCTTTACCCATCGCCATATTGGCGGCGATGGGCGCCATGGCCAGGCCGATGGAAATGATCACCGGCCCGATCACCACAGGCGGCAGCAGTCGGTCAATAAAACCGGTTCCTTTGACCTTCACTGCGAGGCCGAGGAAGGTATAAACGAAACCGGCCGCCATCACCCCGCCCATGGTCGCCGCGAGGCCGAATTGGCCTTTGGCGAGAATGATCGGTGTGATAAACGCAAAGCTCGACGCCAGGAATACCGGCACCTGCCGCCCTGTCACCACCTGGAACAGCAACGTGCCCAGGCCTGCGGTGAACAGCGCGACGTTTGGATCAAGACCTGTGATCAGCGGCATCAACACCAGCGCGCCAAATGCTACGAAGAGCATTTGTGCGCCAGACAGGATCTGGCGCCAAAGCGGGTCGTTGAATTCATCCTGCATGCTCACGCGTCCTTCTGCTTGGTGCCGAAGATCTTGTCACCGGCATCGCCCAGGCCTGGGATGATGTAGCCGTGTTCGTTCAGGCGCTCGTCGATGGACGCGGTGTAGATCTGCACGTCCGGGTGGGCCTTCTCGACGGCCGCAATGCCTTCGGGCGCAGCGACGAGGACCATGGCGCGGATGTCCCGGCAACCGGCTTTTTTCAGCAGGTCGATGGTGGCAACCATGGAACTGCCGGTGGCCAGCATCGGGTCGATGATCATCGCCAGGCGCTCGTTGATTTCCGGAACGAGTTTTTCCAGGTAGGTGTGGGCCTCCAGCGTCTCTTCATTGCGGGCTACGCCCACGGCGCTGACCTTGGCGCCCGGGATCAGGCTGAGAACGCCTTCGAGCATGCCGATACCGGCGCGCAGGATCGGGACCACGGTGATTTTCTTACCAGCGATTTTCTCCACCTGGACGGGACCGGCCCAACCGGGGATCTCGTAGGTTTCCAGGGGCAAATCCTTGGTGGCTTCGTAAGTGAGCAACGCTCCGACTTCCTGAGCAAGCTCACGGAAGTTCTTCGTGCTAATGTCGGCGCGGCGCATAAGGCCGAGCTTGTGTCGGATCAGCGGGTGGCGGATCTCGCGAGTGGGCATGGGAAAGGCTCCGGCGGCGGGCAAAAAAACCGGCCTAGATTAATCTATCCGAGGGTGTTGTCCTATAGACATCTAGTACGTTAGTCCATTAAGGCTTGCTCGGAGCGCACGAGAAGCGTACCTTCGCCCGCTTTTCTTGCCACAGCACCCCCTTGGAGAGCGCCATGTCCGCTGATCTCGAGCATATCCGTCAAATCATGCGCGAGGCTGACTGCCTGTACACCGAAGCGCAAGTCGAAGAGGCGATCGCCAAGGTCGGCGCGCACATCACCCGCGAAATGGCCGACACCAACCCGGTGGTCTTCTGCGTGATGAACGGTGGCCTGATCTTCGCCGGCAAATTGCTGACTCACCTGCAATTCCCGCTGGAAGCTTCCTACCTGCACGCCACTCGCTATCGCAACGAAACCAGCGGCGGCGACCTGTTCTGGAAAGCCAAGCCGGAAGTTTCGTTTATCGACCGCGACGTGCTGATCATCGACGACATCCTCGATGAAGGCCACACCCTGGGCGCGATCATCGACTTCTGCAAACACGCCGGCGCGCGCAACGTGCACACCGCTGTGCTGATCGATAAAGACCACGACCGCAAAGCCCGCCCAGACCTGAAGGCCGATTATGTCGGCCTGCCGTGCATCGACCGCTACATCTTCGGTTACGGCATGGACTACAAAGGCTACTGGCGCAACGCCAATGGCATCTACGCCGTCAAAGGGATGTAAGTCATGGCCCGCTTTCTGGATCAGAGGCTGTTTGCCGAACTGGCCGAGAAAGCGGGCGTCAGCCCTCGTGGCCGGCACCATCACAATTTCCACCAGATGGAAGAACCTTGCCACCGTCTGGCCGTAGGGCTGCAACCCAGCACTTATGTACCACCGCATCGTCACCTGAGTGCGGACAAGGCGGAAACCTTGCTTGTGCTGCAGGGCAGCCTGGGTTTGCTGGTGTTCAGTGAGTCCGGCGAAGTGCTCACCAAGCGCGTGATGCAGGCTGGCGGTGAGTGCGCTGGGGTCGATCTTCCACCTGGCGTGTTCCACGGCCTGGTGGTGCTAGCGCCCGACACGGTGATGTTCGAGTGCAAGGCTGGCCCGTATCGCCCTGTGGGCGAAGGCGAACTGGCCGACTGGGCCCCTCGCGAAGGCGATGCTGGCGTGGCCGAGTATCAACGCTGGATGCTTGCCCAGTTCGATTGAGCTACAGTGCTGGGCCCATCTTGCCGGAGCGGCCCATGAGTCTGTTGATACGCACCTGCGCCGCCCTGGCGCTGACCCTCAGCCTGCCGCTGGCCGCGGCGCCGGCACCGATGCACAGCCAATTCCTGCCCTCGGACGACCTGAACCTGCGCGCCGAAGCGCCGGACCAGCAGCAATTGTTGCAAGTCACCGAGTACGCGGTGGTGGTGGGCAACCAGCGCCAGTCCAGCCAGCAGCCGATCCCGGTGACTTCGCCGCTGATGATCCGCCTCAAGGGCAAGTCCCTGAACAAAGGCGCGTCTATCGCCCAAGTGGTGCTCAATTTCGACGCCGAAAGCAAAAGCCTGAAAAAACCGGCCTACGATGACAAGAGCAAAACCCTGACACTGTCCTACCCGGTGGCTCAATACCGCGTGATTGTCGACCTGCTGCGCAATGACACGGTGTACGTGCAGTTTCTCAGCTACGCCAATGGCCACATCTGGGCGGATCTGCACACCGGCGCTGTAAAGGCCAGGTAGCCCCGCCTACACAAGCCCGCGCCCCGCAGGTAGACTTCAAGCCCCGTGTAAATGTCTGCAGGCTGGAGTCGGTAATGCGTAAAGATAAGAAACAGGTGATTGGTGACGAGATCGGCGACGATCAGATCAAGTTGTTCCTGGACTTCGAGCCGGTCGACGCGACTTCCCCGTCCCTGCACAAACTGATCAAGGCCTACCGTGGCCTGCGTATCGACGATTTCGAGCGGTTCCTGGGCTTTTTCAAGGAAGCGGGCCTGGACCTCGACGGCAAGGATGAGCATGGCCAGACCTTTGTCGACCTGATCAAGGACCAGCGCAACGCGGACGAGTACATCGAACTGATCGAAAACGCTCGCGGCTGATTATCCGAGACAAAAAAAAACGCCCCGTTCTCAGGTTGAGAGCGGGGCGTTTTTTATGGTGCCTCAAGCGTAGCTTTCGGTCTCGGCGGCAGGTTCAACCAGCTCCAGGCTGATGTTGTTCTGCGCGTTGATCTTGCGATACAGCTCGGCGTCCGTCTCCAGGACCTTTTCCCGAGCCGGGAAAATTTCCTGCAACTTGGCGGCCCATTCACCCGCCGCTTTGCCTGGGAAGCACTTCTCGATCAATTCCAGCATGATCGAAACCGTCACCGAAGCACCTGGGGACGCGCCCAGCAGCGCAGCCAGCGAGCCGTCTTTGGCCGCGACCAGCTCAGTGCCAAATTGCAGCACGCCGCCTTTTTTCGGGTCTTTCTTGATGATCTGCACCCGTTGGCCGGCCACTTCCAGGCGCCAGTCTTCGGCTTTCGCCTCCGGGTAGAAGCGACGCAGGGATTCCAGGCGCTGTTCCATGGACTGGCGCACTTCGCTGACCAGGTACTTGGTCAGGTCCATGTTGTCGCGGGCCACGGCGAGCATCGGGCCGATGTTGCCGGCGCGAATCGACATCGGCAGGTCGAGGAACGAGCCGTGCTTGAGGAACTTGGTGGTGAAACCGGCGTATGGCCCGAACAGCAGGGACTTCTTGCCATCCACCACGCGGGTGTCCAGGTGCGGCACTGACATCGGCGGCGAGCCCACGGCGGCCTGGCTGTAGACCTTGGCCTGGTGGTGCTTGACCACGTCCGGGTTGTCGCAACGCAGCCACTGGCCGCTGACCGGGAACCCGCCAAAACCTTTGCTTTCTTCGATGCCCGAGGCTTGCAGCAGCGGCAGGGCCGCGCCACCGGCGCCGAGGAACACGAACTTGGCGTCCACTTCACGGCTGTTGCCGCTGTTGACGTCCTTGATGCTCACGGTCCAGCCCGCGCCGTTGCGCTTGAGGCCGGTGACGCGCTTGCAGTACTTGACCTGGGCGTCGGGCGAGCTGGTCAAGTGGCTGAGCAGTTGGTTGGTCAGCGCGCCGAAGTTGACGTCGGTGCCGTTCATCACGCGGGTGGCCGCGATTTTTTCGTCGAGCGGGCGGCCCGGCATCATCAGCGGCATCCACTCGGCCATTTCGCTACGGTCTTCGGTGTAGTGCATGTCCGAAAACGCGTGGTGCTGGCTGAGGGATTCAAAGCGCTTCTTGAGGAAATCCACGCCTTTGTCGCCTTGCACGAAGCTCAGGTGCGGCACCGGGCTGATAAAGGACTTGGACGAGCCAAAGGTGCCCTTTTTGGTCAGGTACGCCCAGAACTGCTTCGACACCTCGAACTGGGTGTTGATGTGCACGGCTTTCTTGATGTCGATGGAGCCATCGGCGGCCTGCGGCGTGTAGTTCAGCTCACACAGCCCGGCGTGGCCGGTCCCGGCGTTGTTCCACGGGTTGGAACTTTCCGCGGCACCCGAATCCATCAGCTCAACGACTTCCAGCTTGAGGCCGGGGTCGAGCTCTTTGAGCAGTACGGCCAGGGTGGCACTCATGATGCCGGCCCCTACCAGTACTACGTCGACTGCTTCGTTATGCGCCATTTAACGCGTCTCCAAAATCTGCAGCACCAAATTGACGGCATGGCTGCCAGGAGTGACGGGGCGGTTCACGTGTTGCCCCAGGTTACCCATGGCCAGGATCGCCATGTCCGATTCGCAATTCTTTGCATGTTCAGCGCACGCTTCCTGCCGGGCTAATCTGCCTATGAACGCATTCATGGGCGCCTGTGGCAATTCGACTTATGGTCAAAGCGTGCGATTCGTGCAACCAATCCGTAGCGGACAGGCTCAAGCTCCGGTTTTTAAGGCGTGCTCGGTCCTGTGTGGTTGGGCTGTTCCAGACGCTGATGGTGCTTGTACAAACGCCAAACTATTCATTTGCTCGCCACACTCTTGTGAAGTTGTGAAAACCCGTTTTTTCACGCTCTTTTGAAGACGTGAACCTCAAAAAAGGGCTGCCCCAGCCTGGCACCTGGCCCCTAGCCGACACGCGGCAAAACGGGCAAACAACTCAAGTGGCCGAGCGCAATGGCAGCTCTGGCAGATTCGGTAAAGGCGGGTGGTTTGCAAAGAAAACAGCAAGCGCGCCAGCTTCACTCGATCTGTGTGGGCGGCTCTCTGTGGGCGATTGGGGGGTTAGTGCCGAGGCATTAACGATGCTGCGAGGCCCGATCAGGAGACGTCCTTATAATCGGGGGGAGATTGTAGCGAAGAACGCCAGGGAAATGGGCGTGTTTTATGACTTTTATTAGGCGTTCGGTCAGGCGGCCAACGGCTGATGCCGGGGCGACCGCGCAGGACGTGGGCTGACGCGGGCGCGGGCCGGCAGCGGGTGGTGCATCCAGCTCAGGCGGATTTCATCGATTTCTACCCAACCGTCGCCAACAGGCGGCTGGCTGCACTCTTTGAAGGCCTGGCAACGACCTTGCACATCGAGCAGGGCGAACTGACGAAGGGCTGGCTTGCGCGTAAACAATGACCAGAGAAAATGCATGGCGATCAACCTCCTTAGATTGGGACCCAGCATGCCTGGCCGGGATGACGAGCCCATGTAACGGGTGTGACATATCGGTGACATCGAACCGCCGCCCAGCCAACCGGTCTCAGGTTGTAACTGATGCTAGTTCCCCGCAGTGGCGCCCCGCTATACTGCCGGCCTGTCGGATCCTGATTTCTGGAGAGAAGCGCATGTTGCAACGCCTGTTGTTCGGTTTGATCACTGTGACCAGTTTGACTCTGGTTGGCTGCGCCAACAGCCCGCAACAACTGACCCCTGAGCCGAAAATCACCACGCAGCTGGCCCCAGTGGGCCACGGCCAGCCGGTGTCGGTGCGTGTGGTGGATGGTCGTCCGTCGCCGACCCTCGGCTCGCGCGGTGGCCTGTACCCGGAAACCGCCTTGGTCTCGGTGAATGCCCAGGACGTGCTGCCCAAACTGCAGGCCCAGGCAGAAGCCGCCGTGCGTCTGCTGGGTTTCACCCCGAGCGCGAATGCACCGGGTGCGCCGCAGTTGACCATCACCCTGGCTGAACTGAAGTACCAATCGCCTAAAGACGGCCTGTACGTGACCGAAGCGTCCATCGGCGCGACCTTCAAGTCCGATGTCAGCGCCGGCACCCGTCGCTACAGCGGTCGTTATGGCGCGTCCCTGAACCAGCGCTTCGGCATGTCGCCGAACCAGGAAACCAACACCAAGCTGGTCAGCGACGTCCTCAGTGATGCCTTGACCCGCCTGTTCAAGGATCCAAGCATCGGTTCGTTGCTCAGCTCGCAATAAGCGATCCAGCAAAAAGCCGGGCTCAGTGATGAGCCCGGCTTTTTTTCGTCTCCAGTTTCATGCGGCGCTGTCGATACAGAAATCCAGCAGGCTCACCCCTGTCAGCAGATCGGTCTCCGGCAGGTCCGCATGCTGATGTCCGCCGAGGGCGCAATACACCAGCCAGTGGCGGTCCTGGACGTTGAAGGCGAGGCCGCCGACCAGTGCTTCTTGCTCATCACTTTGGGCGATCAGGTACAGCCGATCCTGGTTTTGCGCGTGCAGCATGACAAGCTCCTAAGCGTCGAAGGGCAACAGAGTGGCTTGTTAAGGTGACGTTCAGGTGACGGCGTAAATTACTGGATACATTACCCGTCAATGGGGGAGGGAGCATTTACGGCGCCGGAGGCCACTATCGTTCAGGTTTGTATCTGAACCGATACCAAAACACTGTTTTACCGAGGTTTGCGATGGCGCTGCCCGCATTATTGACCAATGTTGTTGCGTTAGCAGTGGCCTGCCCGGGCGCTGCGCTGCTGTTCATCACTCGCCTGCGCGAACAGCGCGCACTGGCCGACCTGACCGCGCAAGGTGAAGACCGCGCGATCGACCAGCCGATGTTGTTTCTGGATGTGCGCACCGAACGGGCGCATCGTCTGGCTTACCGCATCGGGTTTGCCTGTTTGGCGCTGGCGCTGGCCATCTCCTGGCTCAGCACCCGCCTCTAAGCCTTAAAGGGCAATCCCGGCCTTGACCCGATACTGATTACGCACCGGCGTTGCATATTGCACCACCAGGAAGGGTCGGTGCTCGGCCGGGCATTCGTTCAAGCGCCGCTCCCACTCCGCCTTGGCCTTGGCCAGTTCGTCCGCCGGGAACACTTCGGCGGCGGTCGGCACCTGCAATTGCGGGTCGGCGTCGCTCCACTGGGCGTAGGCCAAGTAATGCACCGGGAACAAACGGTATCCGCCGAGAATCTGCCGGTCCATCTCTGCGGCCAGCAGCTTGGTGTCTTCGAAGCGCTCGGTGATCGGCGGCGCGAAGTTCACATGCACGCGGCCTTTGTAGCCGGTGATGCCCAGCGCAATGCTCACGTCATCCTCGCCCGGCGCCTTGCTGTAGGTGCCGGTGGTGGCGCGGATGTACAGCTCGCGGGCCTTGGCTGAGTCGCACGGGTCATATTCGTAGCTGATCGATACCGGCGTCAGGTTCAACGACTGGATCACCTCGGCAAACGGCTCATCCTTGCGGCTGACGTGGAACATCTTGAGGATCGCCGACTCGGTGCGATCATCCCCATCCTTGGCGCGCCCTTCAGCCTGGGCGATCCAGATCGATGCAACGTCGTTGCGGATCGAATGGTTGATGTATGCCGACAGCAGTTGATAGGCCGCCATCTTCTCTTTGCGCCCGGTGATCGAGCGGTGCACGATGAAGCTCTTGTTCAGGCGCATCAGGTCGCTGACAAACGGCTTTTGCAGCAGGTTATCGCCGATGGCGATGCGCGGCGTCGGCAGGCCAGCGTGGTAAACGGCGTAGTTGACGAAGGCCGGGTCCATCACGATATCGCGGTGGTTGGCCAGGAACAGGTAAGCCATGCCGGACTTGAGCTGCTCGACGCCCGTGTAGGTCACGCCGTCGGTCGCCCGATCAATGGTGTGGTCGACGTAGTACTCGACTTTGTCCTGCAGCGTGGCCACGGTGGTGACGCCAGCGAACTCACGGCGCAGTTTGCGGGCGATCATCGGCTTGAGCAGCCAGCCCAGGGCGCCGGCAAAGCGCGGGAAGCGGAAGTGGGTCAGGATGTCCAGAAAGGCCTTGTCACTGAACAGACGTGCCAGCACTGCCGGGACTTCGCTGTCGTTGTAAGGTCGGATGGTATCGAATTCGCCCATCATGCTCTCTTGTTAGAAACGGCTAGGGTAAGTAAAGGAAATACCAGGGGGCGGACTGAGGAATGGCCTCAGCCGAAAATAGCCCTGTCAATAGACCGGCGATTATACGCACAAGTCACCTTGGAGGCTGCGATGCTGGAAAACGCGACGTACGATTGTCCTTATTGCGGTGAAGTGGTCGAGACAACTGTGGATTTGTCCGGTGGTGACCAGACCTATATAGAGGACTGTCAGGTCTGTTGCCGGCCGATCATTTTCGATCTGCAGGTACATGGGGAAGAGTGGATGCTCGAAACCCGAAGCGAAAACGAATAACGGATACACCATGCAGCGAATCTACGAACCGGAAAACCTTATGGAAGGCGAACTGCTGCAACAGATGCTCGCCAGCGAGGGCATCGAGGCGCATCTGGTGGGCCGTCATTTGCTCGGCGGCACCGGCGAGTTGCCTATTTTCGGCCTGCTGGGCCTGGAGGTGGACAACGACCGCGCCATGGACGCCCGTGAGCTGATTACTGCTTATATCGGCGCACAACCGCTGCCCGGTGATGAACCCGACAGCTTCCCCGATGTGCTGGTCTGTTAGGCTGTCGGTCGGTTTACCCAAGAGTCGTGTTGCCCCATGTGTGGACGTTATGCCCTGTTTCGCTGGAACCCTGCCTTTGCTGCCTTGCCGGGCTTCCCGGCCGATCAGCAGGCCCAGTGGAATATTTCCCCGAATGATTCGGTACTGATCCAGCGCGTCACCGATGGCCAGCGCACCCTGGCCCGCGCTCGCTGGGGTCTCACGCCGCCGTGGTTGACCGATCTTTCCCGCACGCCCGCCCATGCCCGCGCCGAAACCCTGGCCGAACAACCGATGTTCCGCGAAGCATTCCGCCAGCGCCGTTGCCTGCTGCCCGCCAATGGGTTCTACGAATGGCGCGGCACCCAGCGCAAACGCCCGTACTGGCTGACGCCGGGGGAGGGCTCCACGTTGTTTTTCGCCGCGATCTGGGAAGCGTATCCGGTGCAGGAACAGGTGTGGCTGAGCACGGCGGTGGTGACCCAGGCGGCGCAGGCCCAGCGTCGCCCGCTGATTCTGGATGAGGCCGGGCAGGCAGCCTGGCTCGATCCCGAGACGCCGTTGCATGTATTGCAAGGCCTGCTGGCCAGTGAGCCCGTCGCGCTGCGCGAACGGGTGCTGGCCAACATGGTCAACGATCCCAAGCTCAATGGGCCGGAGTGCCTGACCCCGGCTTAGACCTTGAACTGATTGATCAGCCGGCGCTGCTGCTCCGCCAGCTTGGTCAAGTCCGCACTGGCCGCGCTGGATTCATCTGCGCCGCCCGCCACTTCATTGGCCACCTGGCCGATATTGATCACGTTGCGGTTGATGTCCTCGGCCACCGCGCTCTGTTCCTCGGCGGCACTGGCGATCTGTGTGTTCATGTCGTTAATCACCGAGACGGCCTGGGTGATCGTCTCCAGCGCTTCGGCCGCCTTGGCTGCGTGTTGCACGCTTTCATCGGTGCGGTTCTGGCTGTCCTCCATCACCCGCACCACGTCCCGCGTGCCTTGTTGCAACTGCTGGATCATGGTCTGGATTTCTTCGGTGGCCTTTTGGGTCTTCTGCGCCAGGTTGCGCACTTCGTCGGCGACCACTGCAAATCCACGACCTTGCTCACCGGCCCGCGCCGCCTCGATGGCGGCGTTGAGCGCCAGCAGGTTGGTCTGTTCGGCAATCCCGCGAATCGCGGTGAGGATGGCGTTGATGTTCTCGCTGTCCTTGGCCAAGGTTTGCACCACGCTCACCGCTTTGCCGATTTCCTCGGCCAGTGCGCCGATGGAGGTGGAGGTGTCGCGCACAATACGCATGCCTTGGCTCGCGGCCTGGTCGGCATGGCTGGCAGCTTGGGCGGCCTGGGTGGCGTTGCGTGCAACGTCTTGCGCAGTGGCGGTCATCTCATGCACGGCGGTGGCGACCTGGTCGATTTCCACCATCTGCTTATGCACGCCCTGGTTGGTACGGATCGCGATGTCGGCAGTGTGTTCCGAGGAATCGCTGACCTTCTGCACCGAACTCACCACCTGAGTAATCATGCCTTGCAGCTTGATCAGGAAGGTGTTGAAGCCGCTGGCGATCGCGCCCAGTTCATCGGCACGGTCACTGGTCAGGCGCCGCGTCAGGTCACCTTCGCCCTGGGCGATATCATTGAGCATCGCGACCATTTGCTTGAGCGGACGGGCAATGCCGTGGCCGACCAGCCAGATCACCAGCAAACCAATACCCGCGATCAGCAGACCGGCGATGGTCATGCCGAAAATGTCGGTCTTGCGCTGGGCTTCCAGGTCGCTTTGCAGCTTCTGCGAATCAGCCATCACGGCGCTGAGCGGTAGTTGCAGCATCAGCGTCCAGCGCGCGTCGGCCTGGCCGATATTGAACGGCAGGAACAGTTCGATGTGCCCGTGTTCCTTGTCGATGTCGTAGCGCACTTCGCCGACTTTCAACTGGCCGAGGTTGGCCAGTTCATTGCTGTCGAGCAGGTCGCTGGCCTTTTCGCCGAGCTTGCTGGCGTCCTTGGTGTAGGCCACCAGGCGACCGTTGCTGGAGATCAGCGCCAGTTCACCCGCGCCGTTGTAGAGTTTTTGGTCGGCGCTGGTGAGCATATCCTGGATGAAGTTCACCGACAGGTCGGCACCGACAATGCCTTGGAACGCGCCGTCGATCATGATCGGCTCGATGAACGAAGCCAGCATCACCATCGCGTTGCCCACCTTATAAGGGGCAGGGTCGATGGCGCAGGCCTTTTTGTTTTCCTTTGAGCACAGGTAGTACTCACTGGCGCGTACGCCGGTGGAGAGGATGTTCTGGTCGTTGACGTCGGCAAGCTTGTCCAGGCCTAGGCTGCCATCGGCGTTGCGATACCACCACGGCAGGAAGCGGCCGTCGGCGGCCATGCCGACAATGGGGCTGTTCACATAGGCCGCGTCGTTATGATCGATCGCGTTGGGCTCCCAGCCAATGTAGGCGCCGAGGATCTTCGGGTTGCGCACCACGGTTTCATGCAGCAGGTTGATCAATTGCTCTCGGCCGACTTGCAGGGCCGGCTCGCCCTTGGCGTCTTTCATGCCGAGCAGGGCGTTGGCGGTGGCCAGGCTCTTGGCGGTCACCAGCGGTGCTTCGAGTTCGCGCTGGATCAGGGTGGCCTGGGTCTGGGCCAGGGCGGTCAGGCGCTGCTCGATGATCTGTTCAAACTGCACTTGGGTGCGATCCTGCACCATCTCTTGGGTCCGCGCTCCGGCAAACAAGGCGTACAGCACCAGCACTGCGACCACGCTCAGGACAATCGCCCCGGCCAGTGCCGCGACGGAAAATTGGATCGACTTGAATTTCATGAAGGCTCCGGGCACAGGGGAGAGAATCCGCCTTTTTGTATCGGCCACGGGCGCGCAGGGCATTAGGGGTTGTCCTACAAAAATGTTTGGGGTGTCGCAAATGGAATGCCCGCCGCCGTTGTGGGTGCGGTGGGATGTATCCGAAAATCAGCGGTTACACGTCTGGTGTATCTGGCGTCGATACAAACGAGCGCCTACGATACGCGCCATGTTTTAAGGGCGTTTTTTCAGGGAGAGGTTCATGAAGAAGTCATTGGCAGTTAGCGGCCTGGTTGCAGCGATGCTGCTGGCCGGGTGTCAGTCGGTCAACACCACCAGCGGCGGCGCCGTTGGGGTTGAGCGCAAGCAGTACATGTTCAGCATGCTGTCGAGCCAGGAAGTCGACCAGATGTATGCCCAGTCCTACCAGCAGACGTTGGGCGAAGCCAATAGCAAGGGCCAGGTGGACAAGACCAGCGCCAACGCCAAGCGCGTGCAGGCCATCGCCAACCGCTTGATCGCCCAGGCGCCGACCTTCCGTGCGGATGCCGCGCAATGGAAGTGGGAAGTGAACCTGATCAAGAGCGACGAGATGAACGCCAACTGCGGGCCTGGCGGCAAGATCTTCGTGTACAGCGCCTTGATCGATAACCTCAAGCTCACCGATGACGAACTGGCCGCCGTGATGGGCCATGAAATCGCCCACGCCTTGCGTGAACACGGCCGTGAAGCCATGTCCAAGGCCTACGGTATCGAGATGGCCAAGCAGGGCGCCGGTGCCTTGTTCGGCCTCGGCCAGGACAGCCTGGCATTGGCCGATACCGTGGCCAACTACGGCATGACCTTGCCCAACAGCCGCAGCAATGAAAACGAAGCGGATCTGATCGGCCTGGAGCTGTCGGCCCGTGCCGGCTACAACCCGAACGCTGCCATCACCTTGTGGAACAAAATGGCTAAAGCCTCGGAAGGTGCGCCGCCGGAGTTCATGAGTACTCACCCGGCGTCCGACAGCCGAATCGCCTCGTTGCAGGCGGCGATTCCGAAGGTGATGCCGCTGTACCAGCAGGCAAAAAAATCCTGATACGAAAGGTATGGTGAAGATCCATATGTGGGAGCGGGCTTGCTCGCGAAAGCGGTGGATTAGTCAGAACATATGGTGACTGACACTCCGCATTCGCGAGCAAGCCCGCTCACACATTGGGTCGGGTTTGCAGCCTTAGATCCAACCGCTGCTCTGCATGGCCTTGTAAACCGCCACAATCGCCAGGATGAAGAACGCCGACGCCGCCAGTCGACGAATCAGCGTCAACGGCAGTTTCTCCGCCGCAAAATTCCCCGCCAAGACCACCGGCACGTTGGCAATCAGCATGCCCAGGGTCGTCCCGATAATCACCAGCCACAACTCCGGGTACTGCGCCGCCAGCATCACCGTGGCGATCTGCGTCTTGTCACCGATTTCCGCGAGGAAGAACGCGATCAGCGTGGTCAGGAACGGACCGAATTTGCGCGTGGTGCTGGCTTCGTCATCGTCGAGTTTGTCTGGCACCAGGGTCCACAAGGCCGTGGCGCAGAAGCTCGCCGCCAGGATCCAGTGCAACACCGCATCCGAGAAGAAACTGCCGAACCAGGCCCCCACGGCACCGGCCGCCGCATGATTGGCCAGGGTCGCGGCGACGATGCCGGCGATGATCGGCCAGGGTTTGCGAAAGCGTGCGGCAAGGATGAGCGCGAGCAGTTGCGTCTTGTCGCCGATTTCGGCCAAGGCAACGATTGCGGTAGGAACGAGTAGTGAATCCAGCATCAGGTAGGTTTCCAGGGGCGGGTCGACACGGCTATGACACGTACAGCCTTCCCGCCCCGGGTAAGGTGTGCGTGTCATAGGTCTTGTCAAACCCCGGTCCGTCTGTGCGGACTCCTGGGTCGCATACGCCATGGTCTGCTGACCAAGTATGTTGACGTATGCCGGACGAGCGTGGCGCTCGTGGGAGACTACTCCCCTAGGACGGAGCGGATTCTGCCTAGGCAAAATCCATTCGGCAAGCCTTCTTTTTCAAACGCCCGTCAGCCGCGCTTGGCACGGTAGATGCGAAAACCATTGCCTTCGGCCTTGATTGCGCACACGCCCAGGTGCTCTTCGATCAGCGGCTGGTACTTCAGGAAGCTGTTGGCGACCAGGCGAAGTTCGCCACCTTTTGCCAGGTGTTTCGCCGCTTTTCGCAGCAGGTTTTCAGTGGCGAAATAATCGGTGTGCACGCCGACATGGAACGGCGGATTGCTCAAAATCGCGTTCAAACCCATGGGTGCCGCGTCGATGCCGTCACCGGTCAGCACCTCGGCTTCCAGACCATTGGCGGCCAGGGTCAAGCGACTGCTGGCGGCGGCGAAGGCATCCACGTCGAGCATCGTCACCGTGTTGTGCGGGTAGCGACGTTTGACCGCAGCCCCCAGCACGCCGGCACCACAACCGAAGTCCAGCAGATGGCCGCTGGGCAGTTTGTCCAAGTGCTCCAGCAACAACTCGGTACCACGATCCAGGCGCCCGTGGCTGAACACGCCTGGCAGGCTCACCACTTTGAGCGGGCCCTCGGCCAGCGGCACGTCGAAGACCTGCGCGAGGCTCTCCAGCTCGACCGCCTGCGGGGCGTTGGCCACGGTGATCTGCCACAGCTGGCAATGCCGCGCGCTGTCGAGCTTGCGCGGTTTGCCGAAGGGGATCAGCTGCTTGGCGGCGCTTTCGATACCGGCTTTTTTCTCGCCGACCAAAAACAGCTCGGCGCCGGGCAAGCGCGAGGCCACGGCGTTGAGCAGGTAGTCGGTGAGGTCCTTGGATTTGGGCAGGAAGATCACCGCCGTATCAAACGCCCGGTCAGGCGCGTTCACGCCGAACTGGCTGCGCTCGGGGAAACGTGCGTCGAGTGCCGCCTGATCGCCGGCATGCCAGCACCAGCCGTGGGCATTGGGCAGGCGACCCAGCAGGTCGTCGGCAGGCAACCCTACCAGCAGCAGGTTGCCTTGAAAAAGTTCGGCCTGACGAAGCAGTACTTCACTGCGCGGATCCATGGTCTGCTCCTTGAAAAGGGGCGCAGTTTATCAACTGACGACGCGCAGCGGGGCGCCGTTGAAAAAGCCCCGGGCGTTTTCCGCCAGTTGGCCGACGATGCGCTGGCGCGCTTCGCGACTGCCCCAGGCGTTGTGCGGGGTGACGATCAGTCGAGGGATGTCACCGGCCAACAGTGGGTTGCCATTCACCGGCGGTTCCACGCTCAGCACATCGGTGGCCGCGCCGCCCAGATGGCCGCTGCGCAAGGCGTCCGCCAGGGCCTGCTCGTTGATCAAGCCACCACGCGCGGTGTTGACCACAAACGCGCCAGGTTTAAGCAGTGCCAATTCACGGGCGCCGATAAAGTCGCGGGTGTGTTCGTTGAGTGGGCAGTGCAGGGTGAGTGCGTCCACCTGCGCCAGCAGTTCATCCAGCGGCACGCGGTCGGCCCGCGCTGGCCGGCCTGGAATAGCGCCGAGCACAACACGCATGCCGAACGCTTCAGCCAGTCGCGCGACTGCGCCGCCCAATTCGCCATGACCGAGCAGGCCGAGGGTCTTGCCTTCCAGCTCCACAATCGGGTGGTCCAGCAGACAGAACTGCTTGGCCTCCTGCCACTTGCCGGCGCTGACGTCCCGTTGATAATCCGTCAAGCGCGTCGCCAGGTTGAGCAACAGCATGATCGTGTGCTGCGCCACCGACGGCGTGCCGTAGCCCTGGCAGTTGCTCACGGTGATGCCGTGGGCGCGGGCGGCGTCGAGGTCGACGTTGTTGGTGCCGGTGGCCGACACCAGGATCAGCTTGAGTTCCGGGCAAGCCGCCAGGGTTTCGGTACTGAGCGCGATCTTGTTGCTGATGACCACGTGGGCGCCTTGCACGCGTTCGATCACGTTCTGCGGCGTGGTGCCGGTAAACAACTGCAACTCGCTGAAGCTGCCTCGCAGCTCGCTGAGGTCGAGGTCCCCCAGGTCCAGGGACGGGTGATCAAGAAAGACGGCGCGGCGATTGTTCGTCATCAACTGTACCTTTTGCGACAGGGTTCGAAGGCGTAATCTCCCGAGCCTATCAGATGAAATAATCAGTTACTTAATTGGAGTGAGCATGTACGCCGCCGAATTTTTGACCGTAGCCTTGATTCACTTATTGGCGGTGGCCAGCCCCGGCCCGGATTTCGCGGTGGTGGTACGTGAAAGTGTGACCCACGGCCGTCGCGCCGGCACCTGGACTGCGCTGGGCGTCGGTTCGGCGATTTTCCTGCACGTGGGTTATTCGTTGCTCGGTATCGGCTTGATCGTGTCCCAGTCCATCGTGTTGTTCAACGCGCTGAAATGGGCGGCCGCCGCCTACCTGCTGTACATCGGCTTCAAAGCCCTGCGCGCCCAGCCGGCCAAACCTGCCGCCGAAGGCGAGTTGCACCGCGAAGCGGGCGAGCGCACCCCGCGTGGCGCATTCACCGCTGGTTTCGTGACCAATGGCTTGAACCCCAAGGCCACGCTGTTTTTCCTGTCATTGTTCACCGTGGTGATCAACCCCCACACACCGCTGGCGATCCAGGCCGGTTACGGCGTTTACCTGGCGGTAGCGACGGCGCTGTGGTTCTGCCTGGTGGCGATGTTGTTCAGCCAACAGCGCGTGCGCGCCGGGTTTGCGCGGATGGGGCACTGGTTTGATCGGACCATGGGCGCGGTGTTGATTGCGATTGGGGTCAAGCTGGCCTTCACCAGCATGAAGTAAGCTGGATGCTGGCGCAAAGCTAGCATTCATTGGGGTCTGCAAATCATTCCTTTGGCTGATTTGGCTGAAACATAAGCGCTCTACAGTGCAGTTCTTTCAGCCAAGACCGTGCAGTCATAAAAGGGATTCGTATGTTGCAGACCCGCGTCATTCCGCCCGCCGAAGGTGCGTACCAATACCCGCTGTTGATCAAACGCCTGTTGATGTCCGGCACCCGCTATGAAAAGACCCGGGAAATCGTCTACCGCGACAAACTGCGCTACACCTACCCCACCCTGATCGAGCGCGTTGCGCGCCTGGCCAATGTGCTGACTGAAGCGGGCGTGAAAGCCGGTGATACCGTGGCGGTGATGGACTGGGACAGCCATCGTTACCTGGAATGCATGTTTGCCATCCCGATGATTGGTGCGGTGATCCACACCATCAACGTGCGCCTGTCGCCGGAACAGATCCTCTACACCATGAACCACGCCGAGGACCGCTTTGTGTTGGTCAATAGTGAGTTCGTGGGGCTTTACCAGGCGATTGCCGGGCAGCTGACCACGGTCGACAAGACCCTGCTGCTTACCGACGGTGAGTCCAAGACCGCCGAACTGCCCAACCTGGTGGGCGAGTACGAAACCCTGCTGGCCGCCGCCAGCCCGAAGTACGACTTCCAGGACTTCGACGAACACTCCGTCGCCACCACCTTCTACACCACCGGCACCACCGGTAACCCCAAGGGCGTGTATTTCACCCACCGCCAGTTGGTGCTCCACACCATGGGCGTGGCGACCATCATGGGCAGCGTCGACAGCGTGCGGTTGCTGGGCACCAACGACGTGTACATGCCGATCACGCCGATGTTCCATGTGCATGCGTGGGGCTTGCCGTACGTGGCGACCATGTTGGGCCTGAAGCAGGTCTATCCCGGCCGTTACGACCCGGAGTACCTAGTGGAGCTGTGGCGCAAGGAAAAGGTCACCTTCTCCCACTGCGTACCGACCATCCTGCAAATGGTGCTCAACGCCAAGGCGGCTCAGGACGTGGATTTCGGTGGCTGGAAAATCGTCATCGGCGGCAGTGCGCTTAACCGTTCGCTGTACGAAGCGTCCAAGGCCCGTGGCATTCAGTTGACCGCCGCCTACGGCATGTCCGAGACCGGGCCATTGGTGTCCTGCGCCCATCTCAACGAAGAACTGATGGCTGGCAGCGAGGATGAGCGCACCACTTACCGCATCAAGGCTGGCGTGCCCGGGCCGTTGGTGGAGGCCGCGATCATTGATGGCGACGGCAACTTCCTGCCGGCCGACGGTGAGTCTCAAGGTGAGCTGGTGCTGCGCGCACCGTGGCTCAGCGAAGGCTATTTCAACGAGCCGCAAAAAGGCGCCGAGCTGTGGGAAGGCGGCTGGATGCACACCGGCGACGTCGCCACGCTGGACGCCTTTGGCGTGATCGACATCCGCGACCGCATCAAGGATGTGATCAAGACCGGTGGCGAGTGGGTCTCCTCCCTGGCCCTCGAAGACTTGGTCAGCCGTCACCCGGCGGTACGCGAAGTAGCGGTGGTGGGCATCGCCGATCCGCAGTGGGGCGAGCGTCCGTTTGCGTTGCTGGTGGTGCGTGATGGCCATGTGATAGGGGCCCGCGAGCTCAAGGAACACCTCAAGCCGTTCGTGGAACTGGGCCACTTGAGCAAGTGGGCGATTCCGAGCCAGATCGCCGTTGTTACTGAAATTCCCAAGACCAGTGTCGGCAAGCTCGACAAAAAACGTATCCGCATCGACATCATCGAATGGCAGGCCAATAACAGCACCTTCCTGTCCACCCTCTGACGCCTCTCGCCGTGCCCGTTCGGGCACGGCAATGCTCTATCTGGCACCTTTACTTGTGATTTGCCGATTTTCAGCCATCCTTGCCGCGTCGGCTTCCGCCGACGTGGCGAAAGGGTCGTGGCAGACGGGTCGGTGATGCAAATCACACTTTAGAGGGATCAAGCACTACCCCCTGCTGGCTATAGTCCCTTCCAGAGTTTTTCAAGGATGTTCCGCTTCGGGCCATGGGGGCTCGGCTGCCGAGCGGCATTGGAATCGTTGTATTCCGGCCGTTACACGCATCACAGAAAGAACTCACTGCCATAACAATAATGCACATGGAGTAGCGTCGATGACCTCAGTAAACCAGTTCTGGCGCCGGGCAAGACTGCCCCTGGCCGTCAGTCTCGCTTCTACGCTCGCCGGGCCCGCATTCGGCGTCAGTTTCAACATCGGTGAAATCGAAGGGAGTTTTGACTCGTCGCTTTCCGTGGGTGCCAGTTGGTCGACAGCCAAGCCCAATCAGGATCTGATCGGCGCCAACAATGGTGGCAATGGTCTGTCCCAGACCTCCGATGACGGTCACCTGAACTTCAAGCGTGGCGAGACGTTCTCGAAAATCTTCAAGGGCATCCATGATCTGGAGCTGAAATACGGCGACACCGGCGTATTTGTGCGTGGCAAGTACTGGTATGACTTCGAACTCAAGGATGAAAGTCGTGAGTTCAAGGACATCAGCGACAACAACCGTAAGGAGGGCGCCAAGTCCTCGGGTGGACAAATTCTCGACGCGTTCATCTACCACAACTACGCAATTGCCGACCAGCCCGGCAGCGTACGATTCGGCAAGCAGGTGGTGAGTTGGGGCGAAAGTACCTTCATCGGTGGCGGCATCAACTCCATCAACCCGATCGACGTGTCGGCATTCCGTCGTCCGGGGGCTGAAGTCAAGGAAGGCTTGATTCCGGTCAATATGTTCTATGTGTCGCAGACGCTGACCGATAACTTGTCGGCGGAAGCGTTCTATCAGCTGGAATGGGACCAGACGGTTACCGATAACTGCGGTACGTTCTTCTCGCAACCGGACATCGTGTCTGATGGCTGTAAGGACAACCTTCGCGTGCTGAACAGCCGCCGTACACTACCGGCCGCACTTAACCCAGGATTGGCGGCTGCGGGTGTGGACGTCAACAACGAGGGCGTGCTGGTTCGTCGTGGGCCGGACCGTGATGCGCGCGACAGTGGCCAATTCGGCGTTGCGTTCCATTACAACTTCGAGCCGTTGGACACAGAGTTCGGCGCCTACTTCATGAACTATCACAGCCGTGCGCCGATTTTCAGTGCTCAGGGTGCTCCGCAGTCGGCCTACACCGGTCCTACGCCTGGGCTGCCGCCACAGTTGCGCCCATTGGTTGTCGCGGGTAACTCCAATTACTTCATCGAGTACCCAGAAGACATTCGGCTCTATGGCTTGAGCTTTTCCACCACATTGCCAACCGGCACCGCGTGGAGTGGTGAGTTGAGCTACCGTCCAAACGCGCCGGTACAGCTGAACTCTACCGATATCCTTTTTGCTGGCGTCAAGCCGATTGGCGGGCCGGTATTGGGCAATGCATCGTTGCTCAATGGCAGCCCAGGCCAAGACCTGCATGGTTATCGTCGTAAGGAAATCACCCAGTTCCAAACCACCTTTACTCACTTCTTCGACCAAGTGATGGGCGCGAGCCGCTTGACGCTGGTAGGTGAAGTGGGTGTTACCCATGTGGGTGGCCTGGAAAGCAAGTCGGACGTGCGTTACGGTCGTGACCCGGTCTTCGGTCCTGGCTCGCTTCCGAACAATGCCTGTGCAGCGCTCAACTTCTCTACCGCTCAAGGCGCTGGCTTGGGTAGCGCGAACGGCCTGAACACCAACTGCAACAATGATGGTTTCACCACCGCCACTTCGTGGGGCTATCGCGGTCGGGCCATCTGGGAATACCCGGATGTCTTCGCGGGTGTGAACCTCAAGCCGAACGTGGCCTGGTCCCATGACGTCAAGGGTTACTCCCCTGGCCCAGGCGCCAACTTCGAAGAGGGTCGCAAGGCCGTCAGCCTGGGTCTGGATGCCGAATACCAGAACACCTACACCGCCAGCCTGAACTACACCAACTTCTTCGGTGGCGATTTCACTACGGTGAATGACCGAGACTTTGTTGCGCTCAGCCTTGGCGTGAACTTCTAAGCACACTCTTTTTAGATGCATGTATTTTCAGGAAGACCAGAGCATGAAAATAACTAAAAGTCTGTTGCACGTGGGTGTGCTTGGGCTGTCGATCCTGGCGAGCAACGTCATGGCGGCAGTGTCGGCGGATGAAGCCGCCAAGCTGGGCACGACCCTGACCCCGATGGGCGCCGAAATGGCTGGTAACGCTGCGGGCACCATTCCTAAATGGTCGCCGCTGCCCACCAACGCAGGCGCCGTTGACGCCCGTGGATTCCTGGCCAACCCGTACGCCAGTGAACAACCGCAATTCACCATCACCGCGGCGAACGTCGAGCAGTACAAGGACAAGCTGGCGCCGGGGCAGTACGCGATGTTCAAGCGCTACCCAGAAACCTTCAAAATGCCGGTCTACCCGACCCATCGCGGTGCCACCGTGCCGGCGGAGGTGTTTGCGTCCATCAAGAAAAACGCCACCACCACCAACCTGGTGTCTGGCGGCAACGGTCTGGAAAACTTCGAAACCGCGGTGCCGTTCCCGATCCCGAAAAGCGGTGTTGAGGTGATCTGGAACCACATCACCCGCTATCGCGGCGGCAGCGTAACCCGTCTGGTAACCCAGGCTACGCCGCAAACCAACGGCTCCTACAGCCTGGTGTACTTCCGCGACCAGTTCGTGTTCCGCGACAAGATGAAGGACTACGACCCGAAAAATCCAGGCAACGTGCTGTTCTACTTCAAGCAGCAAGTGACCGCGCCAGCACGTCTGGCCGGTGGTGTGCTGCTGGTGCACGAAACCCTGGACCAGGTGAAGGAGCCGCGTTCGGCCTGGGTCTACAACGCCGGCCAGCGCCGTGTGCGCCGGGCGCCGCAAGTGTCCTATGACGGGCCAGGCACCGCAGCCGACGGCCTGCGTACCTCCGACAACCTCGACATGTACAACGGTGCACCGGATCGCTACGACTGGAAGCTGGACGGCAAGAAAGAAATCTACATCGCCTCCAACAGCTACAAGATCGACGATCCGAAGCTCAAGTACGCCGACATCATCAAGGCCGGCCACATCAACCAGGACCTGACCCGCTACGAGTTGCGTCGCGTCTGGCACGTGGTCGCCACCTTGAAGGAAGGCCAGCGCCACATCTATGCCAAGCGTGACTTCTTCATCGACGAAGACACTTGGCAAGCAGCGGTCATCGACCACTACGACGGTCGTGGCCAACTGTGGCGCGTGGCGGAAGCCCATGCCGAGAACTACTACGACAAGCAAGTGCCGTGGTACGCCCTGGAAACCCTCTACGACCTGCAGTCCGGCCGTTACCTGGCGCTGGGCATGAAGAACGAAGAGAAGCAGGCGTATGACTTTGGCTTCACCGCCACCACCAGCGACTTCACCCCGGCGGCCCTGCGCCAGGATGGTGTTCGCTAACGTGCGTTAACCGAGGCCGCATCCTCGCAAAGAAGCCCCGACCGGTTCGGGGCTTTTTTGTGCGCGTATTTTTTTGTCGCAGTTCTTTTTCAGTCATTTGTAGCAAAGATCTACAAACCGGCGGCTTTTACCGCTAGTCTGCGGACATCTGCAATGCCGACAACAGCCTTCTACAAGAGCCCGGCGATGACTGATCTGTCCCGAATCCAAGGGCCTGCCAGTGCGGTAATCCCGACCCTGGAAGGTCGCTTCTACAGGCCACCGCTGCCTGACGGCTATGTGCTGCGCCCGCGCCTGTGCGAACGTCTGAGCGCCGGGCTGGAAGGGCGGCTGTTACTGGTCAGCGCACCGGCAGGTTTCGGCAAGAGTTCGTTGGCGGTGGAGTTCTGCCAGAGCTTGCCGGCCCATTGGCAAAGCCTGTGGCTGGGCCTCAGCCCACGGGACAACGACCCTGGGCGTTTCCTCGAACGCCTGCTCGACGGCTTGCAGCAATTCTTCCCGCAACTCGGCGCCCAATCCCTGGGCTTGCTGAAAATGCGTCAGCGTCATCAACCCTTTGCCTTTGAAGAATGGCTCGATGGTCTGCTCGACGAGCTGGCGGTGCAGCTGTCTACCCGCACGCCGTTATTGCTGGTGCTGGATGATTACCATCTGGCCCAGGGGCCCGTGCTTGACCGTTGCCTGCAATTTTTCCTTAATCATCTGCCTGATGGCCTGGTGGTATTGGTCACTAGCCGTCAGCGGCCGGACTGGCATCTCGCGCGGCTGCGGTTGTCGCGTCACCTGCTGGAACTGCACGAACAGGATCTGCGCCTGACGCACGAGGAATCACTGGCCGTGCTGGATCGCCACAGCAGTTCCTTGCGCGGCGAAGCCCTCGACAGCCTGATCCGCCGCAGCGAAGGCTGGGTCGCCGGCCTGCGTTTCTGGCTGTTGGCCGCCTCCGAGGCTGGCAGCGACGGCGCCTTGCCGCAGAGCCTGCACGGCGGCGAAGGGCTGATCCGCGATTACCTGCTGGAAGAAGTCATCGACTGCCTGCCGACCGAAGTGCAGGCGTTTTTGTACGACACCGCGCCTCAGGACCGTTTTTGCAGCGAACTCTGCGACGCGGTGCGTGAAGCTCACGACAGCGCCGAAATCCTGCGTTACCTGCAGGCGCACCAAGTGTTCCTGGTGCCGCTGGACGACCAGGGGCATTGGTACCGTTATCACCATCTTTTTTCGGATTTGCTGCGCACGCGACGTGCCAGCAGCAACGTACTGCCGGCAGCCAGCCTGCACCTGCGCGCGTGTCGCTGGTTCAATGCCCAAGGCTTGATCGATGAAGCGGTGGAGCAGGCGTTACGCGCCGGTCATCTGGATGTGGCTGCGAATCTGGTACAAAACCTTTCCGAAGAACAGCTGCTGGCCGAGCAGAACGTAGGCATGTTGCTGCGCTGGAAAATGGACTTGCCCGACAGCCTGCTGATCAGCACGCCGCGCTTGATCGTGCTCTACAGCTGGGCCTTGGGCCTGGCCTGTCAGCTGGATGCGGCGGAGGAACTGTCCAGCTATCTCAGTCGCTTCCTGCCGGCACCGTCGGCCACTGCGCAAAAATCGATGCTGGCCCAGTGGCTGGCGTTGAGCGGGATCATCGCCCGTGGCCGGGGCGATCGCGAACTGACCCAGCGCTATTGCAGCGAGGCGCTGGAAAGCTTGCCGCAACGGCGTTATGGCCAGCGGTTGATGTGCTTGTCGACCCTGTCCAACCTGGCCATTGTCGATGCCGACCTGTGGCGTGCACGTGGCTTGAATCGTGAATCCCTGGAACTGGCGCAGCGCGTCGGCAACCCCTTGTTCGAAGCCCTGGCCCATTACGACCGTGCGCGGGTGTTGCAGGCGCGCGGCGAAATCCTGCGTTCCCTGGATGAAGTGCGCCAGGGCCTGCAACGCCTGCACGGTCTGGCGCCGCAGCGCTTGTACGCGGTGCGTGCACGGTTATCGCTTTACGAGGGTTTTTTGTTGCTGGTGCGGCTCCAGCCCGAAGCGGGTCTTGCCCGCTTGCGTGCCGGTCTTGCTGAAGCCCGCGCGTGTCGCGATATCAGTGTGTTGATCGGCCATTGTGTGATCGCCAATTTCGAGGGGCGCAGGGGTGACTTTGCCAAAGCCTTCGCCGAACTGGCCGAGGCCGAACGCCTGATGCATATCTGGGACGTGCCGCCGATCTACTACCTGGCAATGATCACCCTGATCAAGTGTGAGCTGTGGCTGGCCCAGGGCCGTACCGACCTGGCCGACGCCTGGTTGACGCGCCTGGGGCAAACCTACAATGGCGAACACGCCGCCGCGGCGCCGGAGTTCCACCCACACCTGCCGCAGCACATCGGGCTGCAACAGGCTGCGTTGGACGCGACTCGCCACCAACCTGCTGCAGCGTTGCAGCGCCTTGAAGAACTGGCGCAACAGGCGCACAACAGCGGGCGTCAGATGATCGCGCTGATGGCCCTGACCCAGCAGGTGCAACTGCTGCTGGAGGACGGCCAGGAGGCCAAGGCGCGTCCGGTATTTGCCCAGGCCCTTGAGGCCGGCATGGGTGGCGCGTTGCAACCCTTCCAGCGTTTGCTGGAGACTCATCCAGACTGGATGCGCGAGCAACTTGCCAAAGATCCCCATGGGCTGCTGAACCAGAGTCTGCTGGCGTTGTTGCCGTCGGTCGTGGTGGTGGAGGCTGTTTCAACCCATGAGACGTTGAGCGCGCGGGAGCTGGCGGTGCTGCAATTGATTGCTCAGGGGTGTTCCAACCAAGAGATCAGCAACCGGTTGTTTATCTCCCTGCACACGGTCAAGACGCACGCGAGCCACATCAACAGCAAGCTGGGTGTGGAGCGGCGTACCCAGGCGGTGGCTAGGGCTCAAGAGCTGAGGTTGATCGGCTAGGAGGGGCCCAGTCTGTTTTAATGGTGCGATTATTCTGGCGATATTTGCCCGGAATCGACATTTCACTTGCACGACAGGACCCTGAATGGAAACCGCCAAGCCGACCCTCTTCCGCGAAACTTTTCCCGTCGGCCCGTTGCAATGCAACTGCACCATCATCGGCGACCCCATCAGCAAGAAGGCCATCGTGGTCGACCCTGGCGGCAATCATGAGCTGATCCTGGCGCGACTCGATGCCTTGGGCCTGAAGGTGGTGAGCATCATCCACACCCATGCCCATCTGGATCACTTCCTGGCGTCCGGCCAGTTGAAAGAGAAGACCGGCGCTACGTTGCACCTGCACAAAGAGGATCAATTCCTTTGGGACAATCTGGAAATGCAATGCCAGATGTTTCGCGTGCCCTACATCCCGGTGCCTTCGCCGGATCGCTGGCTGGAGCATGATGAGGAGTTGGCCTGCGGCTGTGGCGTGGCGTTGCACACCCCAGGTCATACGCCGGGATCGATGAGCTTCTGGTTTGCCGATGCCAAGCTGCTGATTGCTGGCGATACGCTGTTTCGTCGAGGTGTGGGGCGTACGGACTTGTGGGGCGGCGACCAGGCGACCATCGTGCGTTCGATCAAGCAGCGCCTGTACACCCTGGACGAGGGCGCGACGGTGGTGACCGGTCATGGGCCGGATACCCGACTGGGCGATGAAATGCGTGAGAACCCTTTTGTGCGGGCGTAAAGGAATAATTTCCGGGAAGCACGCGTTCTATAACAGGCAAGCCTTGTCGCAAAAACTCAGGTCGTGTTCAGCGTGCGTCTGCTACGGTTTCTGTAGCCACGGAATTTTTACCGTTTGTCGCGTTCCAAACTCGGCACAGGTCCATTGCCAATGTCCTTTGCACCATAGAATGCAAAAGTAGGAGCTCCCTTCATGTTCACTTCGCGTCGTCTGCTTGTTGTCGCTACCGTCGTAGCCCTGTTGTCCGGCTGCGCATCACCTAACCCTTATGACGGCAGCAGCCAGGGACAGGCGAGTAATGAATCCGGCGGTATGAGCAAGACCGCCAAGTACGGTGGCCTGGGTGCCCTGGCCGGTGCATTGGCGGGTGCGGCTATCGACCACAACAACCGTGGCAAGGGCGCACTGATCGGCGCCGTCGTAGCGGGTGCCGGCGCTGCGGGTTACGGCTATTACGCCGACCAGCAGGAAAAGAAACTGCGTGAAAGCATGGCCAACACCGGTGTTGAAGTTCAGCGCCAGGGTGACCAGATCAAGCTGATCATGCCGGGCAACATCACCTTCGCGACCAACTCGGACGCGATCTCCAGCAGCTTCTACCAGCCGCTGAACAACCTGGCCAACTCGCTCAAGCAGTTCAACCAGAACACTATCCAGATCGTCGGCTACACCGACAGCACGGGTAGCCGCCAGTTGAACATGGACCTGTCCCAGCGTCGCGCCCAGAGCGTGGCCAACTACCTGACGTCCCAAGGCGTCAACGGCGCCAACCTGAGCGCCCGCGGTGCTGGCCCGGATAACCCGATTGCCAGCAACGCCGACGTCAACGGCCGTGCCCAGAACCGTCGCGTAGAAGTCAACCTCGGCCCGATCCCAGGCCAGCAGTATGGCCAGCCAGGTGCCCAGCAACAGGCGCCACAACAGAACAACCAGTTCCAGGGCAACCCGTACTCGCAGTACCAGTAAACACTCGCTGATAAAAAAGGGCGCCGTGCGGCGCCCTTTTTTGTGGCTGTCGTTTCGGTCAGTCGATGTACTCGAACACCTTGACGATTTTCTGTACCCCGGACACACCCTGCACCAAGTTGGCTGCGCGAGTGGCTTCGGCCTGGGTGAGCAGGCCCATCAGGTAGACGATGCCGTTATCGGTCACGACCTTGATGCGCGAGCCAGGGATCGCGTTATCGGTGAGCATCTGCGCCTTGATCTTGGTCGTCAGCAGCGCGTCGTTGCTGATGGCCAGCAGGGTGATCGGGTCCATCACCTGCAATTCGTTGTGCACCTTCTTCACGCGCTGTACAGCGGCGGCGGCTTGTTCGGCCTGGGCCTTGAGGTCGGCGCGTGGCGTCTGGCCGGCGAGCAGCACTACGCCGTTGAAGCTGGTGACCACAATGCGCGAGGCGCCGTTGCCCAGGTCGGTGGCGGCCTTGGCGACGTTGACTTCAACCTTGGTTTCGATCAGCGAGTCATCGATCTTGCTGCCGAAGGTACGGGTGCCCTTGTCATCCTGAATAGGGGTGTCGCGTGTTGCAGTGATGGCCGTGCTGCAGCCGCTGATAGCGAGGCACAGGGTGATGGCCAAAAGGCTCAGGCGGTTAACGGTCATTCTTCACTCCCAAACAGTTGGCTGTCGATCAGATCGCACAGGCAGTGGATCGCCAGCAGGTGGACTTCCTGGATACGTGCGGTGACATTGGCCGGGACGCGAATCTCCACATCTTCAGGCAACAGCAGCGAAGCCATGCCGCCGCCATCGCGCCCGGTCAATGCTACGACAATCATTTCGCGATCATGTGCGGCCTGGATCGCCTGAATAATATTCGCCGAGTTGCCGCTGGTGGAAATCGCCAGCAGCACATCGCCGGGTTGGCCCAGGGCGCGGATCTGCTTGGAGAAAATTTCGTTATAGCTGTAGTCGTTGGCGATCGAGGTAATCGTCGACGAGTCGGTGGTCAAGGCAATGGCCGGCAGGCTAGGGCGCTCACGCTCGAAGCGGTTGAGCAGCTCGGACGAGAAATGCTGGGCGTCGCCGGCCGAACCACCGTTGCCGCACGAAAGCATTTTGCCCTCGTTGAGCAAGGCATTGACCATGACCTGACTGGCTTGCTCGATGTGCGGTGCAAGTACGTCCATCGCCTGTTGCTTGGTGTCGATGCTGGCCTGGAAAAGCTGGCGAATTCGGGATTGCATGTCCATCTGTGTGACCTTAAGTAGCGCGGCTGTTTGGCACAGGAATGTGCAGCCCGCAAAGCAAAGAGCAAAAGTGTGTGGTGAAGATGTCCGGCGAATCAGCTGTCGAAGGCATTTTTCAGCCAGTTCAGATCAGCCTGACCAGACGGTGTGCTTTCTATGGCAACCACATCGAAACGGCAGGGGGCGTCGGCCCAGCGATGCTCTTTTTGCAGGAAAAACTGCGCGGCGAGTATCAGCTTTTGACGCTTGCGCCCGTCAATACTGGCGAGCGCGCCACCCCATTGTGCGTGTTTTCTGTAGCGGACTTCGACGAATACTACTGTATCGCCGTCAAGCATGACCAGATCAAGCTCGCCGCGTTTACACAACCAGTTCTGCGCCAGCAGGCGCAGACCCTGTTGTTGCAAGTGTTTCAGAGCTTGTAGTTCGGCATCCTTGCCGCTTTGTGCGCTGGACCGCTCGGGCATCAGCGCGGGGTGTCCGGCAGGCGCTGGATCTCACCGCCGACAAACTTGGCCCATGGCATCTGGCGATCAACGCGCTGGTTGGCGCTGATGCCCAGGTTGCCCGACAGGCCGTCAACACGGGTGTCCGGCAATGCCTTGAGCTGCCCCAGGCGCGGCGCCAGGCGGTAGGCATCGACGCCCATCGCGTACAGGCGGCCGAGGCTGCCATTGGCTTGCGGCCATTGTGCGGCAACCTGGTTGCGCAGTGGGTCGGTGGTGTTGAGCAGCCAAGGGGTTTCGCAGAACATCACGTTGGTCATGTCCAGGTACTGGTTTTTGTCGCCGCTGGCGCTGAACACGTGGGACGTGGCGTAGACCGGCACGTCGCCTGCGTATTGGAAGTTCAGGGTTGGCTTGATCTGCTGGGCCAGTTGTGGGGTCACGGCCAGGAAGATGAACTCGATGTCCTGGCGACGCGAAGGTTGCGCAGCGACGTCGGTGCCGACGGTGCTTTGCAGGCTCTTGGCGCGGCCTTCGCTTTTACGTAGTTGGAACAGGTCGGCAATTTGCTGGGCAAGGGCGACTGGCTGATCGACATACTCGACCCCCATGACCTGGCCGCCATTGGCTTCCCAGTCCTGGCGGAAGGCCTTGTAGACACGCTCGCCCCATTCGCCACGGGGCACCATTGCAGCCGCGCGATGCAGGCCATCGGCACGGGCGCGGCGCGAGACTTCGCGGGCTTCGTCTTCAGCGGCCAAACCGAACTGGAACAGTTGCGCCGGGCTGCGATCAGTCTCGCTGTAGTTCAGCGCCAGGGTGGTGATTGGTAACTGCGGACGTGCGCTGAGCTGTTTGACCAGCGGTTTTTCCAGCGGGCCGACCACCAGTTGCACGCCGGCCGCCTGGGCCTTGGCGTAGAAGTCGTCGAGGGAGTTGAGGCGCGAGCTGTCATAGAACTCGATGACCGGCGGCTTCTGCCCGGCTTGTTCAGCCTGGTAGTGCGCAGCCATGAAGCCTTCACGCAGCGCCTTGCCGACGGAAGCCAGCGGGCCGTCCTGTGGCAGCAGCAGGGCAATCTTGGTCAGTGGCTGGCTCGCCAGCTCCTTGAGCTTGGTCAGTGGCGTTGGCAGCTGCACAGCCGCCGGGTGACCCGGGTTCTGCGCGCGCCAGGTATCGATGGCGGCCTGTTGCTGCTCCAGCGTGCCGGCGCCCTTGACCGCCTGGGCCAGAGTGATCCAGCCGTCGAGCGTCGGGTTGCCGCTGGCCTGCAGCTGTTCAGCCGGCAGTGCGGCGATCAATACCCAGATGGCTTCATGGTTGCTTTTGGCGGCATCGCCCGTGAGCAGCGGGGCCATGGCCACACGTTCGCGGGCGGCGGCCAGGGTCTGGCCATCCGCTTCATAGGCACGGGCGTGCACGCTGCCGGTGCGGACCTGCTGTTCAGGTGGCAGGTCCTTCAGGCTTTGCAGGCTCGGGTGGTTCAGGGCGGTCAGCGCGGCCTTGGGCTGGTTGCGCGCCATGGCCAGTTCGGCGGCCAAGGTACTGGCAAACACTTGCGCGGCGGGCTTGAGGACATCCAGGGGCACCTGCGCAAGAATCTGCGACGAGCGGCCGGGGTTATTCTGCTTGTAGGCCATGTCTGCCGCACTCAGGCGCAGCAATGCGGCCTTTTCTGGCGTCTTGGCGGTGGTGGCCTGTTCGAGCAGTTGCTCGATACTGGCGTCCGGGGTCCGTGGAAGGTCGCCAAGGCTGGACGAGGGCGAGCTGGCACACGCGGCCAACAAGGCAGCGAGGCAGAGGGCGGAGAGCAGCCGCAGGCAAGCGATCATGTAAGTGTTCCTGATACCGATCAAATTAGCGTGGAATTGTACCCAAGCACTGGCCCAGGCGCGATGTTACTGGCGTGAAACCGTCGATTTAGGTCGTGCAAATGTTGCAGTTGGCTTTAAACGGCTGAAAAGGCATCGGCCGTGATGGCATATTTTCCAGGCGCCTACGCGCTACAATGTCGCTTTTGCCAACCATCGAGGTGTGCGTTTTGACTGCTCCAGGTCCTTTGAATTCCACTGCAGGCTCGCTTTTTGTCGTGGCGACGCCCATTGGCAACCTGGACGACATCAGTGCGCGAGCATTGAAAGTGTTGCGCGAGGTTAAATTGATCGCGGCTGAAGACACCCGTCACTCCCAGCGGTTGATGCAGCATTTTGGTATCAGCACGCCATTAGCGGCTTGCCATGAGCACAACGAGCGCGAGGAAGGCAGTCGCTTTATCGTGCGCCTGCTGGCCGGCGACGATGTGGCGCTGATCTCCGACGCGGGCACGCCGCTGATCTCCGACCCTGGCTACCACCTGGTGCGCCAGGCGCGGGCCGCTGGTATCAATGTAGTGCCTGTTCCGGGTGCGTGCGCGCTGATCGCTGCATTGTCGGCGGCGGGGTTGCCGTCCGACCGTTTCATCTTTGAAGGTTTTCTGCCGGCCAAGGCTGTTGGACGTCGCGCACGCCTTCAAGCGCTGAAAGAAGAACCCCGCACCTTGATCTTCTATGAAGCCCCGCATCGCATCCTTGAATGCCTGCAGGACATGGAGCTGGTATTTGGCGGCGAACGCCTGGCGCTGCTGGCCCGCGAGCTGACCAAGACCTTCGAAACCCTCAAGGGCCTGCCATTGGAAGCGCTGCGTGCGTTCGTCGAGGGCGACAGCAACCAACAGCGCGGCGAGTGCGTGGTGCTGGTGGCGGGCTGGACCGCGCCAGAGGACGAAGACGCCGTGGGCAGCGAGGCCATGCGCATCCTGGACCTGCTGCTCAATGAGATGCCGCTCAAGCGAGCCGCAGCCCTGGCGGCGGAAATTACTGGTGTGCGCAAGAACCTCTTGTATCAAGCGGCGCTCGATAAGCAGAAAGCCGAATAGTTCCGGTGTTAATCCGGTATTGCGTCTGAACGTGATGGCAATTCTGAACTTTTATTACTTGTCCTAAGTCCGCCGTGCCGTTAACCTGCGCGGCGGAGAGTCGATTGGACAGTCGCTGCCCTCTATGAAAATTAGGGGGGGGAGGAAAGTCCGGGCTCCATAGGGCGAAGTGCCAGGTAATGCCTGGGAGGCGTGAGCCTACGGAAAGTGCCACAGAAAATAACCGCCTAAGCACTTCGGTGCCGGTAAGGGTGAAAAGGTGCGGTAAGAGCGCACCGCACGACTGGCAACAGTTCGTGGCTAGGTAAACCCCACTTGGAGCAAGACCAAATAGGGTCCCAAGGCGTGGCCCGCGCTGGGACCGGGTAGGTTGCTAAAGATGTCCAGTGATGGCCATCGTAGACGAATGACTGTTCAAGACAGAACCCGGCTTACAGATCGACTCTCCACCTTTTTCCTTCTGTCCGAATCTCGGGCAGAAAACCGGTAGTAACGCAAGAATCCCTCCCTGCCGAATCATTGGCAGATGCATCTTCGTAATACCAAAAAAATCTTACTCTTAATAAATTACTTTAACTTCGAGCTATAGCTCTTTGAGCTATTTGTGCTTGTTGGGCCAAAAACATCGCTGAACTCTGGTTTCTCCTCCTTTTACGCTCCTAAATCTCCGTTCTGTAAGGCTTTTCCTTGAATCCGCGCCTTGACGGTGTGGTGGGCGCATTCCTATAGTGTGCGCAAGTGGCGGAAAGTGGCACAAAGTGGGTTTTTTGAACGTAAAACGCTAAAATTTGGAGAAACGCATCTGTGTTTCGCGGAGCTAACGCTATCAGTCTCGATGCAAAAGGCCGTCTCGCTATGCCGAGCCGGTATCGTGACGAGCTGATTTCGCGAAGTTCTGGACAGTTGATCATCACGATCGATGCCGTTGACCCTTGTTTATGTGTTTACCCCCTCGATGAGTGGGAGTTGATCGAAACCAAACTGCGCGCCCTGCCTTCGTTGCGTGAAGAGAACCGCCGCCTGCAGCGTTTGCTGATTGGTAACGCCGTCGACCTTGAGTTGGATGGCAGCGGTCGCTTCCTGGTGCCTCCGCGTCTGCGCGAGTACGCCAAGCTGGATAAGCGCGCAATGCTGGTTGGTCAACTGAACAAGTTCCAATTGTGGGACGAAGATGCCTGGGATGCTGTTTCTGCAGCTGACCTGGCTGCTATTCAACAACCGGGCGCTATGCCTGATGAACTGCGTGATTTGATCCTGTGACTATTGATAGCGGCTTTAACCACATCACCGTACTGCTTGACGAAGCCGTTGAGGCTCTCGCCGTACGCGCGGATGGCTGCTATCTGGATGGCACCTTCGGCAGGGGCGGGCATAGCCGGTTGATACTCAGCCAGCTCGGGTCCGACGGCAAACTCCTCGGGTTCGACAAAGACCCTCAAGCGATTGCCACCGGGCAAGCGCTAGCGGCCGAAGACGGCCGCTTTGTCGTTGTGCAGCGCAGCTTTGCCGAACTAGGCGCTGAAGTCGCCGAACGTGGCATGGCGGGCAAGGTGGCCGGGGTTTTGCTCGACCTGGGCGTGTCTTCGCCGCAGCTCGACGACCCGGAGCGCGGCTTCAGTTTCATGAACGATGGCCCGCTCGATATGCGCATGGACCCGACTCGGGGTATCAGCGCAGCGGAGTTCATTGCGACCGCGCCCCATGAAGAAATCACCCGCGTGTTCAAGGAATACGGTGAAGAACGCTTCGCCGGTCGCATGGCCCGTGCCGTGGTCGAGCGCCGTGAAATCCAGCCATTCGAACGCACCGCTGATCTGGCCGAAGTGCTGAAAGTCGCCAACCCAGCGTGGGAAAAGGGCAAGAACCCGGCGACCCGTGCGTTCCAGGGCCTGCGCATTCACGTCAACAACGAATTGGGCGACCTGGAGGCCGGCCTTGAGGCTGCCCTCGAGGCGCTGGAAGTGGGCGGTCGCCTTGTCGTGATCAGCTTCCACTCGCTGGAAGACCGCATCGTCAAATTGTTCATGCGTCGCCTGGTCAAGGGTGAGTCCGACAACCTGCCGCGCAACCTGCCGGTACGTTTCGAAGCCTTTGTGCCGAAAATCAAAATCCATGGCAAAGCGCAGTTCGCTTCCGAAGCCGAACTCAAGGCCAACCCACGTTCCCGCAGCGCCGTCATGCGCGTTGCCGAGAAGCTGCGGTGAGCAAGCTTTTTGCCAAGCCCCTCCCGGGCGGCAGCTTCTTTATGATGCTGCTGTTTGTCGGTGTGCTGGTTTCCGCGATTGCGGTGTCCTACAGCGCCCACTACAACCGTCAATTGCTCAATACCCTGTACGGGGAACTGAGTGTGCGTGACAAGGCGCAAGCGGAGTGGGGTCGGTTGATCCTGGAGCAAAGCACCTGGACGGCCCATAGCCGTATCGAAGTGCTAGCCACCGAACAGCTGAAAATGCATATTCCTGGCGCGGCTGAAGTCCGCATGGTGGCGCCATGATGAAACTCGAGGGTGCACTCTACCCCTGGCGCTTCCGCCTGATGCTCGGCTTGCTGGCATTGATGGTCGGTGCGATTGCCTGGCGGATCGTCGATCTGCAAGTGGTCGATCGCGACTTCCTGATCGGCGAGGGTAACGCCCGTAGCTTGCGTCATATCCCGATTCCTGCACACCGCGGCCTGATCACCGACCGCAACGGCGAGCCCTTGGCCGTTAGTACCCCGGTGACCACCCTGTGGGCGAACGCAAAGGAATTGCAGGTCGCCAAGGATCGTTGGCCGGCCCTTGCCTCTGCGTTGGGACAAGATCCGAAAGCCTTGGCTGAGCGCCTGGAAGCCCAGGCCAATAAAGAGTTTATCTACCTGGTTCGCGGGCTGACCCCCGAACAAGGCCAGCAAGTGCTCGACCTTAAAGTCCCTGGTGTCTACGGCATCGAGGAGTTCCGTCGTTTCTACCCGGCCGGTGAAACCACCGCGCATATGGTCGGCTTCACCGACATCGATGACCATGGCCGCGAAGGCGTGGAACTCGCCTACGATGAATGGCTCGCCGGGGTTCCCGGCAAACGACAAGTCATCAAGGATCGGCGCGGCAGACTGATCAAGGATGTCCAAGTCACCAAAAACGCCAAGGCCGGTAAGCCCTTGGCGTTGTCGATTGACCTGCGCCTGCAATACCTGGCCAACCGCGAGCTGCGTAACGCGATCATCGAGAACGGCGCCAAGGCCGGCAGCCTGGTGATCATGGACGTGAAGACCGGCGAGATCCTCGCCATGGTCAACCAGCCGACCTACAACCCGAACAACCGCCGCAACCTGCAACCGGCGATGATGCGCAACCGCGCGATGATCGACGTGTTCGAGCCGGGTTCGACTATGAAAGCCATCTCCATGAGTGCTGCCCTCGAAACCGGACGCTGGAAGCCCAGCGACAAGGTCGAGGTGTATCCAGGCACCTTGCAGTTGGGCAAATACACCATTCGTGACGTGTCCCGCACCGAAGGTCCGGTGCTGGATTTGACAGGTATCCTGATCAACTCCAGTAACGTGGGCATGAGTAAGGTCGCCTTCGATATCGGCGGCGAAACCATCTACCACCTGGCGCAGAAGATCGGTCTGGGCCAGCCCACCGGCCTGGATTTCCCAGGCGAGCGCGTGGGCAACCTGCCGAACTACCGCGACTGGAAAAAGGCCGAGACCGCCACGCTTTCCTACGGTTACGGTCTGTCGGTGACGGCGATCCAGCTGGCCCACGCTTTCTCTGTATTGGCGAATAATGGCCGGATGGTTCCGCTGAGCCTGATCCACGTCGATGAAGCGCCGAAAGCCACCCAGGTGATCCCGGAAAACGTCGCCAAGACCATGCAAGGCATGCTGCAACAAGTGATCGAAGCACCGCGCGGCGTATTCCGTGCCCAGGTGCCGGCGTATCACGTGGCCGGCAAGTCGGGTACGGCGCGTAAAACCTCGGTGGGCACCAAGGGCTACGCCGAAAACTCCTACCGTTCGCTGTTCGCCGGTTTCGGCCCGATGAGCGATCCACGCTACGCCATCGTCGTGGTGATCGATGAGCCGAGCAAAGCCGGTTACTTCGGTGGCCTGGTATCGGCGCCGGTGTTCAGCAAAGTGATGTCCGGCACCCTGCGCCTGATGAACATCACGCCGGACAACCTGCCGCCGACCCAACAAGCGAACGCCGGACCACCGGCCGCTGCCGTAAAAGCCAATGGAGGGCGCGGCTGATGTCTCTTAGCCTGAACAAGATTTTTGCCCACGCCGGTCGCGATCTACTGATTCGCGAGTTGAGCCTGGACAGTCGTAATGTGCGTGCCGGTGACCTGTTCCTGGCGGTGCCTGGCGGTAAATTCGATGGCCGAGCGCATATCGCGGATGCGTTGCAACGCGGTGCGGCCGCCGTGGCTTATGAAGTGGAAGGCGCCACCGTGCTGCCGATCACCGACGTGCCGTTGATTCCGGTCAAAGGTCTGGCCAAGCAGCTCTCGGATATCGCCGGGCGTTTTTACGGTGATCCGAGTCGACACGTCAATCTGGTCGGCGTCACCGGCACCAACGGCAAGACCAGCGTGACCCAACTGATCGCCCAAGCGCTTGACCTGCTGGGTCAGCATTGCGGCATCGTCGGCACACTGGGCACCGGTTTCTATGGCGCGCTGCAAAGCGGCCTGCACACCACGCCGAATCCGATCGCCGTGCAAGCGACCCTGGCTGACCTGAAAAAGGCCGGCGCCAAGGCGGTTGCCATGGAAGTGTCGTCCCACGGTTTGCATCAAGGCCGCGTTGCTGCGCTGGCGTTTGATGTGGCGGTGATGACCAACCTGTCCCGCGATCACCTCGACTACCACGGCACCATGGAAGCCTACGCTACCGAGAAGGCCAAGCTATTTGCCTGGAACGACCTCAAGTGCCGCGTGGTAAACCTGGATGATGCGTTCGGCCGCCAACTGGCTGCCGAAGACCGTGAGTCGCGCCTGATCAGCTACAGCCTGGAGGATTCCAGCGCGTACCTGTATTGCCGCGAAGCCCAGTTCAATGACGAAGGCGTGCGCGCCACACTGGTGACGCCGCAGGGCGAGCATCATCTGCGCAGCAGCCTGCTCGGTCGCTTCAACCTGAGCAACACCCTGGCGGCCGTCGGTGCGCTGCTCGGCCTGGATTACGCCCTCGACGAAATCCTGCGTGTACTGCCGAAGCTGGAAGGCCCGGTCGGTCGCATGCAGCGCCTGGGTGGCGGCAAGCAGCCGCTGGTGGTGGTCGACTACGCCCACACACCGGACGCCCTGGAAAAAGTCCTGGTGGCCCTGCGCCCACACGCCAAGGGCAAGCTGCTGTGCCTGTTCGGTTGCGGCGGTGACCGTGATCGCGGCAAACGCCCGTTGATGGCCGAGATCGTCGAGCGCCTGGCCGATGGCGTGCTCGTCACCGACGACAACCCGCGCAGTGAAGACCCGAGCCAGATTTTCGACGACATCCGTGTCGGCTTCAAAGACGTGTCCAAGGCCACCTTTGTCGCCGGTCGCGGCGCCGCCATCGCCCAATTGATCGCCAGCGCCGCTGCTGACGACGTGGTGGTGCTGGCGGGTAAAGGTCACGAGGACTATCAGGAAATCAACGGTGAGCGCCACGCCTTCTCCGATCTGATCGAGGCCGACCATGCCTTGACCGCCTGGGAGGTCGCCCATGCTTAAGGCAATGACATTCAGCGAACTGAGCCAGGCCCTGTCGGCCCGTGTGCTGTCGAGCGATTGCAGTTTCGACGGCGTCAGTATCGACAGCCGCGCCATCAAGCCAGGGCAATTGTTTGTCGCCCTGGCGGGCCCGCGCTTCGATGGTCACGACTACCTGAATGACGTCGCCGCCAAAGGTGCCGTCGGTGCCTTGGTGCAACGCGAAGTGGCGGATTCCACACTGCCACAGCTGCTGGTTGCCGATACCCGTTTGGCCTTGGGTCAACTGGGTGCGCTGAACCGTGCGGCCTTCGACAAGCCTGTTGCAGCCATCACCGGTTCCAGCGGCAAGACCACGGTCAAGGAACTGCTCGCCGGTGTGTTGCGTACACGCGGCCCGGTTCTCGCGACCCGTGGCAACCTGAACAATGATTTCGGCGCTCCGCTGACCCTGCTTGAATTGGCCCCGGAACACACCGCTGCCGTGATCGAGTTGGGCGCATCGCGCGTCGGCGAAATTGCCTACACCGTGGCGCTGACCAAGCCCCACGTGGCGATCATCAATAATGCCGGCACCGCCCACGTTGGCGAGTTCGGTGGCCCGGAGAAAATCGTCGAAGCCAAGGGCGAAATCCTTGAAGGTCTTGATGCATCGGGCACTGCTGTCTTGAATCTCGACGACAAGGCCTTCGAAACCTGGCGTGTGCGTGCCGCCGGTCGCAAGGTCCTGACGTTTGCCGTGCTCAATGCCGCGGCTGATTTCCACGCCTCCAACATTACCGTTGATGCGCGTGGCTGCCCGTCCTTTACCTTGCACACCCCGCAAGGCAATGAACACGTGCAGCTGAATCTGCTGGGCAACCATAACGTCGCCAATGCCTTGGCCGCCGCCGCTGCCGCGTACGCCCTGGGCGTGTCGCTGTTCGGTATCGCCACAGGTTTGGGTGCGGTGCAGCCGGTCAAGGGGCGCACCGTGGCGCAGTTGGCCAGCAACGGCATGCGCGTGATCGACGACACCTATAACGCCAACCAGTCCTCCATCTGCGCCGCCATCGACCTGCTCAAAAGCTTCGACGGCCGCAAAGTGCTGGTGCTGGGTGATATCGCCGAGCTGGGCGAGTGGGCCGAACAGTCCCACCGCGAAGTCGGCGCCTATGCCGCCGGCAAAGTCGACGCGCTTTACGCCGTCGGCCCGCACATGGCGCACGCCGTCAGCGTTTTCGGCCCTGGTGCCCGCCATTTCGCGACCCAGGCCGAGCTGATCCAGGCGCTGACGGCGGCTGAACACGACAAACACACAACCATTTTGATCAAGGGATCGCGCAGCGCGGTGATGGAAAACGTCGTCGCGGCCTTGTGTGGCTCAAGTACGGAGAAATATTAATGCTGCTGCTGCTGGCTGAGTATCTGCAACAGTTCCACAAAGGCTTCGCGGTCTTTCAGTACCTGACCCTGCGCGGGATCCTGGGTGTGCTGACTGCGTTGTGTTTGTCGCTGTTCCTGGGGCCGTGGATGATCCGCACCCTGCAGAACCTGCAAATTGGTCAATCGGTTCGTAATGACGGCCCGCAGTCGCACCTGTCCAAATCCGGCACCCCGACCATGGGCGGCGCGCTGATCCTGTCGTCCATCGGCATCAGCACTTTGCTGTGGGCTGACCTGCACAACCGTTATGTGTGGACCGTTTTGTTGGTGACGCTGCTGTTCGGCGCCATCGGCTGGGTGGACGACTACCGCAAAGTGATCGAGAAAAACTCGAAAGGGCTGCCAAGCCGCTGGAAGTATTTCTGGCAGTCGGTGTTCGGCCTCGGCGCTGCGATCTTCCTTTACACCACCGCGCCAAGCGCCGTGGAAACCACTTTGATCATCCCGATGCTCAAGGACGCCAGCATTCCCCTGGGCGTTGGCTTCGTGGTGCTGACCTACTTCGTGATCGTCGGCTCCAGCAACGCGGTCAACCTGACTGACGGCCTCGACGGCCTGGCGATCATGCCAACGGTGATGGTCGGCGGCGCGCTCGGCATCTTCTGCTACCTGTCGGGTAACGTGAAATTCGCTGAATACCTGCTGATCCCCTATGTGCCGGGCGCAGGTGAATTGATCGTGTTCTGCGGTGCGCTGATCGGTGCTGGCCTGGGCTTCCTGTGGTTCAACACCTATCCCGCACAAGTCTTCATGGGTGACGTCGGCGCACTGGCGCTGGGCGCGGCCCTCGGCACCATCGCCGTGATCGTTCGCCAGGAAATCGTGCTGTTCATCATGGGCGGTGTGTTCGTGATGGAAACCCTGTCGGTGGTCATCCAGGTGGCCTCCTTCAAATTGACCGGGCGCCGCGTGTTCCGCATGGCACCGATTCACCACCACTTTGAACTCAAGGGCTGGCCTGAGCCGCGTGTGATCGTCCGCTTCTGGATCATCACCGTGATTCTGGTGCTGATCGGCCTTGCCACCCTGAAACTGAGGTAGAAACGAGTGTCCCTGATCGCTTCAGACCACTTCCGCATCGTTGTCGGCCTCGGCAAGAGCGGCATGTCCCTGGTTCGCTTCCTGGCGAACCGGGGCAAGCCGTTTGCCGTGGCCGATACGCGGGAAAATCCACCGGAGCTGGTCACGCTGCGCCGTGACTACCCGCACGTGGAAGTGCGTTGTGGCGAGCTGGATGTCGAGTTTCTGTGCCGTGCCGACGAGCTCTACGTGAGCCCCGGCCTGGCCATCGCGACCCCGGCCCTGCAAGCCGCCGCCGCCCGTGGCGTGAAGCTGTCGGGCGATATCGACCTGTTCGCGCGTAACGCGCAGGCGCCGATCGTGGCCATCAGCGGTTCCAACGCAAAAAGCACCGTGACCACCCTGGTCGGCGAGATGGCGGCTGCGGCCGGCAAGCGCGTGGCCGTGGGCGGCAATCTCGGCACGCCGGCGCTGGACCTGCTCAGCGACGACGTCGAGCTGTACGTGATGGAACTGTCGAGCTTTCAACTGGAAACCACCCACGACCTCGGGGCCGAAGTGGCGACCGTGTTGAACGTGAGTGAAGACCACATGGACCGTTACAGCGGCTTGCCGGCGTACCACCTGGCCAAGCACCGGATCTTCCGTGGCGCCAAGCAAGTGGTGGTCAACCGTCAGGACGCCTTGAGCCGTCCGCTGATGGGCGAGGGCCTGCCATGCTGGACCTTCGGCCTGGGCAAACCCGACTTTAAAGCCTTCGGCATTCGCGAAGAGAACGGCGAGAAATACCTGGCCTTCGAATTCCAGAACCTGATGCCGGTGCGCGAGCTGAAAATCCGTGGCGCGCATAACCAGTCCAACGCCCTGGCGGCCTTGGCACTGGGGTATGCCGTGGGCCTGCCGTTCGACGCCATGTTGTCGGCCCTGCGTACATTCGGCGGCTTGGAGCATCGCTGCCAGTGGGTGCGCGATCTCGACGGCGTCAGCTATTACAACGATTCCAAGGCCACCAATGTCGGTGCGGCCCTGGCGGCTATCGAAGGCCTTGGCGCCGATATCGACGGCAAGCTGGTGCTGATCGCCGGTGGCGACGGCAAGGGTGCCGACTTCAAGGACCTTAAAGGCCCGGTCGCCGAGCATTGCCGCGCCGTGGTGTTGATGGGCCGCGACTCCGATTTGATCGCCGCCGCATTGGGTGATGCCGTGCCGCAAGCGCGCGCTACCTCCCTGGACGATGCCATCGCGCAATGCAAAGCCCTGGCCCAGCCGGGCGATGCGGTGCTGCTGTCGCCGGCGTGCGCCAGTTTCGACATGTTCAAGAACTACGAAGAGCGCGGCCAGCTGTTCGCCGCCGCCGTGGAGGCCTTGGCATGAGTATCAACTTCAGAAATATCATCAAGCCGTACCCATCGCCGATCATCACCGGGCGTGGTATCGACCTCGACTTTCCGATGCTCGCCGGTTGCCTGGCGCTGTTGGGCCTTGGCCTGGTGATGATCACCTCGGCTTCGTCCGAAGTGGCCGCCGTGCAGTCGGGCAACACCCTGTACATGATGATCCGTCACCTGGTGTACCTGGTGATCGGCCTCGGCGCGTGCATCGTCACCATGATGATCCCTATCGCCACCTGGCAACGCCTGGGTTGGCTGATGCTGATCGGTGCGTTCGGCTTGCTGATCATGGTGATCCTGCCCGGTATCGGCCGCGAAGTGAACGGTTCGATGCGCTGGATCGGCTTCGGCGCGTTCAACGTGCAACCGTCGGAAATCGCCAAGGTGTTCGTGGTGATTTACCTGGCCGGTTACCTGGTACGTCGCCAGAAAGAAGTGCGCGAAAGCTGGATGGGCTTCTTCAAGCCGTTCATCGTGCTGCTGCCGATGGCCGGCCTGTTGCTGATGGAGCCCGACTTCGGCGCCACCGTCGTGATGATGGGGGCTGCGGCGGCGATGCTGTTCCTTGGCGGCGTGGGCCTGTTCCGCTTTACCTTGATGGTGGTGCTGGCCGTGGCCGCCGTGACCATTCTGGTACAGGCGCAACCCTACCGGATGGCGCGTCTGATCACCTTTACCGACCCGTGGTCCGACCAGTTCGGCTCCGGCTACCAGTTGACCCAGGCGCTGATCGCCTTCGGTCGCGGCGAGTGGCTGGGCGTGGGCCTGGGCAACAGTGTGCAGAAGCAGTTCTACCTGCCGGAAGCGCACACCGACTTCGTGTTCTCGGTACTTGCCGAAGAGCTGGGCGTGGTGGGTTCGCTGTGCACCGTCGCGTTGTTCGTGTTCGTGTGTGTACGCGGCATGTACATCGGCTTGTGGGCCGAAAAGGCCAAACAGTATTTCGCTGCTTATGTGGCGTACGGCTTGTCGTTCCTGTGGATCGGCCAGTTCCTGATCAACATCGGGGTGAACGTCGGCCTGTTGCCGACCAAGGGCCTGACCTTGCCGTTCCTCAGCTACGGCGGCAGTTCGTTGGTGATCTGCTGCGCGTGCCTGGGCTTGTTGCTGCGCATCGAGTGGGAGAGTCGAACCCACTTGGGCAGCGAAGAGATGGAATTCAGCGAAAGCGATTTTGCCGAGGAGCCGACCCATGGGCGCTAACGTGCTGATCATGGCGGGCGGCACCGGGGGCCATGTGTTCCCGGCCTTGGCCTGTGCGCGGGAATTCCAGAACCGTGGCTACACCGTGCACTGGTTGGGCACGCCGCGTGGCATCGAAAACGAATTGGTGCCGAATGCCGGCTTGCCGCTGCACTTGATCAACGTCACCGGCCTGCGTGGCAAGGGCAAGTTGTCCCTGCTCAAGGCGCCGTTCGTGTTGCTCAAGGCGGTGTGGCAGGCGCGCAAAGTCATTCGTGAGCTGAAGCCGGTGTGTGTGCTCGGTTTTGGTGGGTATGTGACCGGTCCTGGTGGTGTTGCCGCCAAGCTCGCCGGTGTGCCGGTGATCGTGCACGAGCAGAACGCCGTCGCCGGTACCGCCAACCGTCTGCTGGTGCCGTTGGCTGCGCGGGTGTGTGAAGCATTTCCGAAAACCTTTGGTGCCTCGGACAAGCTGCGCACCACTGGCAACCCGGTGCGTACCGAACTGTTTATGGACATCGCCCGTGAAGCACTGGAAGGGCGCAAGCCGCACCTGCTGGTCATGGGCGGCAGCCTGGGCTCCGAGCCTTTGAACAAACTGCTGCCGGAAGCGCTGGCGCAACTCCCTGTGGAATTGCGCCCGGAAGTCTTCCATCAGGCTGGCAAAGATCACGGTGAAGTCACCGCCGCGCGTTATCGCGAAGCCGGTGTCGAGGCGAACGTACAGCCCTTCATCAAAGACATGGCCCACGCCTATGGCTGGGCCGACCTGGTGGTCTGCCGCTCCGGTGCGCTGACTGTCAGTGAACTGGCGGCCGCCGGTCTGCCGTCCTTGCTGGTGCCTTTGCCCCACGCGATCGACGATCACCAGACCCGCAACGCCGAATATTTGGCCGGGGAGGGCGCTGCCTTCCTGCTGCCGCAAAGAACGACTGGCGCCGCCGATTTGGCCGCACGCCTGACCGAGGTTTTGATGCAACCGGAACGACTCAATAGCATGGCGAGCACCGCAAGCCGCCTGGCCAAACCTGACGCAACCCGCACCGTGGTCGATATCTGCCTGGAGGTGGCCCATGGTTGAGAATCAGAAAGCCATGCCGCAACCGGAAATGCGCCGCATCCGTCGTATCCACTTCGTTGGTATCGGTGGCGTGGGCATGTGCGGCATCGCTGAAGTATTGCTGAACCTGGGCTACCAGGTGTCCGGCTCTGACTTGAAAGAGTCGCCGGTCACCGATCGCCTGAAGACCTTCGGTGCACAGATCTATATCGGCCACCGCGCCGAGAACGCCGCTGAAGCCGATGTGCTGGTGGTGTCCAGCGCCGTGAACACCTCCAACCCGGAAGTGGCCACCGCCCTTGAGCGTCGCATTCCCGTGGTGCCGCGCGCCGAGATGCTGGCCGAGTTGATGCGTTATCGCCACGGCATCGCCGTCGCCGGTACCCACGGCAAAACCACCACCACCAGCCTGATCGCCTCGGTGTTCGCCGCTGGTGGCCTGGACCCGACGTTCGTCATCGGTGGCCGCCTGAATGCAGCCGGCACCAATGCACAACTGGGCACCAGCCGTTACCTGATCGCCGAAGCCGATGAAAGCGACGCGAGCTTCCTGCACCTGCAACCGCTGGTCGCCGTCGTCACCAACATCGACGAAGACCACATGGCAACTTACGACGGTGACTTCAACAAGTTGAAGAAAACCTTCGTTGAGTTCCTGCACAACCTGCCGTTCTATGGTCTAGCCGTGGTGTGCCTGGACGATCCGGTGGTGCGCGAAATCCTGCCACTGGTCAAGCGTCCTACCGTGACCTACGGCTTCAGCGAAGACGCCGACGTGCGCGCCATCAATGTGCGCCAGGAAGGCATGCAAACCTTCTTCACCGTGCTGCGTCCCGACCGCGAGCCGCTGGATGTCTCGGTGAACATGCCGGGCAACCACAACGTACTCAATTCCCTGGCGACCATCTGTATCGCCACCGACGAGGGCGTCAGCGATGAAGCCATCGTCGAAGGCCTGTCGCGCTTTGCCGGCGTGGGTCGTCGCTTCCAGGTCTACGGCCAGTTGCCGGTAGAAGGCGGCGACGTGATGCTGGTGGACGACTACGGTCACCACCCGACCGAAGTCGCTGCCGTGATCAAGGCCGTGCGCGGTGGCTGGCCGGAGCGCCGCCTGGTGATGGTCTACCAGCCGCACCGCTATAGCCGTACCCGCGACCTGTACGACGATTTCGTCAATGTATTGGCCGATGCCAACGTGCTGCTGTTGATGGAGGTGTACCCGGCCGGTGAAGAACCGATTCCGGGCGCCGACAGCCGCAAGCTGTGCAACAGCATCCGTCAGCGTGGCCAGTTGGACCCGATCTACATCGAGCGTGGTGTGGACCTGGCGCCAATCGTCAAGCCGCTGCTGCGTGCCGGTGACATTTTGCTGTGCCAGGGCGCCGGTGACATTGGTGGCCTTGCCCCTAAATTACTGGCGAGCCCGCTGTTTGCTGCTGCGAAGGGGAAGTCGAAATGATCAACGACTACGGCTCCCTGTTTTCCACAATCGCACCCGCTGACTTCGGCCGCGTCGCGGTGTTGTTCGGCGGTAAAAGCGCTGAGCGCGAAGTGTCGCTCAAGTCGGGCAACGCTGTGCTCGAAGCCCTGCAAAGCGCCGGCGTGAATGCCTTCGGTATCGACGTGGGCGATGATTTCCTCGCCCGCCTGCTGGCCGAGAAGATCGACCGCGCCTTCATTATTCTCCACGGCCGTGGCGGTGAAGACGGCAGCATGCAGGGCTTGTTGGAGTGCGCCGGCATCCCTTACACCGGCAGCGGCATCCTTGCTTCCGCGTTGGCAATGGACAAGTTGCGCACCAAGCAGGTGTGGCACAGCCTGGGCATTCCCACCCCGCGTCACAGTGTTCTGTGCAGCGAAGGCGATTGTATTTCTGCAGCCAAGGAACTGGGCCTGCCTTTGATCGTCAAACCTGCCCATGAAGGCTCCAGTATCGGCATGGCTAAAGTGAACTCGGCCGCCGAATTGATCGACGCATGGAAAGCGGCAAGTACCTACGATTCGCAAGTGTTGGTGGAACAGTGGATCCAGGGTCCCGAGTACACCATCGCCACCCTGCGTGGTCAGGTTTTGCCGCCTATCGCATTGGGCACGCCCCACACCTTTTACGACTACGACGCCAAGTACCTGGCTTCCGATACCCAGTACCGGATCCCGTGCGGCCTTGACGCAAGCAAAGAACAGGAATTGATGGACCTCACGGCGAAAGCCTGTGAGGCGCTGGGTATCGCCGGTTGGGCGCGGGCAGACGTGATGCAGGATGACCAAGGGAATTTCTGGTTCCTGGAAGTCAACACCGCACCGGGCATGACCGACCACAGCCTGGTCCCCATGGCAGCCCGTGCGGCCGGTCTGGACTTCCAGCAGTTAGTGCTGGCGATCCTGGCCGACAGCATTGAGCCAAGAGGCTAAGGACATGAAAGGCGCATCGCTTCGTCATCAGCCCCCACAAGCACCGAGCCGCAAGCCGGTGCCACGGGGTGCCAGCCGAATGGTGGCTAAAGAGCCGATGTCGGCGCGCCTGCCGAAAGCCAACTTTGGTTTCCTCAAGGCGCTGTTCTGGCCGGTGTTGCTGGTGGTGCTGGGTTTCGGAACCTACGAAGGCGCGCAGCGTCTGTTGCCGTATGCCGACCGGCCGATCACCAAGATCAGCGTGCAGGGCGACTTGAGCTACATCAGTCAGCAAGCGGTACAGCAGCGCATCGGCCCGTACCTGGCGGCGAGCTTCTTTACCATCGACCTGGCCGGTATGCGCTCGGAGCTGGAACAGATGCCGTGGATCGCCCACGCCGAAGTCCGCCGAGTATGGCCGGACCAGGTGACGATCCGCCTGGAAGAACAACTGCCCGTGGCCCGTTGGGGCGACGAAGCGTTGTTGAACAACCAGGGCCAGGCGTTCACCCCGCGTGAGCTGGCCAACTATGAGCACCTGCCGCAGCTGTTCGGGCCGCAGCGGGCGCAGCAACAAGTGATGCAGCAGTACCAGGCCTTGAGCCAGATGCTGCGTCCCATGGGCTTCTCCATTGCACGCCTGGAACTGCGTGAACGGGGTAGCTGGTTTTTGACGACCGGGGCAGGCAGTTCCGGCCCGGGCATCCAGTTGTTGCTGGGACGCGACCGCTTGGTGGAAAAGATGCGCCGCTTCATTGCCATCTATGACAAGACCTTGAAAGAACAGATTACGAACATTGCGAGCGTCGACCTGCGTTACGCCAACGGCCTGGCCGTCGGCTGGCGTGAACCGGCAGCGCCCACGGCAGCGCAACCCGCTGTCGCGAAGAATTAAGAAGAGGCAGGACCCATGGCAAACGTGCAAAGCGGCAAAATGATCGTCGGTCTCGACATCGGCACCTCCAAAGTGGTGGCGCTGGTGGGCGAGGTCGGGGAAGACGGCGTCATCGAAATCGTCGGTATTGGCACGCATCCGTCCCGGGGCCTGAAGAAGGGCGTGGTGGTGAACATCGAGTCCACCGTGCAATCGATCCAGCGCGCCATCGAAGAAGCGCAGCTGATGGCCGGTTGCCGGATCCACTCGGCGTTCGTTGGCGTGGCGGGCAACCATATCCGCAGCCTGAACTCCCACGGCATCGTGGCGATCCGCGACCGCGAAGTCAGCTCCGCCGACCTGGAGCGCGTCCTTGACGCTGCCCAGGCCGTGGCGATCCCGGCTGACCAGCGCGTGCTGCACACGCTGCCGCAGGACTACGTGATCGACAACCAGGAAGGCGTTCGCGAGCCGCTGGGCATGTCGGGCGTACGCCTGGAAGCCAAGGTCCACGTGGTGACCTGCGCCGTCAACGCCGCACAGAACATTGAAAAGTGCGTGCGCCGCTGCGGCCTGGAAATCGACGACATCATTCTTGAGCAACTGGCTTCGGCCTACTCGGTACTGACTGACGACGAAAAAGAACTGGGCGTATGCCTGGTCGACATCGGCGGCGGCACCACCGACATCGCGATCTTCACCGAGGGTGCGATCCGTCACACCGCCGTGATCCCGATTGCCGGTGACCAGGTGACCAACGACATCGCCATGGCGCTGCGTACGCCGACCCAGTACGCCGAAGAAATCAAGATTCGCTACGCCTGCGCCCTGGCCAAGCTGGCCGGTGCCGGCGAGACCATCAAGGTGCCGAGCGTGGGCGACCGTCCACCGCGCGAACTGTCGCGCCAGGCCCTGGCCGAAGTGGTCGAGCCGCGCTACGACGAACTGTTCACCCTGATCCAGGCTGAACTGCGCCGCAGCGGCTACGAAGATCTGATCCCGGCCGGCATCGTGCTGACCGGTGGCACCTCGAAGATGGAAGGCGCGGTCGAACTGGCCGAGGAAATCTTCCACATGCCTGTCCGCCTGGGCGTGCCCCATGGCGTCAAAGGCCTGGGCGACGTGGTGCGCAACCCGATTTACTCCACCGGTGTGGGCTTGCTGTTGTACGGGCTGCAAAAGCAGACCGACGGCATTTCCCTGTCGGGCCCGAGCAACCGTGACAGCTACCGCAGCGACGACGAGGCGAAAGCGCCGTTGTTCGAGCGTCTGCAGGCATGGGTCAAAGGCAATTTTTAAGATTTACCGCGACACCGTTGTAAGCAGTAGGCGAAAAAACTAGAGAAATGAAAGGAGAGGGAACATGTTCGAACTCGTAGACAACATCCCCGCAAGCCCGGTTATCAAAGTAATCGGTGTCGGCGGTGGCGGCGGCAACGCTGTCAACCACATGGTCAAGAGCAACATTGAAGGCGTTGAATTCATCTGCGCCAACACTGATGCCCAAGCGCTGAAAAGCATCGGCGCGCGGACCATCCTGCAATTGGGCACAGCCGTGACCAAGGGCCTCGGCGCTGGCGCCAATCCGGAAGTCGGCCGTCAAGCCGCCCTGGAAGACCGCGAGCGTATTGCCGAAGTGCTGCAAGGCACCAACATGGTGTTCATCACCACCGGCATGGGCGGCGGTACCGGTACCGGTGCTGCGCCGATCATCGCCGAAGTGGCCAAGGAAATGGGCATTCTGACGGTTGCAGTCGTGACCCGTCCGTTCCCGTTCGAAGGCCGCAAGCGCATGCAGATCGCCGACGAAGGCATCCGTCTGCTGTCTGAAAGCGTCGACTCGTTGATCACCATCCCCAACGAGAAACTGCTGACCATCCTGGGCAAGGACGCCAGCCTGCTGTCCGCCTTCGCCAAGGCTGACGACGTACTGGCCGGTGCCGTTCGCGGTATCTCCGACATCATCAAGCGTCCAGGCATGATCAACGTCGACTTTGCCGACGTACGTACTGTAATGAGCGAAATGGGCATGGCGATGATGGGCACTGGCTGCGCCAGCGGTCCGAACCGTGCACGTGAAGCTACTGAAGCGGCCATCCGCAACCCGTTGCTGGAAGACGTGAACCTGCAAGGTGCACGCGGCATCCTGGTGAACATCACCGCCGGTCCTGACCTGTCCCTGGGTGAGTACTCCGACGTGGGTAGCATCATCGAAGCCTTCGCTTCCGAGCACGCGATGGTCAAAGTCGGCACCGTGATCGATCCGGACATGCGCGACGAGCTGCATGTAACCGTGGTTGCGACCGGCCTGGGTGCAAAAATCGAGAAGCCTGTGAAGGTGATCGACAACACCCTGCACAACGCCCAAGCCAGCCACGCGAGCCAAGCGGCTGCCGCTCCAGCGCCTTCGCGCCAGGAACTGCCGTCGGTGAACTACCGTGACCTGGACCGTCCGACCGTGATGCGCAACCAGGCTCAGGCCGGTGCTGCGGCGTCTCGTAGCCCGAATCCGCAAGATGATCTGGACTACTTGGACATCCCGGCATTCCTGCGTCGTCAGGCCGATTAATGGAATGTATCAGGGCTATGAAGGTGATTGGTGTTCAGCAAAGGTCTGGTCTGCTATTATCGCCAGCCTTTGTTGATACCAGTTCGCAATTTGCGCTCAAGCGGTCCAAGCCATGATTAAACAACGCACCCTGAAGAATATTATCCGTGCCACAGGTGTAGGTCTGCACTCCGGGGAGAAGGTATACCTGACCCTCAAGCCCGCACCTGTCGACACCGGCATCGTGTTTGTTCGTGCCGACCTGGACCCTGTGGTGCAGATTCCTGCTCGCGCGGAAAACGTTGGCGAAACCACGATGTCGACCACATTGGTCAACGGTGACGTCAAAGTGGACACGGTGGAGCACTTGCTCTCGGCCATGGCTGGCCTGGGCATCGATAACGCCTACGTCGAGCTCTCCGCGTCCGAAGTCCCGATCATGGATGGCAGCGCTGGACCCTTCGTATTCTTGATTCAATCTGCCGGCCTGGAAGAACAGGACGCAGCCAAGAAGTTCATTCGCATTCTGCGGGAAGTGACAGTAGAAGACGGCGACAAGCGCGCCACCTTCGTCCCGTTCGAAGGCTTTAAAGTGAGCTTTGAGATCGATTTCGATCACCCGGTATTCCGTGACCGCACCCAAAGTGCAAGCGTGGATTTTTCCAGCACTTCGTTCGTAAAAGAAGTCAGCCGCGCCCGTACCTTTGGTTTCATGAGTGACATCGAGTACCTGCGCAAGCACAACCTCGCACTCGGCGGCAGCGTTGAAAACGCCATTGTGGTCGACGCGGATGGTGTACTGAACGAAGACGGCCTTCGCTACGAAGACGAATTCGTGAAGCACAAGATCCTCGATGCAATCGGTGACCTCTACCTGCTGGGCAATAGCCTGATAGGCGAGTTCAAAGGCTTCAAGTCGGGCCACGCCCTTAACAACCAGCTGCTGCGCAAGTTGATTGAGCAGACAGACGCTTGGGAAGTCGTGACCTTCGAAGATGCCAGCACCGCACCGATCTCTTACATGCGTCCCGTTGCGGCGGTGTAAGTAACAACTCTCTTTCTTTAGTTTTGAAAGGCTGCCTTCGGGTGGCCTTTTTTTTTCCTGTATTTCAGTATTTTATATTTGTTCTGACAGCTGGCAGGCATTTGTGGTTTGGCAGATGGTGTGGTTCCTTTGGCGTGGTGAAGAATTTTTTAGTAATGATTGCCCTGTTTTCTTTGCTTTAGTTAAATGCGTAATCTGATGCCGGCTTGCGATGTGTGGCACGGATGCTCTGAATGGTGATTAATTAATTTCGGAGTGCTTTTCATGCTAGTGATTTTAAATTTAGATTCAGTGTTCGGCACATACTTGAGTGTTTTCTCTTGGCGTACTCAAGTATGAATAAAGAAGATAATGTTTTGCAGGCGTTTGGGAGCATGCTTGGACTGCCGGGTCTGAAGTTTGATGACTCTCGGGTTTGCCAGTTGAGAGTGGAGGGGCTTAAGTTGGCACTCTATGATAATCGGGCTAGAAAGAGTATCACGATACTCTGCGAACTCTCGGATCAATCGATGAGTCGTGCAGAAGTAGATGAATGGCAAAAGTTTATGTTCAGTGCCCAATTTAGCTTTTTGCAAAAAGATACGGCTGTCGTCGGACTCAACGCTGCCTCAGGAGAGATGGTTGCGATGAACCATGTCACCGATGACGAACTGTCTATTTTGAAGCTCAGTATGAAATCGAATGAGCTGATTGAATGGGTGTTGGAGTGCTCCCATCAATTCTCCACTCGGTTACGGCAGACATTAGTCGATCTGCCTTCGTCCACTCGTTTGCCTGTCGTTAGCCTAAGCAGAGGTCGCTATGCCTAGTATCAGCCCAATCGAAACTACCGCTGTCCAACCACTTTTTTCGGAAATACGGGGTGCTGGTGTTCTGGAAAACAATGGATTACAACGCCGCGTAACAATCGATAATTCTAATGGCCACTTTGGCGGGATGCTGCCTGATTTGTGGGGTAATGGCTCCACGATTCAGAAGGATGTTGCAACTCGGCAAATCGTAAAGGCATTACGTGGATTCATCAGTGGCAAATCCCATGAGCGGATGATTCAAAATGGGTCACTTTGGAAGGGCGCACCCATCGGAACAGAGAAAAGTCTCATTGATGGAATTTCTAAGAACAACCTTCATACGCTCCGAAAAGAGCTGGGTGTACTGTCTACTCAGGAAAGTAAGTTTTTGGGTGCTTTTTTTGAAGTGCCCCTATACGCGACTCATAGCACAGCGGCACCTGTAAGACGTGAAGATGACAGCGTCGCACTGTTCTCGCGTCAAAAATTGATTGATCGGCATATTATTTTTAACACTGATAATTCGCCTCAGGAAGATATAAAGCTTTTAGGTAATGACGATTTTGTATTTTTTGCCTTAGAAGCTGGTAGCGAATCCAAGAAGCCAAGTAGTCGTTTGGGCGGCACTACTTATCGTTTTGAATTTGACGCTCCCGCGTTCAAGGATGCAGCGTGGATGAGTCTGGTGGAAATGCGCTTTGCGCAAACCCCCAATTTGGATCGACATATAGAGGGCTTGGACAGTGATGAATATGCCAAGCTATCAAAGCGCAAACTCCAACCCTTCGAAACGGTATTTTCTGGCGAAGACATGAAGGCGGGCATTGGGTTATCCCTCATTCGGGATCTGCGAAATTTTTCCCCGGCGTCAAACCAGCGTTTACTGGAACATACGGATGAAGTGGCTATAAATAAACTGGTCAACGGTTTCTATCGGCCTGAGATCAAGGTCGCCAGGCATTTTTTCTCGGACAATTACATGGAGGCCTCCGTCAGAAAGGATGACAAAGCATAGCGCCAGCTTTGAAATGTTCGGGGCACCGTATTGGTGATGCGATACACCTTGGCTCGCTGATGTATTACAAAGTGCTGGCATCCACAATCCGGTTACGCCCCGTATGCTTGGCTTCATACAACGCCTGATCCGCACTCAGCAACAACGCCTCCAGCGACTGACGGCTGCGCTTGTCCCAAGTGCTCATGCCGATGCTCACCGTAATCGGCTGTTCATCTCCTCCCACCCTCGGCAAGTGCTCGATACCGCTGCGGATATGCTCGGCAATCACCCAGGCGCCCTTGGCATCGGTCACCGGCAGCACCACCGCAAACTCTTCGCCGCCATAGCGTGCGGCCAGGTCGGCCGGGCGGCGGATATTGGTACCGATCACCTGGGCGACAGTGCGTAATGCTTCATCGCCGCCGTGATGGCCGTGGCGGTCGTTGAACGCCTTGAAGTGGTCCACATCGATCATCAGCACCGTCAGCGGCTCGGTCGAACGTTGCGCGCGGTCCCATTCCAGGCGCAGGCGCTCGTCCAGGATACGGCGGTTGGCCAGGCCGGTGAGCGCGTCGGTGGCTGCCAGTTCTGACAGCACGCGCTCGGTGCGATAACGGCGGCGCAGTTCCCGGCGCAGCATCCAGGTCAGCCAGAGCAAGCCGACACAGAGGATGCCGGTGGCACTGCTGACCAGCAGCGCGGCGCGTTGCCAGGGCGCGAATACGTCATCGGCGGAGAGCGCCACCACCACAATCAGCGGCAACTCACCGACGTTGCTGAACGTATACAGGCGTTCCTGGCCGGAAAGGGCGGAGATCGCCCGGAAACTCCCTTCGCCCTCGCGCAGCATGCGTTTGAAGTTGGGGCGATCGCTCAGGTCTTTGTCGATCATGTCGCGTTCCAGCAAGGGCTGCTGGGCCAGGAGGATGCCGTGGGTATTCAGCAGATTGACAGAGCTGCCATTGCCGATGGCCAGGCGGTTGAACAGTTGATCGAAATACGCCAAGCGCATGGTCGCCACGGCCACACCGGCAAACTCACCGTTGGGGCCGGACACCCGGCGGCTGAATGCAATGCGCCACACCTGGTCGCAGGCACAGTGGATCTTGAATGGGCGACTGATGAACAACCCGGCCTGGGATGTACGTTGATGGGCCTGGAAGTAATCGCGATTGGCAAAGTTGCGCGGCGTCGGCCACAGCGTCGAAGAGTCGGCAATCACCGCGCCATTGGCGTCCAGTAACAGCACCTCACCTTTGAAGGGGGCCGCCGTGGATTGATCAAACTGCACCAGGTGCCGGATGTCCGGCGAAACCTGGTTCAAGTCCTGGCGCGTGGTGGCGGCGATCAGCCCTTGCAGCGCCAAGTCGTAGAGTTCGACGTTGCGCAGCACATCGGCATTGATCAGTTGGGTGATATTGCTGGTGGCGCGCTTGGCGGCCTGCAGGGTGCTGGCGTGTTCGCGGATCAGCAGCGCCGCGACGATCACCACGATCAGGACGACAGTGAGGCCGCTGCCCAGCATCAGAAACAGCTCCGGGCGTGCCGGCAGGGTGCGAGAACTGGATTGACTCATCGGGCAGACTTCAGCGGTGAGGATGCTGGCAGTTTAGTTCTACCCGATGAAAATTAAATACTTGGTTAAAAAGAAAGATCTGTCCGTCAGAACACGTTGATCGGGTAATCGACGATCACCCGGTATTCATCCACGTCGCGATCCACCGCCGAGTAGCCGTTACTGCCGCGATTGGTCGCCCATTGCAGGCGCACGGCAAGATCCTTGGCCTTGCCGCCCTGTACCACGTACTTGAGGTCGATATCCCGTTCCCAGTGCTTGGCATCTTTGCCATCGGCGCTGTACCAGGCGCTGTAGCCACGGCCTTGCGGATCGACCTTGGTCAGGTCGGTCTTACCGCTGATGTAGGACACGGCCGAGGTCAGGCCGGGCATGCCGAGGCCGGCGAAGTCGTAGGCGTACTTGAGCTTCCACGAGCGTTCGTTGGGGCCGTTGAAGTCGGAGTACTGCTGGGAGTTGTCCAGGTAGATGCTGTCGCCCTGGGCAATGTAGTCGAACGGCGTATTGCCGTTGACCCGCTGGTAGGTGGCCGTGACGCTATGGTTTCCCACGCCGACGGTGAGGTGCAGGCTGTAGGTGTTGTTGTCGATATCCCCCAGCAGGGACTGGCCGGTGTCTTGGGTGTGATAGTAGTGAAGGCCTGGGTTGAGGCTGATCAGGTCATTCAACGCGTAGGTGTAGTCCAGGTCGTAGTAGTACTGGTTCCACACGTCCTTGAGTTCGGAGGCGTAGAGGTTGCTGGTCAGCCCTTCGATGCCGCTGAACGACACACCGGCCCAGTTCATGTGCTGGCTGTCGGTATTATTCGGCAGAGCGCCGTAGCTGGTGCCGATGCGGCGGTGGCCGCTCTGGTTATAGAGCTTGGTGAAACTGGCCTGGCCGCCTTCGAACATCCAGCCGTCGAAGCTATGGTTGGTCAGGCTCACGCCGCGAAAGGTCTGCGGCAGCATACGGGTCATGCCGCCGGCGATCACCGGGTTGTTGAGGAACAGGTCGCCGGCTTTCAACTCGGTATCGAACCCACGCATTTTCAAGGTGCCGCCGGCCGTCGAGAACGAGCCAGGCGCCTTGCCGTTGCCACTGCCGTAAGGAAGGATGCTGGATCCGTCGGTGCCGCCACCGCCGTCCAGCTTGAGGCCGAGCATGGCGTGGGCGTCCAGGCCGAAACCGAGGGTGCCTTGGGTGTAGCCGGATTCGAAGGTGCCGAGAAAGCCCTGGCCCCATTCCTTGCTGTCGTCGGTGTGAATGTCGCGACGGTCGCGGTTCATGTAGTAGTTGCGGGTGTTGATATTGAGGTGGGCGCCTTCGACGAAACCGTCGGCGGGGGTGGTGTCTGCCGCGTGGGCAAGGGGGGCAATCGTTGCTGCAATCGCGAGGAATAACGGGGTGAACGTCAGCGAGTTCTTCACCGGTGGAGCTCCTTTGGTCTATCGGAAACGGCCAATGTCGTTGGGTGTGCCTGGCCTTTTTTACGGCAAAAAAAAGCCGCTGAAGTCAGCGGCTTTAAGACAGATTCCCAGTGTAGAGCCCTGGAAAAAAGTCGAGGGAAATTCGGGTAAGCGGAGACTGCCTTTGCCGTCGCGCTCATCGATGCGTCAAATTAACGCAGGCGAGCGGTACGATACAGAGTGTAACAAGATAATGACTGTTGCCCAAATCGCAACAGTCAGAGGTTAGACCGGCAGGGTGATGCCAAACGTATTCCCGCCACCTTCGCTGCGCACGAACACATCACCGCCGTGCATCAAGGCAATCGCCTTGACGATGGCCAGTCCCAGGCCGTGATTGGCCCCGCTGTTGCTGCGCGACGCGTCCACTCGATAGAAACGTTCGAACAGGCGCGGCAGATGTTCGCTGGCAATCGCGTCACCGGGGTTGGTCACGCCGATTGCCACCTGGTGCTCCTGCACCTCGATGTTCACAACGATGACCTGTCCGGGTGCGGTGTGTTGTACCGCATTGCTCAGCAGGTTGATCAAGGCACGGCGCAGGTGGGCTTTTTCGATCTGCACCGTGGCATCGCCGCGTACCTGCACCTCGACTTGCGCGTCTTCGAGGATGAAGTCCAGGTAGTCGAGGGTGGTCGCCACTTCATCGGCCAGGGAGCTTTCGATCAGCTTGGTGGCCTTGCTGCCCTGGTCGGCGCTGGCGAGGAACAGCATGTCATTGATGATCGAACGCAGCCGCTCCAGTTCTTCGAGATTGGATTGCAGCACTTCGAAGTAATGCTCGGCCGACCGTCCTCGGGTCAGGGCCACCTGTGTCTGGCCGATCAGGTTGGTCAGCGGCGAGCGCAGTTCATGGGCCACGTCGGCGTTGAACGACTCCAGGCGCGAATAGGCCTGCTCGACGCGATCCAGGGTGGAGTTGAACGAGTTGACGAACTGGCTCAGTTCCGGCGGCAGCGGCGACAGCTGCAGACGACCGGAGAGCTTGGGCGGTGCGAGTTTCTGCGCCTCATCCGAGAGCTTGCCCAACGGCTTGAGGCCGATGCGCGCGACCCAGAAACCCAATAACGAAGCGAGTACCACGCCGACCAATGCGAGGCTGACCAACGCGACCAACAGGTGGTGCTGGGTGGCTCGGAAATTCTCGGTGTCGATGGCGATCATGAAACGCAGCGGCGGGCGCTGATCCTTGGCCGGGAACTGGCTCACCAGCACCTTGAGCGGGTATTCGCGCCCCGGCAAGCGCAAGTCGCGCTTGCCCGTCGGCCCCTCGGCAAAGGCGCGGATCTGCGCGTCGGGGTTGCCATACTCGTAGTTCGGATCGCTGCTCACTACCCAGAAACGGATGCGTTTGTCTTCCTCGCCCAGCAACTTGAGCTTGGCCTGCATCTTCACCCAATGGTCCGGCGTGCCGAAGCGGTTGACCGAAGACTCCAACACGCTATAGCGCGCATCCAACTCGGCGCCCGGCAACAAACCCAGGCTGCGGTCCACCTGCTGATACAGCGCGCCGCCGATCAACAGGAAGATCAACGCCGCTACCAGCGTGAACATGCTGCTGAGGCGCAGGGCGATGGAGTTAGCCGACACTACGACTCTCCAGCACATACCCCATGCCCCGGATGGTATGCAGCAGCTTGGTGTCAAACGGCCCGTCGAGCTTGGCGCGCAGGCGCTTGATCGCCACTTCCACCACGTTGGCGTCGCTGTCGAAATTGATGTCCCAGACCATTTCCGCAATCGCGGTCTTGGACAGGATTTCGCCCTGGCGCCGCGCCAACACGCTGAGCAGCGAGAACTCCTTGGCGGTCAGGTCCAGGCGCAAGCCATTGCGACTGGCCTTGCGGCTGATCAGGTCGATCCACAGGTCCGCGACGGTCACCTGCACCGGTTCATGCCCACCGCTGCGGCGGGTCAGGGCTTGCAGGCGGGCCACCAGTTCCAGGAAGGAAAACGGCTTGCCCAGGTAATCGTCTGCGCCTTCGCGCAGGCCACGGATGCGGTCCTCCACGCGCTCGCGGGCAGTCAGCATGATCACTGGCGTCTGCTTGCGCGCACGCAACGCTCGCAATACGCCAAAGCCATCGAGGCCCGGCAGCATCACGTCGAGCACGATTACCGCGTAGTCGTTTTCCAGCGCAAGGTGCAAGCCTTCGACGCCTTCGCGCGCCACGTCGACGGTGTAGCCTTGCTCCGTCAGGCCGCGGTGCAGGTAGTCCGCGGTTTTTTCTTCATCTTCAATAATCAGGACGCGCATGAGCCTTTTGCTCCAGGCCGGGGCCTCAGCCTCATTGTGTGGCCGCCAACGCAGGCGTTGGTTTGGGCTTGTGGAAAAACTTCTCAAGGTACAAGTATATGACCGGCGTGGTGAACAGCGTCAGCGCCTGGCTCACCAGCAGGCCGCCGACCACCGAAATGCCCAGCGGCTGGCGCAGTTCCGCACCGGCGCCATAGCCGAGCATCAGGGGCAGGGCGCCGAGCAATGCGGCCAATGAGGTCATGATGATCGGCCGGAACCGTGTGATGCAGGCTTCGAAGATCGCATCATGGGGCGACAACCCCCGGGTGCGCTGGGCGTCCAGGGCGAAGTCGATCAGCAGGATACCGTTCTTCTTGACGATACCGATCAACAGCACCAGGCCGATCAGCGCCATGATCGAGAAGTCCTGGCCCAACAGCCACAACATGATCAGTGCGCCCAGGCCGGCCGAAGGCAACGTCGAGATGATCGTCAGCGGGTGCACGAAGCTTTCATACAGCACCCCGAGGATGATGTAGACCGCCACCAGCGCCGCAAGGATCAACCAGGGTTGGCTGGCCAGCGAACTCTGGAACGCCTGCGCCGCCCCCTGGAAGTTGCCGATGATCGAGGCTGGCATGCCGATTTCGTTTTTCGCCTGGTTGAGCAGGATCACCGCATCGCCCAACGCCACACCGGGCGCCAGGTTGAACGACAGGTTGGCGGCCGGGAACATGCCGTCGTGGCTGATGGACAACGGGCCGACGGTGGGCGCATCGACACTGGCGACCGCCGACAACGGCACCATTTCATTGGTCAGCGGCGAACGCAGGTAGAAGTAATTCAGGCTTTCGGCCTTGCCGCGCTGCTGGGTGTCCAGTTCCAGCACCACCTGGTACTGGTTGATTTCGGTCTGGAACTCATTGACCTGGCGTTGGCCGAAGGCGTCGTACAACGCCTGGTCGACGTCGGTGGCGGTCAGGCCGAAACGTGCGGCGGCGCGGCGGTCGATGGTGATGTGGGTAATGCTACCGCCCAGTTGCAGGTCGTTGGACACATCGCGAAACGCTGGGACGGAACGCAGTTTTTCGGTCAGGCGTTGAGTCCAGGTATTGAGCGTCGCACCATCGTTACTCTTGAGTACATATTGGTACTGGCTGCGGCTGGGACCGGAGCTGAGGTTGATGTCCTGGCCGGCACGCAGGTACAGGACAACACCTGGCACTTTGGCCAGCTGAGGCCGGATACGGTCGATGAACTCGCTGGCAGATACGTCCCGGTCACCACGGTCTTTGAGGGAAATCCAGAAGCGTCCGTTGGCGATGGTCTGGTTGCTACCGGTCACGCCCACAGCGTGGGAGAACGCCTGGATCGCTGGGTCGGCCTTGAGTATTTCCGCAAGGGCCTTGTGCTTGTCGACCATGTCCGGGTACGACACGTCGGCGGCGGCTTCGCTGGTACCCAGGATAAAGCCGGTGTCCTGCAACGGGAAAAAGCCCTTCGGAATAAATACGTACCCGGCAACCGCCAGGCCCAGCGTCAGGCCGAAGATGCCGAGCATGGTGCGTTGGTGGGCCAGGGCCTTGCGCAGGCACTTTTCATAGCCCGCCAGCAGACGTTCGCCAAACCCCGGCTTGTCGTGGGGGCGATGGCTCGGCGCTTTCATGAACAGCGCCGCCAATGTTGGGGCAAGCGTCAGGGATACCACCACGGAGATCAGGATGGTCGCAGTGGCAGTCAAGGCAAACTCCTTGAACAGCCGCCCGACAACACCTCCCATGAACAGCAGGGGGATGAATGCCGCCACCAGCGATACACTGATAGAGACCACGGTAAAACCAATTTCACTGGAGCCCTTGATCGCCGCCTCGCGTTTATCCAGCCCGGCCTCAAGATGGCGATGGATGTTTTCCACCACCACAATCGCATCGTCCACCACGAACCCCACGGCGATGACGATGGCAACCAGCGTGAGGTTGTTCAGACTGAACCCCATTACGTACATCAAGGCACAACTGGCGATCAGCGACACTCCGAGTACGCTGGATACGATCAGGGTTGCCGACCACTGGCGCAGGAATATCGCCATTACCCCGATGACCAGGAATACAGCAATCAGCAGCGTCATTTCGACTTCATGCAGGGACGCGCGGATGGTTGTGGTGCGGTCAATCAATACGCTGAGCTCGACAGACGCTGGCAGCATCGCGGCCAGGCGAGGCAGTTCAGCCTGGATGCGTTCGACAGTCTCGACGATGTTCGCGCCCGGCTGGCGGGTGATCACCAGGTTGACGCCCGGAACATCCCCGGCCCACGCCTGTACATAGGCGTTTTCCGAGCCGTTGACCACCTTCGCAACATCACGCAGTTGCACCGGGGCGCCGTTCTTGTAGGAGATGATCAGGTCGCCATATTCTTCAGCGTCAAACAGCTGGTCATTGGTCGACAGGGTCGACACGCTGTTTTTTCCGTACAGCGCGCCTTTGGCCAGGTTCAGGCTCGACTGCTGGATCGCCAGGCGGATGTCGGCCAAGGTCAAGCCGATGGCCGCGAGCCTGTCCGGTGATGCCTGTACACGAACTGCCGGGCGTTGCTGGCCAGTGATGTTGATCTGGCCAACGCCGTCGATCTGGCTGATTTGCCGGGCGAGCAGGGTTTCCACCAGGTCGCTGAGCTGAGTGCCTGGCAGGTCATGGGAGTTGATGCTGATGACCAGTACGGGGCTATCGGCGGGATTGACCTTTCTCCAGGTCGGCAAACTTGGCATGTCGCTGGGCAGCTTGCCGGAGGCGGTGTTGATGGCTGCCTGGACTTCCTGCGCTGCGGTGTCGATGCTTTTGTCGAGGGTGAATTGCAGGGTCAGCACGCTGGTGCCAAGGGCGCTGCTGGAAGTCATCTGGGACATGCCGGGGATGGCGCTGAATTGCACCTCCAGTGGGGTGGCCACCGATGACGCCATGGTGTCGGGGCTAGCGCCGGGTAGCTGTGCCGATACCTGGATCGTCGGAAACTCCGCTTGCGGCAACGGGGCGATAGGCAGCTTGGGAAAGGCGATCAGCCCGAGCAGCACCAGGGCGAAGGTCAGCAACAGGGTGGCGACCGGACGGTCGATGCACCAGGCGGAAATCGAGCCCCGCGATGTTGTCATGGCTGCACCTTGGCGTCAGCGGTCTGGATCGCCTGGGGTGGCTCCTTGAGAATTTCGACCTTGGCGCCGGCCTTGAGCCGCGACTGGCCATCGCTGACCAGCACATCGCCGACCTGAACACCTTTGAGGATATTGCGGTCGCTGTCCTGATACACCACTTGCACCGGCACGATGTCGACCTTGTCGCCGTTGACGCGGTACACGAAGTGCGAGTCCAGGCCGCGTTGCACAACGCTGGGCGGCACTGCCAGGGCGTTGCGGTCGAGGGCGGTCTGGATCTTGATCGTCACCAGCTGGCCCGGCCAGAGTTTCTGCGTGCTGTTGCTGAATTCGGCCTTGGCGCGGATGGTGCCGGTGGTGCCGCTGATCTGGTTGTCGATCAGGCTCAAGCGGCCTTGGCCCAGCAGGTCGGAGTTTTCACTTTCGGTATCGGCACCGAGGTAGGCGTCCACGCGTGCGGGATAAGCGGCCGCGATCAGGCCCTGCAATGTCGGTAGCATTTGTTGCGGCAGGGAGAATTCGATGGCAATCGGGTCGATCTGGGTCACCGAGAACAGCCCCTGGGCATCGCTCATGCGCAGGAAGTTGCCTTCATCCACACTGCGGATGCCGACGCGGCCGGTGACCGGCGAGCGAATCTGCGTGTATGACAGCTGTACCTGGGCCGCGTCGATGGCGGCCTGATTTCCCTGTAGCGTTGCTTTCAGTTGGTTGACCAGTGCCTGTTGCTGGTCGTAGGTCTGCTTGGAAATGCCGTCATCAACGCTCAGTTCCTTGTAGCGCTTGAGGTTGACCACGGCCACTTGCAGTTGCGCCTGGCTCTCGCCCAATTGTGCCTTGGCCTGGTCGAGGCTGGCGCGGATCGAGCGGTCGTCGATGGTCGCCAATAGATCGCCAGCCTTGACCAATTGCCCTTCCTTGACCAGCAATCGTGTGAGGATGCCGTCGATTTGCGGGCGGATGACCACGCTGTGCAACGACAGCACCGAGCCGATGCCCGTAACGTAGCGTGGCAAATCCTGTTCCACCACTTTCATCACGCGGACCGGCACGGCGGTGGAGGCGACCAGCTTGGTCTTGGCAGGCCGGGTCAGCGCCCAGGCCGCCACGGCCAGCAGGATGAGGACTCCCACGATCACTGCAGTTTTTCTTCTAGGAATGTGCATGCGGTAAGGCGCCAGGACGAAGGGAAAGAGATGGGGTGAGTATTTATAGCCTGCGGACCCGGTCAGTAAAGTGACCGCTATCTGACAGCCGCGTCAGTAAAGGCCTGACCACTCGTACGACGCAGGTCAAAGATTTGCGTTGCGCAGGTATACTTCCTACATACGTGGCCCTTAATGTGTGCCCGCATCACTTCCTGCACGCCCCGGAGCTTTCATGACATCCCCGACACAATCCCCTGTTGAAGCGACCGATCTCGTCGATTCGGCCAGCGCCGATGGCGTTGAAAAAGCCGAGATCCCGGCGTTCAAGTTTCCTTTCAAACCGGGTGAGCTGGAGGGGAGCAAGAATAACGTCCAGCCCTGGTACAAGAACGGCGCCAAGAACGGTCATACCAAGACTCCAGGCATGGCACCGCCGGGCACTCGCCGCTCCATGGGTAAACGTTAAGAATAATTCGCTGCAATGTTTCACGGACGTTGCCTACGCTGATCGCCGAACTTTCTGCTTGTAGGCCTGCGATCCTTTCTTGAAAGCTTGCACAGTTTCTGCCCAGCCCTGATTTTTTACCCGGCTGGGCAGGAGGGAGCTCTTTCCGGAAAAGGACGTATCCTGTGGCCTTTGTACGCCTGTGTGTAGCGCTTGCCCTGTTACTTGCAGTGGATGCCGTCGCGGGCCTGGATCAACCGCGACGTGAAATCCGTTTCGCCGTCGCCGCTCTATTTCCGCCGTTCCAGAGCCGCAACCCGCAAGGGCAGTTGGTCGGCCTGAATATCGAATTGGGAAATGCCCTTTGCCAGCAGTTGAATGTGCGCTGTACCTGGGTCGACCAGGTGCTGGTGGAGAACTTCGCAGACCTTGAGGCCCGCCAATTCGACGCAATCATGGGGATCGCGCCAACCCCGAAGCGACGACGCTGGGTGAGTTTCACCGATATCCTCTACCCCTTCACGACACGGCTGGTGGCACGCCGAGACTCAGGGCTGATGCCGACCACAAAGTCCCTCAAAGGCAAGCGGGTCGGTGTGCTGCTGGGCAGTAATCGCGAAGCCTTCGTTCGGACTCTATGGGCCGGAAAAGGGGTGATCATCAAAAGCTTCTGGCTCAACGACGAATTGATCCGCAGTCTGGTGGCAGGCGATATCGATGCAACTTTGCAGGGCACCGTCGAAATGCGCAGCGCGTTGCTCGACACAGCAGCCGGCGAGGATTTCGACTTCATGGGCGCCGCCGTATCCGCCGAGATGTTGGGTGATGGCGTAGCGATTGCGCTGCGCAACACCGACACGGCCTTACGCACGGAGCTCAACCGCGCCCTCGAACAGCTCAAGCACAATGGCGAATACCAACGGATCCTTGCGCCTTATCGATTGGCCCCACAATGATGACTGTTGATTGCACGGAGCATGAGCCGGATCGGTGTTTGCGTTCTCGGTCTAAGCCGCGCGTAACGGGATAAACGCATAGTTGGCCGGCACCTCGGTGGCAATCTGCGCCCCGGCATCCAGCACTTGTTCGGCGATATCGAGCCCCGACACATGGAACACCCATTCATTGGCCACGCACGGCTGATTCACCGCCAACTCGATAGCCTGGGCGAAGGCGCCCATGTCTGGCAGATAGGCCGTAAATCCATCGCCCTTGAGCGCCGTGGTGCGAATGCCCAGCAAAGCGCACACCGCCTCTTTAGTCTGCACATCGTCGCGGTCGGCCTGGCGCGAGCGGCGGATCAGTTCAGCCAGTTCCTGGTCCATCAGCTCACCGCCGACGATCAGCGCCGGCCCCTGTTCCCAGGATTCTGGCGGGCAATCCTTGGCGGCGGGGTTCAACGGGATATGCGGATTGATTTCCATCGGGTAGATGCGGCACACCAATGGGCGGCGCTCATAGATGCGGCACCGGTTGTCGTCGTCAAGATTCCGGCAGCGTCCGGCGTTGTAGGCGGCAAAGGTGATTGCCACAAACGCCTCGGTATTGCCGCTGGGCACCACCACCGAACGGCGCTCGGCGTGTTCGCGTTGCTGCTGGGGCAGGCCCAGGCCATTGCATAGGAAACCTTCCACCAGAACGATGACGTTACCGCCGTCCGCCGCCCACATCCGGGCTTCTTCGAGGGTCAGGGGCACGTGGTGGTCGGAGCAGCATTTGCCGCAACCGACGCAGGAAAATTGAGTATTCATGGCGGATCTGTCACCAGGCTAGGTCAGAGGGCACGCAAGAACGGTGACGGGTTTTTACCTCTGTTCACCGATTCGCTCTCTGGAAGCAAGTTACACGCCAGTGCGTGTCAGTCCTGAGCGACTACGTCGCGTAGGACAAATTTCATCCCCGCGCTTTCATACAGCTGGCGAGCACGCCCATTGCTCTCCAGCACCTTGAGGTCTACATAGGGCTCACCGCGTTGCTTGAACACCTGGAAGCTGTGCAGTAACAGGGCACGCCCCAGCCCTTGGCCTTGGGCGCAAGGGTGAATGCAGAGGTTTTTGATAAAGGCACTGGTCCAGCATTGGGCCACGCCGAGAATGCCGTCGTCGTTGCTGACCACCAGGCACAGGGTGGGATCGAACTCGGCATCGGTGGTGAATTGGTGCTGCCAGGTTTCCAGGTTGGGCACGCGGCCGCCGCCCTGTTCCTGGGTCAGGCGCAACACGGCGTGAATCGCTGGCGCCAGGTCGTCGCGGTAGTGGTCCAGCTGCACCCCGGCGGGCCATTGCGGGGCGGGCAGGCTGCCAGTAAGGTCGCGGCGCAGCAGTTGGAAATAATCGCTCACAGGCCTTTTTGCGCCACCGTTTGAGCGGCTACCACCAGGCACTTGGTCAGCTCCGGCGAGGAGAATTTGGTGAGTACGGCGTCGGCGCCGGCCAACCGGGCTTTTTCGCTGTTCATCGCACTGTCCAGGGAGGTGTGCAGCAGTACGTAGAGGTGTTGGAAATCCGGGGTTTCGCGCAGGGTGCGGGTCAGGGCGTAGCCGTCCATTTCCGACATCTCGATGTCCGACACCACCACATTGATTTGCTCGACCGTGCCTTGCAGCTCCAGCAGCACATCGATGGCTTCCTTGGCACTGCGCGCGGTGTGGCAGGTGAGGCCGAGGTTACGCAGAGTGTGCACCGATTGCTGCAGGGCGACCTGACTGTCGTCCACCACCAGGATGCGCGCGTTGCCGAGCACTTCGGCTTCTTCCATGGTCAGGTCGGTCGGCGCCGCTTCGATCGGTGCCGGCGCGATGCCGTGGATGACTTTCTCGATATCCAGCACCTGCACCAGGCCGCCTTCCACCTGGGTGACCCCGGTGATGAACGCGCGGTTGCCGCCAGAACCATAGGGCGGTGGACGGATGTCGGTGGTCAGGCAATGCACGATCTTGCTCACCGCCTGCACGTGCAACCCTTGTTTGGAGCGGCTTACGTCGGTGACGATCAGGCAGCCGCCATCAGGGTCCGCCAGGGGCATTTCGCCGAGGGCGCGGCTCAGGTCGATCACCGCCAGCGAGTTACCGCGCAGGGTGGCGATGCCTTTGACGTGGGGGTGAGACTCCGGCAGCTTGGTCAGCGGCGGGCAGGGAATGATTTCGCTGACTTTCAGCAGGTTGATCGCCATCAGCTTGCCGCTGCGCAAGGTAAAGAGCAGAAGCGAAAGTGAGTCTGCGCGGGCTTTGGTGGTGGACATAAAAACCTTCTGTGGATCAGGGATGACGATCTATGGAAGGTTATCGACTTGAGAGGCCCATGCTTTAGGGGCATGGGCCCTTAAAGTCAGCCCTTCCACACCTGCGGGTTCACCAAGTCCTGCGGACGTTGGCCCAGCAGGGCGCTGCGCAGGTTGTCCAGGGCGCGGTTGGCCATGGCTTCACGGGTTTCGTGGGTGGCCGAGCCGATGTGCGGCAAGGTCACGGCATTGCTCAGTTGGAACAGCGGCGACTCGGCCAGCGGCTCCTGCTCATACACATCCAGCCCGGCGCCACGGATACGCTGGTTTTGCAGGGCTTCGATCAGCGCCGGCTCGTCGACGACCGGGCCACGGGAGATATTGATCAGGATCGCGCTGGACTTCATCAAGCCCAGCTCGCGGGTGCTGATCAGGTGACGGGTCTTGTCGCTCAACGGCACCACCAGGCAGACAAAATCCGCCTCGGCCAGCAACTGATCCAGGCTGCGAAACTGTGCGCCCAGTTCCTGCTCCAGTGCTGGCTTGCGGCTGTTGCCGCTGTACAGGATCGGCATGTTGAAACCCAGGCGCCCACGCCGCGCCACGGCCGCACCGATGTTACCCATGCCGACGATGCCCAGCGTTTTGCCATGCACGTCGCAACCGAACAACGGCGCGCCGACGCTGGCTTTCCACTGGCCGGCCTTGGTCCAGGCGTCCAGCTCGGCCACCCGGCGGGCGCTGCTCATGAGCAGGGCGAAGGCCAGGTCGGCGGTGCTTTCGGTGAGCACGTCGGGGGTGTTGGTGAGCATGATCCCGCGTTCGTTGAAGTACGCCACATCGTAGTTGTCGTAGCCTACCGACACGCTGGACACCACTTCCAGCTTGCTCGCGCCCTGCAACTGTTCGCGCCCCAGCTTGCGGCCCACGCCGATCAGGCCGTGGGCGTGGGGCAGGGCTTCATTGAATTGAGCGTTGAGGTCGCCCAGCTTGGGGTTGGGCGCGATCACCTCGAAATCCTGTTGCAGGCGTTCGATCATTTCCGGGGTGACGCGGCTGAAGGCGAGGACAGTCTTTTTCATTGCAGGCGGGCTCATCGACTACGGAAGAATGCCAAGCACGCTAACATTCCTGTTGCGGATTGTCAGTTCGCCATCCGCACGCCGCTGAGGCTGCCACTCAACTCATACGCCACCAGTTCCGCCTGGTGTGCCGCCAGGATCTCCGGCAGCGAGCCGCGCAGGTATTCCACCCAAGTCTTGATCTTTGCATCCAGGTATTGGCGCGACGGATAGATGGCGTACAGGTTCAGTTCCTGGGAACGGTAGTTGGGCATCACCCGCACCAGGGTGCCGTTGCGCAGGCCTTCGATGGCCGCGTAAACGGGCAACAGGCCGACGCCCATGCCGCTGGTGATCGCGGTTTTCATCGCATCGGCGGAGTTCACCAGGAACGGCGAGGTGTTGATCGCCACGCTTTCCTGGCCTTCAGGGCCGTTGAAGGTCCATTTATCCAACTGGATCACCGGGCTGACCAGACGCAGGCAGGCGTGGTTGAGCAAGTCCTGTGGGCGCTGCGCGCAACCTTTGGCCTTGACGTAATCCGGCGAGGCACACGCGATGCTGTAAGTAATGCCCAGGCGCTGGGAGACAAAACCCGAGTCCGGCAACTCGCTGGCCAGCACGATGGAGACGTCGTAGCCCTCATCGAGCAGGTCAGGCACACGGTTGGCCAGGGTCAGGTCGAAGGTCACGTCCGGGTGAGTACGGCGATAGCGCGCAATCGCATCGATGACAAAGTGCTGGCCGATACCGGTCATGGTGTGCACTTTCAACTGCCCGGCGGGGCGCGCGTGGGCGTCGCTGGCTTCGGCCTCGGCTTCCTCGACGTAGGCCAGGATCTGCTCGCAGCGCAGCAGATAACGTTTGCCGGCTTCGGTCAGCGCGATGCGGCGGGTGGTGCGGTTGAGCAAGCGGGTTTGCAGATGGGCCTCAAGGTTGGAGACCGCGCGCGACACATTGGCCGTGGTGGTATCCAGTTGCACGGCGGCGGCGGTGAAGCTGCCGGCTTCGGCCACGCAACTGAAGGCGCGCATGTTTTGCAAAGTGTCCATGGAGTGTTCTCAGGGGAGATGCCAAATTGTGACATGAAGTTGCGCGCAGGTGTGTATCCGCTGGGCGCTGCTCTCCCCGGACATCGCTGGCGGAAAATCAGGACAAGGTCCAGGCCTCACGGACTTTAGCCCCGTAGTGCGGCATATATTCCGTCAGTAATTGATTAAATGCCGCCTGCGCGTTGGCGCGATTTGCGCGGGTAGGGGCTTGAAGGGCGGTGTGGGCCTGTTGTATCAGGGTGTTTGCGGCTCGGGTGAGTGCCGGGCTGATGCGTTTGAGCGCGTCAATCTCTGCGGTCAGCATCGTAGCGTGAGCCTGCCCGCCAAGGGTATCGAGCAAGGTGTGAAAATCATCGGTGTGCTGTTCTACGTAATCGTCCCAGCCCGGCCGTTCATCAGGATTTTCCAGATAGCGGCGGGCGATTGGTAAGACGTGATCCAACGACTCGCAGCCCAGCTGTTCGTTGCGCAAGGTATGCCGAGCCCGCAACGACTGCGCCTCTATTCCACTGATCTGTGCAAACGGCCCGGGTAGCTCCAAGTCGCGGTTTTTGACTACTGTGCGCCGGGTATACAACATCACCGGTTGACCGTGCTTTATTTTGACCAGTACTTGGGTGGCAGACGGCCTGACGGTATCAAGCAGCGATTCGCTGATTGAACAGATCAGGGTTTCCCAGTCGAACGTCTGCTCGCCAATGATAGAGAGTACTTGGCGCAACATCTTTTTTACGATTTCCCGGGACTTTAAAGGCGCGATATCGATTGTCAGGTAATCACCGCTCAGGTGTGGATCGTCGAGCGTGCGATGGCTGACTTCAATCGATATGCCTTTGCCTGTTTCGGTCTGCGACGAAGCCGTTACTCCGGCAGAGAAACTTAGTGTTTTGGCACGAGCTGTGAGTTTGTGGACATTGAGTGCGTCGGGTCGCAGGTGTGCACGGTTGTGCTGAATCAGCGTACGTATTTCCTTACCCTGTTGCACATCGAGACGCGATTGTGTCTTCAGCAGCACATAGCGCTCCAACAATGATTGGGCTTGTTTGTTTCTTGAGTGCCGGGCGGTGCAGAACTTGAATGCTGGCACGGGTGTGCAGATCCGTTGGGTGAATTGTTTGCTGCTGGTGGCTATATGGTTTTTGATGTCGGTTAACAGTGTCACAGGGTCATCGTTGTAGTGTTTGTGCGAGGCCAGACGAAGTTTTGCAAGCTCAGGAGCTGTTTCGTAAAGGCCCAGGATATCCAGGGTTCTGTGTCGGTGAGTGTGTTGCAGGGTTGGCTTAAAGGTGGTGTTGACCTTTAGGGTGTCGAAGACATCCATTGTCACCTTGTTACTCGCAACTAGGGTGATACCTCTTTCGGTGATAAGCGGTTGGGAGGTATTTTCCACGCTAGGTAATTCAACATCGGTCAGGCCGGCGCTGGACAGGGCATCCCTGACATAAGGTTGGCTGAGCGCAGAGTAGGCGAGGTGTCTCTGCAGGCTGTGGCTGTCATGCAGTAAATGGGGCAGGTGTTTTACGGTGCGACGAATGCTCTCACTTAGAGAGGTGCGCACAGAATGGCTGCGGGCATCGGCATACTGTTCCAGGTTTGCGTACTCGCGAAGCGACACATAGCCAATACCGAGTTGACTGCGGGTCTTGAATTGCTCATCGATCGACGACTTCAACTGGGCCTTCAGGCTGATGGCACGCGTGCTTTTGACGCGCTGGTCGGCAGTGATTTCCAGACGAGAGTCGACTGTCAGTTGGGGCCCGGTACTGTTCTGCAGTGTTGGGTCCAACGCGTAGTTGTAGCCGATTTGACGGTGGTTGCTGCGTTCGCCGCCGTTGCGAACATAAGCAAGTGCCGGCAATAACTGTTGTGTCAGGCGCTGATGTCTGGCATCGCTGACGGCTGCTCGAAACTGCCATTTGAGGGCACGACACAGGGTGTAGTCGGCTTCGATGTTCGGCGTTTCGTCCGTGCGATGTCGGCGAAGCAGGTGTTCGGCTTTTTTGAACAACGCGTAGTAGTCCGATAGCTCCTCGACTGACACCTCCAGGCTTGGCTCGCTGGTCGATAGTTTTTGGTACAGCGCCTCAATCGCCGCTTGATCACGATGAAAGCTTGCAAGGGGCGTCAGCTTTTCCAGCACAAGGTCGGCGATCCAGCGCGCATCACGTTGCAGGGGGCAACTACCGGGGGGACGGCGCCCAGGCGAACGATGTAGCTGTATGCTCAGCGCGTCAGCGGTTTCTTGTGAGGACGAAGGTCTCGACGCTACGACGGGTTGTGTGCTGACGGCTAAAAACATTCAGGCACTCCAGAAGGGGGGAATGCTCGCTACTCTGCTGGCGGGTGATCAAACTCGCTGTAGGGGAATGCGCCTGGGGCGGGATGAATATACCCATTCTTCGAGTCGGCCCGGATTATCGCCTGAACGGTAACAAAGATTCACAGGAATACCCGCTTATCGTCCTTCATGCCGCCCCCTAGAATTGCGCCACCTACCCCGCACCACCACCTCAGGAAGTCGCTTGCCGTGCCGCGTCGCATCAACAGAGAGCTTAAGACTCTCAGTGTCTGGGCTCTATCGTTAGCAATCAGCGGCTGCATCGGAACCGGAGGAATCGCCCCACAAGGCCAGTCTCTCGACGCCAACCACCTGGCCACCGACGAAGCCATCCAGAGCGCCGCCCAGGACGCCCGCTGGCCCACCGGGCAATGGTGGCAAGCCTACGGCGACCCGCAACTTAATCGCTGGGTCGAGCTGGCCACGCAACACAGCCCGAGCCTGGCCATGGCCGCCGCGCGAGTGCGTGAAGCGCGGGCCATGGCCGGGGTTGCCGAGTCGGCCGAGTCGCTGCAGATCAACAGCGACACCACCCTCAAGCGCCACAACTGGCCGAAGGATCAGTTCTATGGTCCCGGCGAGCTGAGCGGTGCCAACACCTGGGACAACAATGCGTCCCTGGGCCTGAGTTACGCCCTCGACTTGTGGGGCCGCGAAAGCAATGCCACCGAGCGTGCGGTCGACCTGGCGCACATGAGCGTTGCCGAAGCGCGCCAGGCCCAGCTCGAATTGCAGAACAACGTGGTGCGCGCCTATATCCAGTTGTCGTTGCATTACGCCAACCGCGATATCGTCGCGGCGACCCTGGCGCAACAGCAGCAGATCCTCGACCTGGCCAACAAGCGCTTGAATGCCGGGATCGGCACCCACTTCGACGTCAGCCAGGCCGAAACCCCGTTGCCGGAAACCCATCGCCAACTGGACGCGCTCGACGAAGAGATCGCCCTGAGCCGTAACCAGCTGGCGGCCCTGGCGGGCAAAGGCCCGGGGGAAGGCGCGCAGTTGCAACGCCCGAGCCTGTCCCTGGCCGCACCGTTGAAATTACCGTCGAGCCTGCCCGCGCAATTGCTTGGCCAACGCCCGGACGTGGTTGCCCGCCGCTGGCAAGTTGCGGCCCAGGCCCGTGGCATCGATGTGGCCCACGCCGGTTTCTACCCCAACGTCGACCTGGTCGGCAGCCTCGGCTACATGGCCACCGGTGGCGGTATGCTGGAATTCCTGGCGGGCAAGAAATTCAACTACAACGTGGGACCTGCGATCACCTTGCCGATCTTCGACGGTGGCCGCCTGCGTGCGGAACTGGGCGAAGCCAGCGCCGGTTATGACATCGCCGTCGCCCAGTACAACCAGACCCTGGTCAATGCGCTCAAGGGCATCAGCGACCAGTTGATTCGCCGCGAATCGATGGACAAGCAAGCCGCCTTCGCCGCGCAGTCGGTGGCCTCGGCGCAGAAGACCTACGACATCGCGATGATCGCCTATCAACGTGGCCTCACCGATTACCTGAATGTGCTGAATGCGCAGACCTTGCTGTTTCATCAGCAACAGATCGAGCAACAGGTGCAGGCCGCTCGCCTGAGCGCCCACGCCGAACTGGTGACGGCCCTGGGCGGCGGCCTCGGCGCTGGCAACGATGTGCCGCAAGACGCCAAGACCCTTCCGAGCAAGACCCCAGCGGCGCTGGCCGTATTTGATCACTGAGTAGGATGCGATGACTCCCTTGCCTGCACCGCTGCGCTGGCTGCATGCCCTTGAGTGGCGCCGTGGCTTTTTCGACTGGGCACGCAGCGACGGCGTGACCTGGGTGTATATCTTCAAGGTACTGGTCGCCGCGTTCCTGACGTTGTGGCTGGCCATGCGCCTGGAACTGCCGCAACCGCGCACAGCGATGATCACCGTGTTTATCGTCATGCAACCGCAAAGCGGCCAGGTGTTCGCCAAGAGCTTTTATCGCTTTCTTGGCACCTTGGCGGGGTCGGCGGTGATGGTGTTGTTGATTGCCTTGTTTGCGCAGAACACCGAGTTGTTCCTCGGCGCCTTGGCGATCTGGGTGGGCATCTGCACCGCCGGTGCCACGCGCAACCGCAACTTTCGCGCCTATGGTTTTGTGCTGGCCGGTTATACGGCGGCGATGGTCGGGCTGCCGGCCCTGGCGCATCCGGACGGCGCCTTCATGGCGGCGGTGTGGCGGGTGCTGGAAATCTCCCTGGGGATTCTGTGTTCCACCCTGGTGAGTGCCGCGATCCTGCCGCAAACCAGCAGTGCCGCCATGCGCAACGCCTTGTACCAGCGCTTCGGCGTGTTTGCGCTGTTCGTCACCGACGGCCTGCGTGGGCGCAGCCAGCGTGAGGGTTTCGAGGCCAGCAACGTGCGTTTTATCGCCGAAGCCGTGGGCCTGGAAGGGCTGCGCAGCATCACGGTGTTTGAAGACCCGCACATGCGTCGGCGCAACGGCCGGCTCAGTCGCCTCAACAGCGAGTTCATGAGCATCACCACACGCTTCAATGCCTTGCATCAGTTGCTGGAGCGCTTGCGCACGGATGAGGCGGACCATGTGGTCGCGGCCATCAAACCCGGCCTGCAGGATCTTGCCGAACTGCTCGATGGCTTCTCCGGCCGTGCGCTCACCAGCCCGGACGCGGCACGCTTGGTCAACCAACTGAGCGCCTACAAGGACGGCCTGCCCGCCAAGGTCCGCAGCCTGCGTGCGGCTTTCCAGGAAGAGAATCCCAGTGAAGCCGAACAGCTGGATTTCCACACCGCCTACGAGCTGCTTTATCGCTTCGTAGATGATTTGCACAACTACGCGCAAACCCACGCGTCCCTGGCTGACCACAGCCATGAGCGCGAGCAGTGGGACGAAACCTTCATACCCAAGACCAACTGGCTGGCCTGCGCCGCCTCGGGGATTCGCGCGTCATTCATCCTCATCGTCTTGGGCAGCTATTGGGTGGCCACCGCCTGGCCTAGCGGCGCGACCATGACCCTGATCGCTGCCGCCACGGTGGGCTTGTCCGCCGCCACGCCGAACCCGAAACGCATGGCGTTCCAGATGGCGTGCGGAACCTTGATCGGGGCCCTGGTGGGCTTTGTCGAAATGTTCTTCGTGTTCCCCTGGATCGACGGTTTCCCACTGCTGTGCGTGATGCTTGCCCCGGTGATCATCTTTGGCGCGTTCCTCGCTTCGCGCCCGCAATACGCGGGTGTCGGCGTGGGGCTGCTGATCTTCTTCAGCACCGGCTCGGTGCCGGACAACCTGACGATCTACAACCCCTACACCTTCATCAACGACTACATCGCCATGGTCATCGGCATGCTGGTGTGCGCGGCGGCGGGGGCGATCATCCTGCCGCCCAACAGCCGCTGGCTGTGGCGCCGGTTGGAGCAGGACCTGCGCGAGCAAGTGGTATACGCGATCAGCGGCAAGCTCAAGGGCCTGGCGTCGAGTTTCGAAAGCCGCACTCGCGATTTGCTGCACCAGGCCTACGGTCTTGCCGTCGGCCAGCCGCAAGTACAGCGCGACCTGCTGCGCTGGATGTTCGTGGTGCTGGAAGTCGGCCACGCGATCATCGAGTTGCGCAAGGAACAGGCGATTCTGCCGGTGCATCCGGCGTACGCCGAATCCCAGCCGTGGCGCCAGGCGATCCGCGTGATGGGCCGCTCGCTGGTGCGGCTGTTCCTGCAACCGAGCGCGAGCAACCTGGAGCGTGGCCTGATCGCGGTCGACCATGCGATCAGCCGCGTGCAGGCCACCGACGAACCCTTCGCCCCGCACTTCGACACCTCGGCCCTGCGCCGGGTGAAAAGCTACCTGCACTTTATCCGCACCTCGCTGCTGGACCCGCAATCGCCGCTGGCCGCTCTAAAAGGATCCTCGCATGCCCCGTGAAATCGCGTTCCACGGCGTGTACATGCCGACCATGACCCTGATGTTCCTGATCGCAGCCGTATTGGCCTGGGCGCTTGATCGCTTCCTGGCCGGCTTCGACCTGTACCGTTTTTTCTGGCACCCGGCGTTGCTGCGCCTGAGCCTGTTCGTTTGCCTGTTCGGCGCCCTGGCGCTGACCGTCTACCGTTGAGAATGCCCCGATGAAAAAGTTTTTCAGCCTGCTCGCGACCTTGCTGGTATTGGCCTTGGCCATCTGGATTGGCCGCACGCTGTGGGTGCACTACATGCAAACCCCGTGGACCCGTGACGGCCGTGTGCGTGCCGATATCATCAACGTCGCCGCCGACGTCACCGGTGAGGTGGTCGACGTACCGGTGCGTGACAACCAGTTGGTGAAAAAGGGTGACCTGCTGATGCAGATCGACCCCGAGCACTACCGCATTGCGGTCAAGCAGGCGCAATCGCTGGTGGCGTCGCGCAAAGCCACGTGGGAAATGCGCAAGGTCAATGCTCACCGTCGGGCTGACCTCGATGCGTTGGTGATCTCCAAGGAAAACCGCGACGACGCCAGCAACATCGCCGACTCGGCGCTGGCCGATTACCAACACGCACTGGCGCAACTGGAAGCGGCCGAACTCAATTTGAAACGCACCCGAGTGGTGGCGGCCGTCGATGGTTACGTCACCAACCTCAATGTGCATCGCGGCGACTACGCCCGCATCGGCGAAGCCAAGATGGCCGTGGTGGATATGAACTCGTTCTGGGTTTATGGCTTCTTCGAAGAAACCAAGCTGCCCCACGTCAAGGTCGGTGATAAAGCCGATATGCAACTGATGAGTGGCGAGACCTTGAAGGGGCATGTGGAAAGCATCTCGCGAGGCATCTACGACCGCGACAACCCCGAAAGCCGCGAACTGATTGCCGATGTGAACCCGACCTTCAACTGGGTGCGCCTGGCCCAGCGGGTGCCGGTACGGATTCATATCGACGAAGTGCCGGAAGGGGTGTTGTTGGCGGCGGGGATTACTTGCACGGTGATCGTGCGGGAGTTATCAGCAGATTGAGGTCGGTTATTGCCAGAGCATTTTGGTTCTGACTTTGCGACGGCGTTTGACCCTCAACATACTGACGTATCGGCGGTGGTTTCTTGTGTTGAGCATCAGCAGGCAAACCAGAGATTGAAACAACGGAAATACTGCAAACAGAGTAATGGGATGATTCCCTAAGTAGCCAGTCGACAGTAACGCGTTCAATGTTGCGACGCCCACCAGTAGAGGAGGCCCTGAACGTAAGCCCGCCGCGACCAGCGCTAACCCGATGCACATTGCCAATATCAATGAAAAGCACGCCGCTATCGCATATTCGCTGGGCAGGTAGTTGATTCGGGCGTAGTAGGACAGGCTATGTGACAGGTTGCCTGAACTGCTGGCCAAGATCATGGCCACCGCAGTCCCTGCCGTGAAAGCAAAACGCCTGGTGTAACTGCTCAATGTTCCCGGTGCTGGCATCGGGCCGTTTTTAGTGCTCATGGCTGTCGAACTCCTCATAGAGTGCGATGACGAGGTGGTTGATGTTTCCTGATAGAACGCTGCCGGCTACAGCAAAAGCGCCAGCCAACTGATCGGCAATTTGAATGAGAATGTCCTGACGTATCTGGGCATTGCTGAAACGTTTGGGAAGTTTTCCGGCCAGCTGCTTTAAACGGATCATTTCGCGGGGGTGACGAGGGTTTTGCAGGCGCAGCACTTCGTTTGTCAGCTTTGCGCGTTCCTGGCGGCTCATTCGCCTCAAAATGTCAGTCAGATCGCGGCCCGTTGTGCTTTTGACCATCATGACTGTCTTTATCGTGACAAATGTCGTGCTACCTGCGCCCACCAATGAGATGCCGTCCAGGGCCAAGGTCATTGTCTGATACCAGCTCAGGCTGTCGTAATAATCGTTTTCTGCCGGGTTAGTGAGTTCTTTGTAGGTTCGCCATAAGCCATTGGCACATTGCACACCACTGGTAGCGGCGGCTGTGTAGGCAATATAAGAGACGGTCAGGCTGGAACCTGCACTGAGTGGAGCCGTCGCGATGCCTGCCTTTGCCACCACGATTCCAATCGCAGCCCCTGCGCAGGATAGAGCCATCCCCGACGCCTCCCGCCACAGCTGAGACTCACGCGGCGACCCCGCCGCCAACTGCGCATACTCCTCCCCAGTCATCACAGGCCCCGACACCTCCCGCAAAATCACACGTTTGGGCCTGATGCTGCACAACGGCACAAATTCACGCAGCACCGTCACTTGGTAGTCACTGCCGATATGCACCACGCCGGCGCCGACGATGCCCGGGTCGGCGTCGATTGTTCGATAGAGTTTGGGGAGGTCCAGCAGGCTGTTCAGCCGCTGGCGAGTGGTGGTGTGCGCTTGCGGCACACCGCTTTGCAGAAAATCCCTAGGCATCCTTTCACCTGTGAGCAGACAGAGGTGAAAGAGCCTGGGGATTGATTCCTTTAAGTGATGTCAGGCTGTTCGCTGTTTTTTGTAGGACATGGCCTGATAGCTATGTCATTGCGCGATAAACGTTTCATGCAGATGCCGCCACAGCAACGCACCACTGGCCTGCTTCTCGAACACCACCGTGGCACGGCGGTCCGTCTGTGTACCGCTGGCATCCACCTGATGTTCGCGATAGGTCACCGTGGCGCCACGCGCATGGCGATCAATGCCGGCCATTTCGCTCAAGGTTATTTTCAACCCCGGGCGCATGCCGCCCAACCGTGTAAACAGGGCATTGACCCCGGCCGCGTTGACCCGAGCGCCAGTGGCCGGGGCGACCATGCTGAATTCCGGGGAGAAACGGGCGAGCAGGTTTTGCAAGGTGCCCTCGGGTGCAACCCCGGCAAACCATTGCTCGATCTCGACGTGCGTCTGGATCACTTCTTCAAAAAAGTCGCTGTAGTCGATCATCACAAACTCCGTTCCAATCCAAAGCGTTTCTTCAAAACGCGCTCCAATAAACCTTTGGGCAGTAACGCGGCCATCAACGGTAACGCTCGGCTGCCATTTCCGGCGCGCAGCAAACGCGGTGGCGCGAGGTGCTGTACGCCTTTGAGCACTTGCGCGGCAAACCGGTGGGCTGGGGTAGGGTTGTCTTGCGAGGCCTGGGAGCGGGCGCGGATGCCGTCGCGCAGCGGCCACCAGGGGGACTGTTCGTTGATCAGCAATTCAGCCTGGGCCCCGGCGTTTTTGGCGAAGCTCGTATCAATGGCCCCTGGCTGCACCTCCATCACCTGCACGCCAAACGGTGCCAGTTCCATGCGCAGCGCATCGCTCAAGGCGTGCACGGCCGCTTTCGATGCGCAGTAGGCGCCCGCAAACGGCGTTACCAGCACACCGGAAACACTGCCAATATTCACTACCAATCCCTTGCTGCGGCGCAGGGCCGGGAACAACGCCTGGGTCACGCCGACGATGGAGAACACGTTGGTTTCGAATTGACGTTGCATTGCTTCGGTGCCGCCGTCGAGCAACGGACCCATGGCGCCATAACCGGCGTTGTTGACCAGTACATCCAATTCGCCCAATTGCTCGGCCAGGCGTTGCAGGGCAGCGCTGTCGTTGACATCCAGTTCAACGGCGTTGAAGCCCGCGGCGGCGAGGGCGGCGACATCCTCCGGGCGGCGGGCGCTGGCCCAGACGGTGTAGCCGGTTGCTTTGAAGGCATCCGCCAAGGCACGGCCAATGCCGCTGGAACAACCGGTGATGAGTACGTTGGGCATGGATCGATCCTTAATCAGTCCGAGAAACTGCCTTGCAGGTGCTCGGCACGAAATTCCAGGGTTTGCGCGCGGTAGCCGGGGCGCAAGGGCGGAGTGGGCAGGCAGTCTTCCCAGGTGGCGCCGGCTTGCAACTCACCGGGGCCGCGATAGCGTGGGGCAGCATAGACGTTGTCCGCGAGGTTCACCGTATCGCCCGGCGCATACGCGGCGACGCGCCAGCGTAGTTCGGTAAGCGGCACGTCGTTGCCGTTGTTCAAGGTCAACTTGAGCGGGCGGTCGGCGGGGCATTCGTCGACGGCGTAGATGATGCGCAGCTCCAGGCGGGCCAGTTGGGAGGCTTCGCGGTTGTCCAGCCAGACCACCCAGATCGCCACGAACCCCAGGCCGACGGCGGCAGCCAACGACACCGGCAAGGCTTTGGCTGGGTAGCGCAGCAGCAGGACCAGCCAGGTGATGATCAGTAGGACGCCGAAGAACATGATGACAACCTCATATGCGGATAAAACATCCTACCTGCGGGTTGGGCCCGACGCCTATCGCAGTATCAGTTTTCGTTTGTGAGGGAACCTGACAACCGATCTGTTCCACAAAACCAGCATAGGGAAATTCCAGATTATCCAGGACGATGTTAACCACAGTCTGATCAAGCGAGACTCACTATGATTGCTTCAGCCATTCTTGTACCGGCCGTCACCACTGCCCTTGCTTCGGTAGTGACCTCTCTTATTACAGCCCAGCGAGCGCCCACGGCGGACGCTGCCGGAGCGTCCAAGCCAGTGTATAAAGAGCCGGGCTCACTCCCGTCTGGTCGTATGCAGAACCAGAAGCTTACAAGCTTGGGGCAAACCCTGCTGCAAGCACCTTCAACGGAACTACGCAACAGCGGCATGAACGTCAAGCACGCCAAAGGGTTCGGTATTGCAGTGGGCGGCATGGCAGCCCAAGAGGCGGGACAAAAGATGGCCAACAACGGTGGTACGTTGTCCAAAGTCTTGGGCGCCGCGATGATCGTGGGGGGTAAGGTTGCCCAGGAGGTCGGTGCCGACAAATTCGCCGGCGCTGCAAGAGCGTAACGGCCTATACAGCACGTAGGGCTTTATCCGAGGAACTGGTCTGGAACATTTTTACACTTAGTTTGAGCACGGACATGCATGGTAGCCCATGAAGGAAACCAACCGTAGTCTTACGAAGTGAGATGTTCTATGACCGTATCAAACACGCTTGCAGCTGTACTCACTCCTTTTGTCCCCCCTGTACCCGTGCCCGCATCCGCTGCGCCGGGAGCAATTCCTCAAACGCCGAAGGAAGAAGTCGGCACGCATTTACCGCGTATGCAAAATATGGGGCTGACGAACCTTCGCCAAACGGTTATGCGAGGCATCAGCAACCACGTCAATTCGCACTTTTCAACGGCGATGCATGTTAGTGATGAGACAAAGGGGGCAGCGATAACGGTGGCAGGCGCGGCAATGCAGGGGCTTGGAGCGAAAGTTGCGAACAGTGGTGGCGCAGCGGCGAAGGTTGTCGGCGGGGCGATGGTCTGGGGGGGCAGGGCGGTTGAGGAGTATGGCAAGGATAAATATGGCAGCGCGAATGACAGCACTAACAATACAGGGAATTACAACGCCTATGACCCCAATAACTGGGGCGGTCGCGCATAGGCTTAGACGGCCTGTGAACTAAAAAAGCCCCCGCCCAACCGGCTGCGGATAGGGGACGCAGTCGGCTGGACGGGGGCTTCTTGTACGACTCTTTTACTGCGCGATAGTTTTCACCGACACGCCACGTTCAACCGGCGTCGAGCGACCGTAGATATCTTCAAAGCGCTCGATATCGTCTTCGCCCAGGTAGCTGCCCGATTGCACTTCGATGATCTCCAACGGGATCTTGCCCGGGTTGCGCAGGCGGTGCACCGAGGCGATCGGGATGTAGGTGGACTGGTTCTCGGTGAGCAGGAACACGTTCTCGTCACAGGTCACTTCGGCGGTGCCGCTGACCACGATCCAGTGTTCGGCGCGGTGGTGGTGCATCTGCAGTGACAGGCATGCGCCCGGCTTGACCGAGATGTGCTTGACCTGGAAACGCCCGCCCATGTCCACCGAGTCGTAGGAGCCCCACGGACGATAGACTTCGCAGTGGTTCTGGGTTTCGCTGCGGCCCTGGTCGTTGAGGGTCGAGACCATCTGCTTGACGCCCTGGACCTTGTCCTTGTGGGCAATCATCATCGCGTCCTTGGTTTCCACCACCACGATATTGTCCAGGCCGATCACCGACACCAGTTTGCCGTTGCCGTGGATCATGCAGTTGCGGCTGTCCTGGATCACCACGTCGCCTTTGCTCACGTTGCCGTGCACGTCTTTGTCGTTGACGGCCCACAACGACGCCCAGCAACCCACGTCACTCCAACCGGCACTCAGCGGCACCACGCAGGCGCGCTGGGTTTTTTCCATCACGGCGTAGTCGATGGAATTGTCCGGGCAGCAGGCAAAGGTGGCTTCGTCGAAGGACACGGTGTCTGCATCCTGTTCGCTGCGCTCCAGCGTCAGCAGGCAGGTGTCGTAGATGTCCGGATCGTGCTTTTTCAGTTCTTCGAGGAAGCGGCTGGCGCGGAACAGGAACATGCCGCTGTTCCAGAAGTAACCGCCGCTTTTGACGAACTCGATGGCGCGTTTTTCATTGGGTTTTTCCACGAACTGCTCGACGCGGCTCACGCCTTCGGGCAGCAGCGAATCGTTGGTGGACTTGATGTAGCCATAACCGGTTTCCGGACGGGTGGCCGGTACGCCGAACAGCACCATCTCGCCACGCTCGGCGGCCACGGTGGCCAGTGCCAGCGCGCGTTGCAGGGCTTTCTGGTCGTCGATCACGTGGTCGGCGGGCAGCACCAGCATCAGCTCGTCGCGGCCTTCATTGACCAGCATCATCGCGGTGAGGGCCACGGCCGGCGCGGTGTTGCGGCCGAACGGTTCCATCAGGATGCGCTGGCTTTCCAGCTTACGCGCGGCCAACTGCTCGTTGACGATAAAGCGGTGGTCCTTGTTGCAGACCACGATCGGGGTGTCCATGCCTTCGAACACCAGGCGTTCCAGGGTTTGCTGGAACAGCGTGTGCTCGCCGGTCAGGGCCAGAAATTGTTTAGGGAACTGTTTACGGGAAAGCGGCCAAAGACGTGAGCCGCTACCACCGGAAAGGATTACTGGAATCATGGGTGTTTCTCCTTGAATCGATTTGGGTCAGAGCTACGAAGGTTTGTCGTTTCACTCTTGTTTTTGTCTCGGTCCGGGTTGGTCTTAACCAACCCGGAAAATGGTTTAGCGGGTCGACACGGGGCGTTTCACCCAGACTGGCGACAGGCTCGACCCAGAACCGGTGACGTACAGCACCGCTGCCTCACCACGCTCCAGGGCCACCGGCTTCACATCGCCAACTTTCTTGTCACCGTCATACAACGCCAGGCTCACCTTCACCGGGTTGATTTCACGCTCGCCACGCCCTTTGGCCGCAACGGCCTTGACCACATCGGTCTTGCCGTCAGCCGTCTTCAAGGTCAGGGCCTTGTCGCTGAGGTTCTGCACGCGCACCAGGGACTTCTGCTTGTTCTTGAACGGTGGCTCTTCGATCAGTTGTGGCTGGCCGCTGCCGCTGTTGACCAGGGTGTAGTAGTGGTCGGCTGCGAGTTTGACCGGTACGGTCTGGCTGCCGACCTTGGCGCTGTAGTCACCGCCGGGCATAAAGCTGAAGTCGCTGCTGGCCAGTGGTGCAACGTCGCTCAGGTTGGTGGCGCCGACGGTGGCGCTGACTTCCTGGTTGCTGGCGTTGTAGATCCGCACGAAGCTCGAGCCTTTTGGCGCGGTAGGGCCGTACAGGGCCGCGTCGCCACCGGCGAAGGCGGACATCGAAACGAAGCTCAGGCCGGCCGCGATAGCCAGGGTTTTAGCGAGACGACGAGGAGTTGTAGTGAAAGTCATGTGAGTTACCTCTCTTTCAGTTTTGCGCCCGGTCGGGCGTCTCGGATTTAGTGTTGATAGCCATGTTCTGTTGGCGCGAACCGGCTTGTTTAAGCTGCGCAACCCACGCGGGGTCGGCATCACCGATTTCGTTGTTCACGGGCAGATAACGTTCAGGAAACTCCCAGATCAGCACCTGGGGTGGGCTGTTCTTGAAGTCATCGCTTTTCAGGTAGCTGAGCATCGGCAGGATCGGGCCATGGCCGTCTTCGGCGTAGCTGACCACGTCGCTGCCCAAGGCTTGCTTGAGGGCGCCGACGAAGTTCCAGTTGGGGTTGGCGCTGTAGCTGGTGCCGACCAGGGCCACTGGGGTTTCGCTGTCGCTGAACAGGGCGTCGTCACCTTTGGTTTCGGCCAGGTGCGTCACGCGTTTTTCCAGCGGCTCTTTCGGCGGCATCAGGTTTTCAAACAGCGGGTCCAGCGGCAGGAACAGACGCAGGTCGCCTTTGTGCGGCGCGGTGTGCTCGGCCTCGGTGACAAAGCGCTGCGGCTCGCCGCTCAGTGGCGTCTTGTCGGCGATGGTCTTGGCCAATTGCTTGGCCGCGATTTCGGCACCGTCCGGGGTCCAGTGGGTGTCGGTGCGCAGGAACACCTGCTTACCGCCGAGCTTGGCCTGTTGCAGCGGGCCGAGCAGGTCCGGGGCGATGATCTTGTCGGCCGCGACACGGGCGTGGAAGTCGTCGTAGAGGTTGGCGTGGATGCTCGCCGGTTTCACTTCACCCAGGTGTTCCGGGTAGAGGCGCACCTTGGCCGGCACGATCGCCATCACCAGTTGAATACCCTGGGCCTTGAGCTTCTGGCGCACGCCTTCGACCAGCGCGTAGTTGCCTTGCAGGTTCTGGTCTTCGTTGACGGCGGGGTTGAACTCCTCGTCGCTGTACAACCAGTGATCGCGGCCCAGCACCACGCCAGGGCGGCCTTCGTTGAACAGCTTGTAGTCCAGCGCCGCCCACAGGTTGGTGCCGATGCGCTTGATCGGGAACTCGTCGTCGTAGTGGGTCTCGACGGCTTTGGTCCAGCGACCGTTGAGCACGGTGGCGTCGGCATTGGTGCTGAAACCGAAGAAACTGCGCAGCGACCATGCGCCCAGGGCCAGCAGCAGCACCAGGAACAGGCCGATATAGAGGACGCGTAATGAACGGGTCATGGTCGGCTCCCTCAGAATTGGAAGTAAAGGAACGGCGAGAAACTCTGCGCCGACAGTTTGAGAATCGACGCCACGAACAGCAGCAGCACCGCAGCGCGCATGGCGTAGCGTGGCCAGTCAGCGGTCCAGTAGGCCGGTTGCACGGCGGCATCCTGGCCCACGGTGAAGCCGGGTTCGTGGATGCTGCCTGGGTTGTCGCCCGGTACGGCCTTGATCAGGCTCGGGTCGGCTGGCTGGGCTTTCTCGGTCTTCTCGGCAGGACGGTTGGTGTAGAAGTCGCGCAGGCCGAAGAACGCCAGGGTTGCGTACGCCACCACCAGGGTGGCCACTTGCAGGCCGGTGAGGTTGGCGCGGTTGAGTTCCGACAGCGACCACTCGCCAAAGCTGAACATCGCACCGTACATACGGCCGGCGACGTGCAGGTTCTCGGCGCGGAAGATCACCCAGCCCATCACCACCAGCAGGAAGGTGAAGGCCCAACGCACCGGGTTGAAGCTGCGCGGCGAAGTGTTGAGGCCGATGGCTTTTTCAATCGCCAACCACATGCCGTGCCACGCACCCCAGACGATGTAGGTGATGTTCGCACCGTGCCACAGGCCACCTAGCAGCATGGTCAGGAACAGGTTGCGGTAGGTGGTCAGCGTGCCTTTGCGGTTGCCGCCCAGGGTGATGTACAGGTAGTCACGCAGCCAGGTGGACAGGCTGATGTGCCAGCGCCGCCAGAACTCGGTGATCGACTGGCTGATGTACGGCTGCTTGAAGTTCTCCATGAAGCGGAAGCCCATCATCAAGCCCAGGCCGATGGCCATGTCGCTGTAGCCGGAGAAGTCGAAATACAGCTGCGCGGTGTAGGCCAGCGCGCCGAGCCAGGCGTCGCCCGTGGTCGGGTTTTGCAGGGCAAAGCAATGGTCGGCCACCACTGCCAGGGTGTCGGCAATGAACACCTTCTTGATGAAACCCTGCATGAACCGCGTGCAGCCCTCGGAGAACTTGTCGAGGGTGTGGGTGCGGTTGTTGAACTGGTCGGCCAGGTCGCGAAAGCGCAACACCGGGCCGGCAATCAAGTGCGGGAAGATCGCCACGAACGCCGCAAAGTCGATCAGGTTGCGGGTCGCCGGGGTATCACCACGGTACACGTCGATGATGTAGCTGATGGACTCGAAGATGTAGAACGAGATCCCGATCGGCAGCAGCACGTGGGTCAGGATGAACGGCTCCAGGCCGGCCGACTTCATCATGACGTTGATGCTGTCGACGCCGAAGTTGGCGTACTTGAAGTAGCCGAGAATGCACAGGTCAACCACCACGCCCAATAGCAGCCAGCGTTGGGCCGGCTTGGTGCGCACGCCGGCCGCACCGACCTTGAGGCCGATCCAGTAGTTCCACAGTGTCACGGCGGCGAACAGTGCCAGGAAGTCCACTCGCCACCAGGCGTAGAACACGTAGCTGGCCAACAGCAGCAGCAAGTTGCGATAGCGTTGCCCGCTCAAGTAGTACAAGCCGAGAAAGATCGGCAAGAACAGAAACAGGAACACATTGGACGAGAAAACCATCCCGATCTCTCCATGTTTAACCAACAGTCAAGGGCTACAGCCCCCCCAAACCCCCCATGGTTTCCATGGACGGCAATGCAGCTTTTTGTGGTGAGCGGGGCAAGCCCGCTCACTACAGGTAATCCATTGAGCCTTAGGAGCCTTTGTTGCCTTTTTCGTGCGTCGGGTCGTAGACCTTGGTCAGGTCACCCCCGAGGCGGAACGTCTTGAAGGGCTGCATCCCGTGCTTGCGCTCGAGCACATCCGGCGCACAGGTGTAGAGGGTGCAGAAAGGTTCGAGCCAGGCGAATTTCATGTCCTGTTTCAAGTCCTTCATGTCCTGCTCTTTGCCGTTCTTTTGTTCGAAGATCTCTGGGTCCTTAACCCCGGCCAGCACCTTGTCGCCCAGGCGCTTGAGCGCGCCGTTGTTTTCCTGGCGCAGGTCCACACCGTTGACCAGGGCAAAACTGGCGATCATCGAAAGCGGCGGCAGCGCGTAGTTGTGGTACGACAACGCGCGTTGCTGGCGCTTCAATTCGTTGGGCAGGAAGCCCTGGTCATCGACCTGGTTCACGCCGACCTTGTATTCCTTGACGGCCCAATCAAACAGGTCGCGACGGTTGGTGGCGACGGACGTGGCCATCACCGACCAGGCGGCCCAGTAGGAGTGGTTGTTGGTTTTTTCCAGCGGCAGGTTGTCCCAGTCGCTCACCACCTGATCGGCCAGTTTGTTGAACCAGGCTTCGATCAGCTGCGATTCCTGCTGGTGGTTGGCCAGCGGGTGCGAGTCGGAGAACTTCAGGCGCACATAGGCCGAAGCCATGCTGCCCAGCGCCCATTTGCGCATGGACTTGCCGGTGTGGTTGAAGTCCTTGGACATCAGTGCGTCTGCCTTGGCCCAGCTGGTCAGCCAGTTGAGCGTGCATTCCAGCTGCTCCGGGCGACCGTCACGCATGAACTGCATCACGCGCTTGCTGGTGTCTTTTTCCAGCTTGGTGATGTCGGAGGTGCTGTCGCGAAAGGCTTTTTCGGACTGGGTGTTCAAGGTGGCGCGGGCTTTGTCCGAACCTTCGTACTTGCTGCGAAATTGCAGCGAGCCGGTGTACGGCGCCGGCATGGCGTCGCAGTCATTCTTGAAGTCGCCGGTCTTGAACGCTTCCACTGGGGCGAAATAGCCCTGGGGTGGACGCAGTGGGGCGGCGGCGTTGACTGAACCGGCGAACATCGCCAGGCCCAGCAGCGTTGGAATCAATAACTTCTGCATAGGTAACCTCATTGCCCTGTCGAGGCAGTCTGTTGACCGCCCGCTGGGAATACGTTGCGTGTGCAAATTTTCGCTTCAACCTTCTGCGCAGCCTGGCCCGCTTCCGGGCCCTGGACTTCCACGGCCAGCAAGTTCTGCGAGGCCCAGTCTTCATCGGTACGCAGTTCGAAGGCGAAACGCCCGTCTGTATCGGATGTTTCGGGTTTCTCGATCTTGATGTCCTCGTGGCGCCCGTTCATGTACCAGAGGGTGGCTTGCAGGGTTTTCACCGACGGGTCGGCGAAGCGGATATCAACCTGGTGATTGGCATTACGCAGGTCTTTGTTCGAACTGTTCACCATCAATTCGTTCTTGCCCGGCTTCAACGAAGTGCTGGCCGTCATCTGTGCCGGCTTGCCTTCGCAGCCGTTGTCCAGCAGCGACATCATCTGGCGGTAGATGGTCTCCTGGTCTAGGCGATACAGCGGCGAGAACTCCCAGATGAGGATTTTTGGCGGGGTCTTCTGGAATTCGTCGCTGCCCAGGTACTGGATCATCGAGCCTTCAAGACCACCGCCAGGGAAGGCGACGTTGAGGATGTCGGCGCCGATTTCCTGCTCCAGGAACCCTGCGAAGTTGTAGTTCTTGCCGCTGTGGCTGGTGCCCACCAGCGTGATCTGCGGGTTGCCCGAGTCGCCGAACAGGTCGCCGTCGCCCGCTTCGCCCTTGGGCTCGGTGGTGAACTGGTCCATGTACTGGATCGCGTAGCTGGTGCCGCACAGTTGCCCGGCCATGTTGTGCAGGGTGCCGGTCTTGCCCATGCGTCCGGAGCGTTTGGTCTCGAATTCGCGCTTGGGAATATCCGCGAACTCAGGCATGGCGCGTACTTTCTCGCCAACGATTTTCGCGGTGCGCTGGGCGCCATACGGGGTCCAGTGTTGGTCACCACGGAAGTAGAAGTCGTGGGCCGGCAACTCGTCCGGCAACTGCTCATTGGTCAACGGCGACAGGTCCGGCACCACGTAGCCCATCTTGGCGAAACGGCCGAGCATGGTCTTGTAGTTGCCCAGCGCCTTGTCGAAATCGAACTTGGCTTTCTCTTCTGGGTTGAGCTTGTTGCGGTTCACCAGGCCGCGCGTCGGCTGGTAGACCACCACCAGTTCCACGCCCTTGGCCTTGAACGCATCGTGCAACTGCTGCATGCGCTTGTAGCCGGACGGGGTGGTGTCGAACTCGGTGCGCAGGTCTTCCTGAGTCCGGAACAGCCAGTCGCCCTGGGCTTGCACCAGGGTGGTGAAGTTCTGCTGGTAGCGCGTGGTGTAGTTCTTCGCATCATGGGCGGCCGGGCACAGGCTGCAGCACGGCTCGGCGGTGAAGGTCGGCGCCTTGATTTCGTCGGCGCGCACGCCCTGGCTGGCCGCGAGCAGGCCGAGGGTCAGACCCGAGAGGCTCAGCAATTTGATCATGTGTGGGTGCATAAGGGTCATCCTCAGTCCTGCAATTCGGTCTGGCGTTCGACAGGGTCGATCAGCACGGCTTTCTGCTGGCGCACCAGCAGGTCGAGAATCTCTTCCTGGCGATCGCCCAGCACGCCGTTGAAGCTGATGCCGCTGGATTTGGTCGGCGCCAGCATCGACACGCGATACAGCTCCACGCTCAACGGCGAGTCGATGGACAGCGGCCCGCTGCCGTTACCCGCCAGCTCACCGCCGACCACGATCAGCGAGACCTTGGCGTCGAACGGGTCGAGGGCGATGTCACGGTCGGTGTCGGTCAAGTCCTTGATGTGGCCGTACAGCCCGGTCAGGCCGTTGGCCATCGAGGTGTTCTCGTACAACTTGATGTTCACACTGTTACGCACGCGGATACCGTGGCGACGGTTGGCGATCACCTTGTTGCCCCACAGCAGGTTGTCGCCGCTCTCATAGAGGGTGATGCCGTCGGTGTGGTTACGGTAGAACTCGTTGTCGGCCACGATGTTGTTGACGCTGTTACGGTCGAGCACCAAGCCCGAGAGCTTGTTGTCGTAGCTGCGGTTGTTGAAGATGAAGCTGTCGTTCACTTCCCGGGAAATGATGATGCCGTGCTTCTTCTTGGTGCCGTAGACGGTGTTGTCCGCGATGATCAGGCCGTGGGAACGGTCATGGGGGTCAATGCCGTAGACGATGTTGTCCTTGTAGGTATTGCCCTTGATCACGAAGCCTGTGGTCTCGTAGCAGTAGAAGCCGTACCACATGTCCGAGAACTCGGAGTTGATGATCCAGCCGGTCGGCTCCGCACGCTTGAGCACCTTGGCCATGTTCGGCGTGTATTGGGAAATACTCACCCCGTAAGACTTACTGTTGGCGTAGCCGAAACTGGCCATCTTGGTGTTGGAGATGTACGTCTCGGTGCCGCCCCAGGCCAGCAGGAACGGGCGGAATTCTTTCGGCGACTTGAACAGCGCCGGGCCGTTGGCCTTTTCGCTCCAGCCGGTGACTTTGGTGTCACGCACAAACAACTGGCCGTCGTTGATCAGGAACGAACCGGCTTCCTGGGACAGGCGAAGCTCCTGGGTCTTCTTGTCGATTTCCAGGATGCCCTTGCGGCCGACCACGATCGGCAGTTTGGCCACGATCACACCCGGCGAGGTCTCGCTCAGGTACTGCTTGGGCACCTTGCCCAGCAGGTCCTTGAGGTTCATGTAGCCGTCGTCGACAAAGATCGCCTGGGGAATGCCGTGCTGGCGCACCACCCATTCGGCCATCTTGTTGTCACCGCCGATGAAGTCCTTGAGGGCGTCTTCCTGCATCATGCGGCGCAGGCTGACCTTGCCTGGCTTGCCTCTGACGATTTTCTTTTCCATTGCCGCATCGGTGTAGCCCGACAGATCCGGCAGCGTCGGCTTGGCCATTTCCAGCGGCGCGGTCGGCGGGCTGGAGATGGTGTAGGTCTTGGCCTGTTGCAGCTCTTTGGCGATGGTCGGCGCTTTCGCCTGCGGCGCGACATCGGCCAGGGCAGCACCGCTTGCCAGCAGCATCGCTGCCGCCAACAGGACCGAGCCTTTGAGGGCTTGAGGGTTCATTGCGCAGGCTCCCATCAGAACTTCCAGATCACGTCGACAAAGGCGCGATGCATGTACGAATCGACCTGGCTGCCATAGGCGTCACCCGGCTTGAACACACCGGCACGGAAACGCACCAGGGCCGACGGCTCGTCGATCGACTGGCTCAGCGCAGCCGGCAACAGGCCGGTCTTGAAGTACTTGGTGACCACCAGGTCCATCTCTTGGCCCAGGTCTTTCTTGCCGTCTTCAAGCGGCAGGGACGTGCTGGACAGGATCGCGCCGGTCACGTCGTCAGTGTTGTTCTGCACCGCATCGATGCCGTTGCTGCCCACCGGCTTGTTGCCGTCGACGCGCCAGAACTTGTGGTACACCAGGCTGGCGTCGTAGTCCTCGCGCAGCTGCCAGGAACCGAACAGGCTCATGGACTGCATGTTGTTCATCTCGCCACGGAAGGCTTCGCCGAAGCGGTGCACGCGGGACTGGGTGCCGGTCCAGTTCGAACGGTTGCTCTGCAGGCCGTTCTGCTCGTACTCGGCGCTGGCGCGGGAGTAGGCCGCGCCCACTTGCCACTGCGGATCAAGGCGCAGACGCACGCCGAGGTCGGTGGCCCAGCCGCTCACGTCATCGCTGCGCTTGGCATTGGTTGGGCGAGTGCCATCGGCGTTCAGCGCGTTGACGGTGTCGCGGTCGCCACGCATGCCGGTGACGCTGGCCCAGTAGTTGACCGTGTTGGTGTTGCGCCAGTTGTAGGCGTCGCTGTTGGCTTCGATGCCGAGCCAGCTCAGGTCGCCGTTCTCACGCTTGTCCAACGAATCGGTCGGCACGCCGGGTTGCGGGTAGTCGAGCTTGCCGTTGTCATGGGTATGGTGACCGCGCAGGCCGATCCACTGGCCGGGCGTCCACTGGTAGGCGGCGTCGGCGTACAGGTGCTGGCGGTCCTTGTCCTTGGGCGACAGTTCCTTGAGGTCAGTGCGGTATTCGCTGAAGCGTTCGGCAACGCCGACATTGGCCTTGAGCAGGGTGGTGTCGAACGTCCAGTTCAGCGCTTCGATGTTGGTGTCGCGCCATTGACCGTCGTCGTTGCGCAGGCGTTGGCGACCCAGCTTGAGGATCTCGCCAGGGTAGGGCGTGAAGCCGCTGTAGCCGACCCAGAACTCACGCATGGCCAAGTAGTTTTTCTTGGTCTTGCGGTCGTTGTTGGTAGTCTGCTGGTTTTCGTCATCGGCCGACTGCTGCAGCGGGTCGGTCTCGATGATGTCGCTGGAGACCACGGCCTGGCCCATGGCGTAGGCGCTCCACGCGCCGCTTTCGCCGTAGATCCACGGGCGCAGGTCGAGGCCGACGCCGTTGACGTCGCCGCCTTTCTGCGTACCCAGGTCGCGGTCGTCTTCGGACTGCGCGGTGGCTTTGACTTCCAGGCCGAAGTTCTTGGCTTCGGTCAGCGCAGCCAGGGTCGGGCACGACCACAGCAGGGCGAAGGTCAGGCCGATACCGGCCTTGACGAATGGGTTGAGCTTCATAGGGATTCCTCGCCGTCGTCTTCTTCATCCAGGGCGTGCAGTTGCAGCGTGCTCTGGGCCAGGGTGCCGCGGGCGGCCAGTTCCTGTTGCACCAGGCGTTGGCCTTGGGCGCGTTGCTCAGGCGTCAGCGGGGTTTCCAGCTGCGTGGCCAAGTCATTGGCTTCTGGCGTGTCCTGGGCTTTGGCCAACTGGCTGAAGACATAGGCATTCAATGGGTCGGGCTTGGTGCCCTTGCCTTGGGAAAACAGCTGGGCGATGGCGAAATCAGCGCTGTTCTGGCCGTTGCGCGCAGCGGTCAGCAAGTGGTCCAGGGCTTTTTGCGGATAGACCTTGCCCAGGTAGCCACGGCGGTAGATCTGGCCGAGGTAGTAATCGGCGGCCACTTCCTTGCCCACGGCTTTTTCGAAGTGCGCTTCGGCGGCCTTGGCGTCAGCCGGCACCCACTTGCCTTCGTAGTAGAGCTTGCCCAGCAACAGTTCAGCGCGCGGTTGGTCGGCGGCGCGGCCGTTGTCCAGGTACTTCATCATCTGGTCGACGTCACCCAGTTCCGGGAAGTCGTAGAGCAGTTGCGCCAAGCTGACCCAAGACGCCGGGTAACCAGGGGCGATTTTTTCCAGCAGGGCCTGGGCAGTTTTTTCGTCCGGCTGGCCGAGCGTGGCGTCGCCGAGTACGCGGGCAACACTGTCGACGCGTTGTGCAGTGACGGTGCCACGGCTGTAACCGGCTTCCATCTGTTTGAGCAGCTCGGCCTGTTTCTCAGGTTCAGCTTTTTTCTGGTAGACCGTGGCCAGTTCGACGTAGCAGATGTCGGTGGTGTTGAGCGCGGCCTTGCAGATGCGCTCTACGTCATCCAGATGCTGGTCGTAGGTGTCTTGGGTGCGATACAGCAGGACCTGGGCCAGGCCAGCTTCCGGATAACCGGCTGCCTGCCATTTGCTGATCTGCTGCTGCGCATTCACATTCGGGAAGCTGTGCGGGTATTGCAGGTACAGCATCGCCAGCGGGATCAGGGTGTTGCCTTCGCCATTGGCAAAGGCTTTTTTCAGCAGGCCCTCGGCTTCATGGTGTTCGGCTTCGGTGCTGCCAGGCTTGGCCACCAGCAGGCGACCGAGGCGGGCCTGGGCGCGGGGCGAAGTGTCCGCCGCCGCGCGGTAGGTGGCTTCGGCCTGTTTGATTTGCGCCGGATCGCGGGTGCCTACCTGGATATCAGCCAGGCCCACCTGGGCCTCGCTGTAGCCCAGGTCTGCCAGTTGCTGGTAATTCTGCTGCGCGGTGACGGTGTCGCCACGTTTCAAAGCTTCGTTAGCCAGGCGTTGGTCGGGCAGGCCGGCGCAACCGGCGAGGGCGATGGCCAGCGCCAGGGGCACCGGCAGGTTTCGAAGGGCGCTCATGATTAAAGACCCGCAGCCATGGCTTTATCGATCAGCCAGTTCAGCGACGGGCCACGGTCGCTGGTCACTTCTACCGGGCGACCGGCGTAGGTGCTGTCCAGCGGTGCGTCAGGCTTGATCTGCACGCGGATGTCGGAGGACAGGTCGGCGCTGTTCAGGCTGGTGCTGCTGACGATGGTGCCGGTGCGGATCTGTTCTTCATCGGCCACTTGGAAGCTCACCGGCGTGCCTGGGCGAACATCGGCGAACTGGCGATAGGTGAAGCGCGCTTCCACATTGGCCAGGCTGCCGCGGGGTACCAGTTGGAAGATCACGTCGCCTTTGTTGGCGTACTGACCGTCGGCGACCATTTGCTGGGCCACCACGCAATCGCAAGGCGAGGTCAGGGTGCCGGTCATTTGCTTGCCGAACAGCTCTTCGACCTTGGCCGGTTGCAGTTGGTCTTCATCCAAATGGCCCTTGAGCACGTCGAGCATGCTGGTGCTGAAGGTGGCGAGCGGCGCGCCTTTGGCGGCGATCCCGTCACCTTTGAGCAGGCTTTGCACCGTACCGTCGCGCGGCATGGTCACGTTCATGCCGGGTACGCTGACCAGGCCGGCCTGGGCGTGGCTGACGAAGTACATGCCGTACACCGATTTGAAGATGAATCCGAACGCGGCCAGGCCGACGATGAAGATACCTGCGCTGAACACCACGGCGCGTAGACGGCCGGCGGCGGTCATGTTGCTGCCGCCGTCCTTGACCTTGCGCGCCTTGGTGAAGTTGTCGCGTTGCAGGGTCGCCAGCACGTCGCCCATGGTCACGATGTCACCGGACAAGTGCGAGGTGATCAGGTGGCGCAGGGTAGAAATATCCTGGGGTTCCAGGTTCTGGAACTGGCAACCGGTGCGGCCGGTCTGGCGGTCGTAGGAGCGGATCTGCAGCTCCACGTCCATGGCCAGGCCCAGGTTATCGATCACGAATTGCAGGCGGCCCTTGTGCACTTCGCCGACGGTCAACGGTTGGGTCGAGGTGAAGGCCAGGCCACCGGCGGACAGGTCGATCACCCGGGCTTCGGTCGGCGTGCGGTCAGTGTTGAAGAAGCGCAGCTTGGCCGGGATTTTCACGCGGGCATGTTGGCGCTGGGCTTCGGATTCGTGGACAACGTTGACGTTTGCTTGGCTGTTCATGGTGTTCTGACTCATAGGTGTAGCTCCTAGTTAATTCAGGCTTGGCTGTCAGACCATCATCAGCAACACGGCGACGAAAATGCTGCCGGCGGAGAAGGTCATGGTCCGAGACGACCAGGTGTTGAACCAACGTTGAAAGCTGGCCAAATCGCGGGTCAGTTTGGTGTCCTGGCGGGTCCAGGACTGTTGATCAAGGCGGAAGAACACGTAGATTTTCACCAGCGCGCCCATGATCTGGTTGTAATAGAGAATCGCGGGGTAAGCCGGGCCGATGGTGTGGCCGGAGCACGACAGCAACAGGGTGAGAATCAGGCGGGTGATGCCGATCCACAGCAGATAGGCGAGGATGAACGCGCCGCCGTACTTGAAGGTGGCGATGATTGCCACGGTCAGACCGAGCAGGGAGGTCCACATCGACACGCGTTGGTCGAACAACACCACGCTGGTGAACAGACCCAGGCGGCGTACACCCAGGCCCAAGGCGCGGGAGTTCTGGCGCAGGTTGTTGCCGTACCAGCGGAACATCAGTTTGCGGCTGGCCTTGATGAAGCTCTTTTCCGGCGGGTGTTCCACGGTATGGATCGCCGCGTCCGGCACGTAGAACGTGTCGTAGCCCAGGCGCATCAGGCTGAACCAGCTGGACTTGTCGTCACCGGTGAGGAACTTGAAGCGGCCCAGGCGCCAGTGTTGCAGCGAGTCGCTTTCCACGTCGGCGATAAAGCCGGGGTCGGTGACCACGCTGGCACGGAACACCGACATACGACCGGTCATGGTCAGTACGCGCTTGGACAGGGCCATGGAGCACATGTTGATGTGGCGTTGGGCGAAGCGCAGTTTGTGCCACTCGCTCATGATGTAGCCGCCGCGTACTTCACAGAATTCGTTGGTGGTGAGGCCGCCGACATTGCCGAACAATTGGAACCACGGCACGGTCTTGCGTACCACGCCTTCGGCGAGCACGGTGTCGCCGTCGATCACCGCAACGACTGCGCGGTCATCCGGCAGGTGGCGGGAGATGGCGCGGAAACCAAAGGCCAGGCCGTCGCGCTTGCCGGTACCGGCGATACGCACGAAGTCGAGCTTCACGTGTTCCGGCGGGTTCATGCGTTCCCACAGGCTTTTCACCAGCAGCTCATCGGACATTTCCACCAGCGAGCAGACCACGGTGGTCGGGAAGCCGCATTCGATGGCTTCACGGATCACCGAGCTGTAGACCTGTGCGGTGGTCAGCGCATCGATCCGGAAACTGGTGACCATCAGGAACACGTGGGACGGGTCGGCAGCCTTGCCCAGCTTGCGCACTTTGCGGCGCAGGTGCGGGTAGACCACGTACAGGAACAGCATGCCGCGAAAGAAATGCGTAGCACCCATCGAGTAGCGCCAGATGCCGACGGCGCCAATCAGGAAAATAAAATTCTTCGACTCGGAGTCGAACGTACTCGCCGGTAGCAGCAGGGCGAGTCCCATCAGCAGGCTGAGGAAGAACAGCCAGCCGGCGGATTGGAGCAATATGTGTTTTAACTTGGACATAAGCGTCATCCGAAGGTGAAGAAGGCTCCAGGCTGCCAGCGCTGGGGATTAGTACGCTGGCAGCTTGGAACTGGCCGTTGCTGTTACCAGCAAATGCCTTCGGTACGACCGCTCGTGCTGGTGGCCTTGGACATGAAGCCCACCAGGTCGATCACTTGCTTGCCGTGCGGTGCGTTCTGCGCCAGGGCACGGAATTTCTCATCGCGGTTGCCCAGGATGATCACGTCGGAGTTGTTGATCACGTCGTCGAAGTCCGAGTTGAGCAGGGACGACACGTGCGGGATCTTGCCTTCGATGTAGTCTTTGTTCGCGCCGTGGACACGGGCGTACTCGACGTTGCTGTCGTAGATGCTCAGGTCGTAGCCCTTGCCGATCAGCATTTCGGCCAGCTCGACCAATGGGCTTTCGCGCAGGTCATCGGTACCGGCCTTGAAGCTCAGGCCCAGCAGGGCGACTTTGCGCTTGTCGTGGCTGGACACGATGTCGAAGGCGTTCTGTACCTGGGATTCGTTGCTGCGCATCAGCGAGTTGAGCAGCGGCGCTTCCACGTCCAGGGAACCGGCACGGTAGGTGAGGGCGCGCACGTCTTTGGGCAGGCACGAACCACCGAAGGCGAAGCCTGGGCGCATGTAGTACTGGGACAGGTTGAGGGTTTTGTCCTGGCAGACCACTTCCATCACTTCACGACCATCGACGCCCACGGCCTTGGCGATGTTGCCGATCTCGTTGGCGAAGGTCACCTTGGTGGCGTGCCATACGTTGCAGGTGTACTTGATCATCTCGGCAACGGCGATGTCCTTGCGGATGATCGGTGCGTCGAGCTCTTCGTACAGCGACTGCAGGACATCGCCGGAGGCTTTGTCGAATTCACCGATGACGGTCATCGGTGGCAGGTCGTAGTCGGCGATGGCGGTGGATTCACGCAGGAATTCCGGATTGACCGCGACACCGAAGTCGACGCCGGCTTTTTTGCCCGAGCAGTCTTCGAGGATCGGGATCACCACGTTGGCCACGGTGCCTGGCAGCACGGTGCTGCGCACGACCACGGTGTGGCGGGTGGTTTTGTCACGCAGGACCAGGCCGATTTCGCGGCATACCGCTTCGATGTAATCCAGTTCCAGGTCGCCGTTTTTCTTGCTTGGCGTACCGACGCAGATCATCGACAGGTCGGTGTCGCGGATGGCTTCGGCGAAGTTGGTAGTACCGCGCAGCCGGCCGTTCTGAATACCCTGGCTCAACAGCTCGCCCAGACCGGGTTCAACGATTGGCGATTTGCCCGCATTGATCAGGTCAATCTTGTCCTTGGAGATGTCTACGCCCACCACTTCGTGGCCACGGGCAGACAGGCAACCGGCACACACTGCGCCAACGTAACCCAAACCAAATATGCTGATGCGCATCGCATTTACCTCTGTGTTAATCATGCCAATAATTGGCCGGAGTTCATGTTTGCAAGCGTCACTGATGCCACGAAAGTTGGGCGAATAGACGCCGACTTACCGCGTGCAGGCATGTTAATTAGTGAGTGACTAACTATTGCACTCAAGTTGTGCGCAACTTGGCCTTGTTATTGGGGCTTGCCCTGAAATGCAGCCGGCCTTCCTGGGGGAAGGTGCCGACGCCAGTGCCGCAGGGTGCAGATAGAGGCTTAAAGCCTTTATTTATCAGCACCTTGGGTGTCATCACTGACACATTTAGGTAAGCGCTGCCTTGGCCTATAGGGGATAGCAATTCATCCTTATCGCCGCCCTCAACTCATATCAGTTGATGATATGACCCATGAGTCAAAGTTGATGGGGCAACTTCGCTACTTCCTTGGGTCGTTATGTAAGTCATCTCTTACAGAAACAGAGAATTTCGTTACCGGTGGTATGAGCCGTGCGTTTAGACGAAGTTCCAGGCCGCTCATCCTGTTTCCGGAAATTTCTTGAAATATTAGGAAAGATGGCACTGGTATTATATTGATAGCACTTGCTATTTGGGCCAGTAGTTGTGGGGAGTTGGGCGAGGGAGATAGTTTTGTGCCACTAGTGTTTAAAAAAAGTGGTGCCACTACGAAAAAAAACGACGGATGTCGAGTGAAAGAATTGTTAGAGATGCATCAAGATATTTTTTGACGCCAAAAAAATGGCGATTCGGAAGTTGAAATGCAATCAAAACTGTGGGAGCGGGCTTGCTCGCGAATGCGGTGGATCAGAGAAGAATCTATCGACTGACACGCCGCATTCGCGAGCAAGTCGAATCGTCGCACCGCCGCTCCCACATTTGGATCTCATTGCCTTAAGAGGCGGGTTCGGCTTTATTCCGGTGCGTGATCGCGCAGGAACACCAGGTTATCCGGCTTCGACTGCTCCGCATTGAAGCGATAGCCCTGCACGTCGAATTCCTTCAGCTTGGCCGGGTCGTTGATACGTTCTTCGATCACAAAGCGGCTCATCATGCCCCGGGCTTTCTTGGCGTAGAAGCTGATGATCTTGTACTGACCGTTCTTCAGGTCCTTGAACTCGGTGTTGATGATCCGCGCGTTCAGCGCCGTGCGCTTGACCGCCGAGAAGTACTCGTTGGAGGCCAGGTTCAGCAACACGTCATCGCCTTGTTCGGCCAGCGCTTCGTTGAGCCATTCGCTGATGCGCGTGCCCCAGAAGGCGTACAGGTCCTTGCCACGGGCGTTGGGCAGTTTGGTGCCCATTTCCAGGCGATACGGCATCATCAGGTCCAACGGGCGCAGCAGACCGTAGAGGCCCGAGAGCATGCGCAGGTGGTCCTGGGCATAGGTGAAGTCGGCGTCGCTGAACGTCTCGGCATTCAGGCCGGTGTACACGTCGCCTTTGAAGGCCAGCAGCGCCTGCTTGGCGTTTTCCTGCGTGAACGCAGGCGTCCAGCTGCCGAAACGCGCGGCGTTGAGGCCGCCGATCTTGTCGGATACGTGCATCAATTCGCTGATTTGCGCCGGGCTGAACGCGCGCAGTTGCTCGATCAGCTCCTGGGAATGGTCCAGGTACTGCGGCTGGGTAAAGCGCTGGGTCGCAGGCGCAGTCTCGAAATCGAGGGTCTTGGCGGGTGAAATCACCATCAGCATGAAGTCGTCTCCTGTAATCGTGGGAGGGATTCTAGGGGCTGGGGCGTTTTGACTCCACCTATGATGGCGATAGGCATGATCCGCTATGATGGCCGGTGACTCTGGAGAGGGAGACCCCGTGTGCGAATAGCACTTTTGTTGTCGGCTTGCCTGCTATGCCTGAATGCCCAGGCGGCGCCGATGGATGTGGCGAGCCTGGACCGTGGCACCTGGCCCGAAAAACTCGGCAGCCCGGCGCTGTTCGACGTGGCCTCACGCGCCGAAATCCTCATGTTCGCCCACAGCCTGCTGGCCAGCGAGAACCAGGATGACGCCGCGCTCAAGCAGCGCCTGGGCCTGAAGATCATCAACCTGTCCGCCATCGACGACCTGCGTCGCCAGCTCTGGCAGCGGTTGCTGGAGAACTACACGTATGCCCAGCAGAGCTGCGAAGTCGACGCCTCGTTCTGCTATCTGGTAGAGAACATGGACGACCTGCGTGAGCAGGCCGGCAAGTTCGAGGTGAGTGAAGACTCCTTCTATATAGGCTGGGCCAACCCCAGCCATGTGTTCCATGAGCGCTACCTGGACGAGCTGCTGCGCAAGGCCGCGCTGTTCCCGCAGATCAGCAGCGAAATCGCACGGTTCGGCGACCATGAGCGCAATGGCGATGAATTCAACGATCGCCTGTTCCTGCTTACCTTTGACGGCGGCCCCGCGCCGGTCAGCGGCAATACCGACTGGCTCACCGACTACCTGCGCAAGCAAAAGATGAACGCCACGTTCTTCGCCCTCGGCAGCAGCCTGCAAACCCGTGTCGAGCGCAGTTCGGTGGCCGATGTGCAGGCGTTGTACCAGGGCCAGTGCGTTGGCACCCAAGGCTGGCAGTACCGTTCACACAGCCATTGGGTGGATTGGCAGAGTTCCATCACCCGCAGTGCGTCACTGGCGCAAAACCTCATGCCGGAAAACTACGTGCCGCTGTTCCGTCCGCCCTATGGTCAACGTCGTGCGGACAGCCAGGGCTTCTTTCAAGCCCAGGGCTTGCAGGTGGCACTGTGGGACATCGATTCCCAGGACGAACCGGGCAAGCTCAAGGCCGATGAATCGGCGCAACGGGTGCTGACCTTGATGCTGCTGTGGCGCAAAGGGGTGATTGTGTTTCACGACACCCAGGACAAGGCGCGGGTGGCTTTACCCATGCTGTTGCAGGCGACGGCGCAGAGTGGGCTGGGTTGGCAGGACTGCCGGGAGGCGTTTCGCTGAAATGCCCGTTCCTGTTGGGGATGAGGCGTTTTCGGGGTGATTTTGTGCGACATTTCGAAGCAGGCGGACTTCCGACTTTAGCGGGGTACGGGGTACTCGGCTAGTGCTATTCGTCATCCTGAAAAATAAACTTCAAAAAAGCGTCAAAGTGCTTTTTTCTGTCACACGTTTTGCGGTATTACGAAGTCAGATCGCCGAAACCTGCAGCACAGGTGGCGTCTTCCAAGACTCCTCAGGTGGGCACTGCGCTTGACGTCACTTAAGGTGCAGTCGGTGGTCGAATCGAGGCGCAGCACCGCCCAGGTATTGCGTCGACTGGCTCCCACAAAAGGTGACCGAGTATGGATGATCATGGACGTAACCCTTCTTCCGACCAGCCAATCCTTTATGTGCTTGATACCAACGTATTGATCCACGATCCAAACGCACTGCTCAACTTCGAAGAACACCACGTCGCCATCCCGATGATCGTGCTTGAGGAGCTCGACAAACTCAAAAGCGGGCACCACAGCGTTGCCGCCGAATGTCGCCAGGCCATCCGCCTGATCGACAAGACATTGGGCGAAGCGTCGCCAGAGGACGTCGAAGTCGGCGTACCGATCCAGCGCGGCAAAGGCGGGCCCAAGGGCTTGCTGTCGATTCTGATGAGCAAGCGCAGCGAGCCCAACAGCCTGCTGCCGGAGAATCTGAACGACAACAAAATCATCAACCAATTGATCGACCTGCACGCCCGCGACAAGGACCTGCGCGTAGTGCTGGTGACCAAAGACATCAATATGCGCCTCAAGGCCCGAGCGTGTGGGATCGCGGCCGAGGACTACAGTACCGACCAACTGGTCGACGACGTGTCGATGCTGTCCCGTGGCTATCACATGATCACTGGCTCGTTCTGGGATCGCGTCAGCAAGGTCGAAACCCGCCAGGACCATGGCCGTACCTGGCACCAGGTGCAGCTGATCGAAAATCTGCCCGCGGTGCATATCAATGAATTCATCGTCGACGAACAGGGCTTCGTGGGCTGGATCAAAGAGATCCAGGTCGACAAGCTGCTGATCCTCGACCTGCATCAGGAACCCCTGTTGCACCAGGAAGCCTGGGGCCTGAAACCGCGTGATATCTACCAGAGCCTGGCGCTGTACGCGCTGCTCGACCCGGACATCCACTTGGTCAACCTGACCGGTGCTGCCGGTTCCGGCAAGACCATCCTCGCCCTGGCTGCCGCCATCGAGCAGACCATGGTGACCAAACGCTATCGCCGCATCATCGCCACCCGCAGCGTGCAGGGCCTGGACCAGGAAATCGGCTTCCTGCCCGGCACCGAAGCGGAAAAAATGGAACCGTGGCTGGGGGCGATCACCGACAACCTCGAAGCCTTGCACATGGATGACGAAAACACCCATGGCAGCGTCGACTACATCCTCAGCAAAGTGCCGTTGCAGTTCAAATCCCTCAACTACATCCGAGGTCGCAGCTTCCAGCAGAGCCTGATTTTGATCGATGAATGCCAGAACCTGACCCCGCACCAGATGAAAACCATCATCACCCGTGCCGGCGCTGGTTCCAAAGTGGTGTGCCTGGGCAACCTGGCACAGATCGACACCCCTTACCTGTCCGCGACCAGCTCCGGGCTGACCTACCTGACGGAACGCTTCAAAGACTTCCCGAACGGCGTGCACATTGCGCTGCAAGGGGTTCCACGTTCGATCCTGGCTGAATACGCCGAATCCCATCTGTAACCACAGCCACAGTGGGAGCTGGCAAGCCAGCTCCCACATTTATTGTGTGTAAGGTTTACAATCGCTGCTCCTGATCAGGAGTATCCCTGTGCTGACTCACCTCGATTCCCAAGGTCGCGCCCATATGGTCGACGTCACCGACAAGTCTGTGACGTTCCGCGAGGCGGTGGCCGAAGCGCGCGTGCGCATGTTGCCCGAGACTCTGAAAATGATTGTCGACGGCGCCCATCCCAAGGGTGACGTGTTTGCCGTGGCCCGCATCGCCGGGATCCAGGCGGCGAAAAAAACCAGTGACTTGATCCCGCTGTGCCACCCGTTGATGTTGACGGGCGTCAAGGTCGAACTGAGCGCCGACGGCGCAGACTCGGTGCACATCCTGGCGCGCTGCAAACTCTCCGGCCAGACCGGCGTGGAAATGGAAGCCCTCACCGCCGCCAGCGTCGCGGCATTGACGATCTACGACATGTGCAAGGCGGTGGATCGCGGCATGACCATCGAAAGCATTCGCCTGCTGGAAAAGCTGGGCGGCAAAAGCGGGCATTTCAAGGCGGACCAGGCATGAGCATCAACGTATTGTTTTTTGCGCGTTACGCCGAGGCGGTAGGCTTTGATTCGCTGGAAGTGGAAGGTGATTTCGCCACCGTCGATGCGGTTCGCCTCGCGCTGGCCAGTGACCCGGAGTTTGCAGTGCTCAACGAGACCAGCCTGATGTGCGCGCGCAACGAAGAGTTGTGCAGCCTCGATGAGCCGGTGCAGGCGGGTGACGAAGTGGCGTTCTTCCCACCCGTGACCGGAGGCTGATCATGGCCATTCGGGTGCAGGCCCAGGCGTTCGATCCGGGCGCCGAGGTGAATGCGATGCACGCGGCCAATGTCGGCGTTGGCGCGGTAGTGAGCTTTGTCGGCTATGTGCGCGACTTCAACGATGGCCTCGATGTGGCGGGGATGTTCCTGGAGCACTATCCGGGCATGACCGAGAAAGCATTGGCCAAGATCGCGGTGGAAGCGGAGCAGCGCTGGCCGTTGCTCAAGTTGGAAGTGTTGCATCGCATTGGCGCGCTGGAGCCGGGGGAGCCGATTGTGTTTGTGGCGGCCGCCAGTGCCCATCGCCAGGCGGCGTTTGATGCCTGTGCGTTTGTGATGGATTACCTGAAGACGCGGGCGCCGTTTTGGAAGAAGGAAAATACTAGCGAAGGGCCGCGCTGGGTGGACGGGCGGGACAGCGATCGTGCGGCGGCACATCGTTGGAAGCATGGGGTTCTTTAGGACGAATATACTGCTCCGGTTGTGGGTTTTATTTCGAATGGTTCTTGGCTGCTGTTAACGTTGACAGTTGTTGTCGTCTAATTCACCCCGCTTAATAGGTCATAAATAAAACTATGGCGATGGCGATATGACTAATAAAAAACAGGTCGTTAAAAAAGAAAAAACTAAAAAAGTGCCTCACTCTTTCGTAGGTAAATATAGGCTTCCGCACTTTAGGATAGAGCTTCCTAGTGGTGGTACGGTGGTTAATGGTCCCTATATTAACGGTCGGCATCAGTTGCCCGTTCAACTTCATTTGATTATTGAGCAGCAACTCGAAGATGGGGCCTGGGTGCGTAGGTATTTAACGGAGTCACAGCAAAAATTCTTAGTGATTCTGAGGTATGGAGTTCCGGGCTCATATGCGCTCCCCGATGGCTGGACGTCATCGCGTACTAAAAATCGCTATGATACGGGGTTATGGCAGGATGGTGGAGTAGAAGAAGGAGGCGCAAAGGCAGATCTGGATGTTATAGATCCTGCTATCGAAATCTTTGATTTTTTTCTGATGGCTGACGAAAGTGCGATTATAACGCCCCAGCGATTGATGGGTAGACTGGCCATAGAAGGTAATCTTTTTTATACTACTGCATCAGATTCATCGATTACAGCTACGCCCATCAGACCATATTTTTTGCCCTCTTCCAGGCTTGTAGTTAATGTTGATGAAAGTGCATACGTTGGTCCTTATTTTAATGTTACGGTATATTATATTTTGCTGCCAGCAGGGTTGACGATTTTAGAGACGTTGGCGCTTGATGAATATATAAGTGCTGATGGTGAAGGGGGTAAATATCTTCTGAGTATTTTTTGCAATCAGGGCGCTTTTGTCGGTGAGAAAGCCAATAAGATGGGGGTTCTTTTTGGGAAGGATAATTCATTTGAAGATATTCTGATTTCTGATATATGGTCTAGTCAATATCCGGCGCCAGCCCATCATCGTGTAAGTTACGGAAAATTTAATACCAATCTACGAGCGATAAGAGTGACTCAGGAGCTTTTTCCTTATACTGATTCAGGTAATCGTGGGGTGTTAAGTGCAGTGGATAATTTTGGTAATGTAATTAGGCTTAGGATTTCGACGCAGAATAAAGGGGTTTCCTACGAATTTACTAGTTTTTAAGTATGCGTCGTCTGGGTGGGTGTGCTTAGCCGACTGTTCGGAGGTGGTATGGAACTTCACTCTCAGGCATTTAGTCATAGTCGGTATTTTCAGGGCCAGGTTGACCCCCGTACGGGCCAGTATGTGTCCCGTATTCTCCTGGCGACGCTTTATCCCAAGGGAGCGTTAGAGCTGAGTCGGGAGGTTGTTCTATCGTTCTCTATGATGAGCCCCAATCATACATTCTATGGTGCGGGATGGAGGATAGGTATTACTCAGTTCGAACTTGATACCTCAAAATTTACCTTGTCCACCGGTGAGCGATTCAGCACTCACGGACTTCCGTCGGTGGGTAATACACTGCAGTTCAAAGATCGTAAGCTCAAAGACTTGGTCGTGACGCGGCCCGATGCTAGTACATTGCATGTTGTTTATAAAGATGGTGTTCGTGAGGTGTTAACACGTACCAGTAGTGTTGCACCCTATAGAACTTCGTTAATCGAGTTTGAAAGCGGAGAGCGCTTGCATTTTCGTTACGATGACAATGATGCGCTTGAACAGGTGCTGGATGATGATCAAGTTGTACTGTTGAAGTTGGTTTATTCTGGGCGTCGGATTCAGTCCGTTGATACGCGCATCGATGGTGGTCGTTATGCTCGTATGCTCTTTACGGTAACAGGCAGCCGTCTCATGAATATCACGGCACCTTATGAAGTTGGTGGCGCGCCCGAAAGTGCAGGTTATGCGTTTCAATACGCGGAATTCAGCAATGGCTTGATTGCGATTACGCGAGTACAGTCGCCGACGGGTGGGGACGAACTGATAACGTACACTGAACGAGGCCACCCGTACGCGCAGAATCAGTTTATTCCGCGGGTTAATCGTTGGGTAGTAACGCCTGCTGCCTTTCAGCCGCCGATGACTCGAACCTACGGTTATAGCACGCCTGAAGGCTTCACGGGATATCCTTTCATAGGTGGTTATAACAAAGATGAAGATAATGCGTATACGATAGGCGGCGACTATATATACACGGTTGAAGAGAAATGCTTAGGGCCCAACGACTCAATATTGGTCACCACCCGTAACACTTATAACAAATACCATCTGCTGACCGAGCAATACGTTCTGCGCGAAGGCACCGAGACGACTAAGCTCATTGAATATAACGTGGTGCCCGGGCTCTTTCCGGCGCAGCCCGTGAATTTCCAGTTGCCCAAACTCATTACAACACGCTATGCACTCTTGGCAGGCGGTAAGGTGCGGGAGACAAAGGTTGAAATAACGATTGACGACTACGGTAATGAGATAAGTCGTACTGAAGAATCTGGAGTTTGCACTGAATCCATCTATTACCCGGTCGCTGGAGAGGCCGGCAAGTGCCCGGCCGATCCCCACAATCTATTCCAGCACTACATAAAGCAAGAACGCTTGATCCCTGTAGGGGGCACGCCTGCTGCCCGACTCACCGAGTACACCCACACCCGCGTGCCGGCGACAGGCACCCTCTACGTTGTTGTGCAGCAGTCGATTACTCAGGCCGCAGCGTTCAGCCAGCAGCAAACCTATTTCGACACGCCCGTGGCACTTGCCGGTCGGTTGAAGACCAGCACCTGCACTATCGACGGACAGTCACTGTGCAGCAAATTCAGCTACACCGTTACCGGTGACACGCTGACAGAAACGCGCGAGCTGGTGGGGCGTGAGGGGCAATCGCTGGAGTCGGTGCGTACCCTCTCGTTGGTCACCCGTAATCTGCTGTCGGTGACAGGGGACGGTAATTGCTCTTTGGCGATGGTGTTCGATGCAAGTGGGCGGATGGTGTCGGAGATAACCTCTGCCGGAACACCGCAGCAGGCTGGGCGCACGTATGCCTATCATTTCAAGGCAGGTCAGAAAAACGCCCATCTGGTGACAACCGATGCGCAAGGCAATCGTGCGATCACCTATTTTGATGGTATAGGCCGCCGGGTATCGGAGGCTGAATTGCTGGCGGGTGACGTAGAGGTTCATGCGGGGTCGTGGGCTTATGATGCACAAGGGCGACAGGTTGAGTCAGTAAAGACGGATCATCTGCCAGACGGCACCAGGACGCTGAAGAGCCTTTATACCTATAACCCTTGGGGCGATAGCAGCAGCACCATTAATCCGGATGGCAGCGTATCGATTGACGACTACGATCCGCAGCTTAACCGTAGGCTGACAGGTACCGTCGGTGGCGAAAGGCAAGAGACGGTTTTCAATGAATTTGGCCAACCGGCTAAGGTCAATCGCCTTGATACCCAAGATAATTCCGTTGAGATGGAGTCCAGCACCTACGACGGTTTGGGCCGTTGCACTACCCGTGAAGACAAAGGCAATAAACGTACTGATCATTTTTTCTATGATGCTTTCGACCGAGTAGTGCGGGTCCGTGAAGTGCCCGCCGATGGGAGCCCGGTGCGAGAGCAGGTAATGGCCTACGCGTCCGGAACCAGCGAGGATCACGTAACAGCCATCACGATCAACGGCATAGAAGTGGCTACACGCAGCTACGACAGCCTTGGGCGATTGACCTCGCAAGCCAGGGGCAAGGCGGCTGCAACAACCTTCGGCTATGAAACCAACTGGACGGAGCCGGTCACTCGGACGTCTCCTCAAGGTGCTGTCCAAACGCTGCTCTATGACAAACAGCTTGATGTGGTTGAGCAGGTGAAACTGGCGGGGCATCCCGACCAGGATTTTCTGTTCAATCCTACCGATGCCAGCCTGAAGCGCTCCACTTCGGCAGGCTTGGTCCACGAGTTGCTCTATGATAAATCCGGCTTTCCCAAGAGCGAAGTTCATACGGCCAACGGTAGTGTGTTAACGGTTGGATATAGCCACTCTCCAGCAGGACGTATGCTGCACCACACCGCTGCTGATGGTCAGCGCAGTCAATATGATTACGACCTGCAAGGACGTTTTATCAAGATGACTGCTGGATCGCTTATCGTGGAGCAGCGCTACAATGCTTTCGGACAGCCCGATACCCTGATCACTACGCATGGCACCACACGGGTTGACACTAAAATCACCTTTGACTTGTTGGGGCGTGAAGGTGAACGTCGATTTGAGCAAAATGGTGTCTTGTTAAAGACCTTGACCAGCACCTATCACCCCAGTGGCTTATTGGCGACGCGGTCTATGCGGGGGGCGAACGGGACGGTGGTGACTGGTGAATCGTACGAGTACGACGCTTTTGGACGGTTGAAGGACTATAAGTGCCAAGGTAGCGAGCACCCGCTTGACCGACAGGGGCGTGGTATTACCGGGCAACAGTTTACCTTTGATTCCCTCGATAACCTCACGCGTGTGGTCACGACGTTTGTCGGTGGCTCTCAAGACGTGTGTCAGCGTTTTTTCACAGGGCCGGATCCGACCCAACTGATGCGTCTGACCCATACCAATCCTGTTCAGGATAAGACACTGACCTATGACCCCGCGGGCAACTTGCTAAGCGGCCAGCAAGGTCAGGTGTACACATTCGACGGGTATGATCAGTTGATCCACGTGCAAAACAATACGCAAAGCATTCGCTACCAGTACAACGCAGAAGGCCGCCAGGTAGTTGCTACCCGTGGCGCGGAGCCAGCCGTGAGCCTGGCTTATGTGGGCGATCGTCTCGATACGCTGGCCGAGGGCAGTAAAAAGGTGCGTTATTTTGAGGCTGCGGAGCATTTGGTGTTACGCAGTGGGGGAGTGGATGGCCCTCAACTGCATGTGAACGACGCTGCTGGAAGTGTGCGTGGTTTGGTTGCGCCAGGTCAGCCTCATGTCAGCCGGAATTGCACCGCCTACGGTGATACGACCATCCCCCTCAACGATGGCAAGGTGCGCACTTTGGCAGACCTTCAAGTCCCCGGTTTCAACGGCGAGCGATTTGACTTGTCGGTGAGCCTCTATCATCTGGGCAATGGGCAGCGCGCCTATGACCCGGATCTAAAGATGTTCTTGTCCCCCGATCCGCTAAGCCCCTTCCATGCGGGCATCAACGCATACGGCTACTGCAACGGTGACCCGATCAACCAAAGCGACCCCAGCGGGTTGTTTCCGAATTGGTTGAAGTGGGTGTTCACTGGCGCGGCGCTGGCATTAGGGGTTGTTGCGCTGGGGATTGGTGTGGCAGGCATTGCAGCAATCGGTTTAGCCGCTGCTACTGCAGCCCAGATAGTGGGGACCGTCGGAACGGCAATGGGTGTCATCGGCAGCACGTTAGGGGTAGCGGCATTGGGCATCGAGGCGGTAGATGGGGCGAATGGGTGGGACCGTTCCCATCACATCCGTAATTTGGGGTGGGCAGCTTTCGGCTTTTCAATGGCTTCATGGAGCGCCAGCACGTACAACGCTTGGGGGGCTGCGAGCAAAGCCTATCAGGCTGGGAAAAGAGCTGTAGATGTTGGGAGGCGAAGCGCTTTTTCGGCGGGGACCGACCTTCCAGCACGCGAGGGCATGAGAAGTCTGATCAAGTCATTCAGCGGTCGCACTTTTAAAATCAATAATCGAATAAGTCCCGGCAGCAAAGCGTTTGGTTCCATCCGAGCCTTCATTAGAACGACGAATTTGATGCGCTCTTTTAATGCGCGCTATGTTGCCCTGGCGTCAGAGTCGCAGGAGGTTGCTGACGAGGGTGGAGGACAACAACAGCCACAGATGACGATGCGGCAATTCGTTGATATGTCGCATAGCGCCAGCCGCTTTTATCAGTCCTTCTGGGCTGAGACGAGGCGTATCCGCAAGCCGATTGTAGCTGAGGCTTACCAACAAACGTCATGAGCTCGTCGGTATGATTCATGGCGGCTGAAAAAAAGCGAAAAAAAGCAGGCGCTCACAGGCCTGCTTTTCTATCAGGAGCAAAGCTTAAGGCCGCTTACGTTCCACCGCCCGCAGCAAGTGCGTCGGCGGCGTCTCGCAGCTGATCTTGCGCCCCAGCAGCGTCTCGATCGACGGCAACTGATATGAGTCATCCTCACCCGCAAAGCTGATCGACACACCCGCCGCCCCGGCACGGCCAGTGCGGCCAATGCGGTGTACATAGTCGTCCGGCACTTCTGGCAGGGTGAAGTTGATCACATGGCTGATGCCATCAATGTGAATCCCACGCCCCGCCACATCGGTGGCCACCAATACGCGGATCTTGCCTTCGCGGAAGCCTTCCAACGTCTTGATGCGCTTGTGTTGCGGCACATCGCCGGACAGTTGCGCAGCGTTGACCCCATCCCGCACCAGACGCTCTTCAATGCGGCGCACTTCGTCCTTGCGGTTGGCGAACACCATCACGCGCTCCCAACCGTTGTCGTTGACCAGGTTGTAGAGCAGCTTGTACTTGTCGGCACCGGCCACGGCGTAGATGTGTTGCTCGACGTTTTCGCTGGCGACGTTTTCCGCTTCGATCTCGACGATGGACGGGTCGGTGGTCCACTGCTTGGCGAGGTTCATCACGTCTTCGGTGAAGGTTGCGGAAAACAACAGGGTCTGACGCTCGGATTTCGGCGGGGTCTGGCGAATGATCTGACGCACTTGTGGGATAAAGCCCATGTCGAGCATGCGGTCGGCTTCGTCCAGCACCATCACTTCGACCATGTCCAGGTGCACGTCGCCGCGCTGGTTGAAGTCCAGCAGGCGGCCCGGTGTCGCCACCAGGATGTCGCAGTGACGGGCTTCGAGGTGCTTGAGCTGCTTGTCGAAGTCCATGCCACCGACGAACGTCATGACGTTGAGGCCGGTGTACTTGGTCAGGTCGGCGGCGTCCTTGGCGATCTGCACCACCAGCTCGCGGGTCGGGGCGATGATCAGCGCGCGCGGTTCACCCATGTAGCGCTCTTTCGGTGGCGGCGTCTGCAGCAGCTGGGTGATGATCGAGATCAGGAACGCGGCGGTCTTGCCGGTGCCGGTCTGGGCACGGCCGATGGCGTCTTTGCCGGCCAGGGTGAAGCCCAGCACCTGCGCCTGGATCGGCGTGCAGTACGGGAAACCCAGGTCCTGGATGGCATGCATCAGTTCCGGGGCCAGTTTGAAGTCGTGGAAGCGGGTCTTGCCTTCCTGGGGCTCGACGACGAAGTCTTCGAGTTTCCAAGGAATCACGGGCGGTTTGGGCGCACGTTCGCGGCGTGGCTTGGGGGCCGGTGCGGCTTCTGTTGCCGGTTCAGGCGCGGTCACCGTAGGCGTCGACGGCTGGGCGACAGGCGCAGCTCGCTCGGGCTGTTTACCGTCATTGCGGCTGCCGGCAGTAGGGACAGGAGCAGTGGGAACAGGCGCGAGCGGCTCGGCCTCGCTTTTGCCGAACATCTTCTTGAGTGCTTCGAGCACGGTGATCTCATTAATTGGTTAAGGAATGTACGCCGGCCAGTGTAATGCAAGAATCGGGCGCGGCGTAGTGCGTCTGTCATACGGCTACATAAACCGTGGTTTTCAGCCCAGGCGAGCGGTCAACCAGGCACCGATATCACGTATCTCCTCGGGTAACACTTCGTGGCCCATTGGGTATTCCTGCCATGTCACGGTGACACCACGGGTCTTCAGATGCTCGTAGGCGCTGCGGCCCATGGCGTTTTGCACCACGTCGTCGTATTGACCGTGCAGGCACAGCGTCGGAATACGCTGCTGACTGGCGGATAATTCGAGTTCATCACCGAAGGTCGGCGCATAAGTGGAGAGGGCGATCACGCCACCCAGCGGGCCTTCCCAATTCAGGAATGCGGTGTGGAAAACCACGGCGCCGCCTTGGGAGAAACCGGCGAGGAAAATGCGCGACGCGTCTATTCCGGTTCTCTTCTGCGCTTCGATCAAATCCGTGACCATTTTGGCCGAGACTTCCAGCTCTTCCAGGCTGATGGAGCGCGCGGGGCTCATGGCCTTGATGTCGTACCAACTGGGCATCTCGTAGCCACCGTTGATCGTCACCGGACGGGTCGGTGCCTGGGGCAAAACGAAACGGGTGGTCAGCAAGCTTTCCTGCAGCGCTTCGGCCACCGGCAGGAAGTCGTAGCGATCGGCACCCAGGCCATGCAACCAGATAACGCAGGCGTCTGCGGGCTTGGCGGGCTGAAGAATCAAGGGGTCGGTCATGTCTGCTCCATTAATGTGCGCGCGCTCCGATTAAGTGCGACGGAACGGTGCGCGACAGGTTGATCTGTTAAGAAGATGTCGCACGGTTGAATCTTTTTCTATTGACCGTGGGCTGAATCGGCTCAGCCGACACTCTGGTACGCGCCTTGCTATGTGTTGAACGATGTCAGCGCTATCTCGGGACGGTAACACTATCAGTGACTGCCGCCTGTGGGATAGCAACTGGAATTACTGCGACAACTTCATGCCGCTTGACCCTAAAAAAAGCCAACACGGGTCGATATCGCCTCATAAGGGTGCGCTGAGGTTCGAGCTCCGACACAACAAGAGCAAACTGGAGGTTTGAATGAAGGTATTGAAATCCACCCTGGCCATCGTCACTGCGGCGGCTGTACTGGGTGTCAGCGGTTTCGCCCAAGCCGGCGCCACCCTGGATGCCGTGCAGAAGAAAGGCTTTGTGCAATGTGGCGTGAGTGACGGCCTGCCGGGTTTCTCGGTGCCGGATGCCAGCGGCAAGATCCTCGGGATCGATGCTGACGTGTGCCGCGCTGTGGCCGCTGCCGTTTTCGGCGACGCGACCAAGGTCAAATTCAGCCAGTTGAACGCCAAGGAGCGTTTCACCGCGCTTCAGTCGGGCGAAGTCGACATCCTGTCCCGTAACACCACCATGACCAGCTCCCGCGATGCCGGCATGGGCCTGAAATTCCCAGGCTTCATCACTTACTACGACGGCATCGGCTTCCTGGTAAACAACAAGCTGGGCGTGAAAAGTGCCAAGGAACTGGACGGTGCAACCATCTGCATCCAGGCCGGTACCACCACTGAGCTGAACGTTTCCGACTACTTCCGCGGCAACAACCTGAAATACACCCCGATCACCTTCGACACCTCCGACGAAAGCGCCAAATCGCTGGAATCCGGGCGCTGCGACGTGCTGACCTCCGACAAGTCCCAACTGTTCGCCCAGCGCAGCAAGCTGGCCGCGCCGAAGGACTACGTGGTTCTGCCGGAAACCATTTCCAAAGAGCCATTGGGCCCAGTCGTGCGTAACGGCGACGACGAGTGGCTGGCCATCGTGCGCTGGGTTGGCTACGCCATGCTCAACGCTGAAGAAGCCGGTATCACCTCGAAAAACGTTGAAGCTGAAGCCAAGTCCACCAAGAACCCGGACGTTGCACGTCTGCTCGGTGCCGACGGCGAATACGGCAAAGACCTGAAAGTGAAGAAAGACTGGGTTGTACAGATCGTCAAGCAAGTCGGTAACTATGGTGAAGTGTTCGAGCGCAACCTGGGCAAGAGCACCCCGCTGGAAATCGACCGTGGCCTGAACGCGCTGTGGAACAACGGCGGCATTCAATACGCACCCCCTGTGCGCTGATCGCTGATGGTTCTGTCACCCGGTGGGCCAACCGCCGGGTGATGTTCTGTTCCATTATTTTCGGGGCATTTCATGCAAAAACAAATCGGCGCACCCAAGCAGAAGCTCAGCTTCAGCGACCCTAAAGTGCGTGCGTGGCTCTTCCAGATCATCACGATTGTGGCGGTGGTCTCGCTGGGCTGGTACCTCTTCCACAATACCCAGACCAACATGCAACACCGAGGCATCACCTCGGGTTTCGACTTTCTTGAACGCAGTGCCGGGTTTGGCATCGCGCAGCATTTGATCGACTACACCGAATCGGACAGCTATGCCCGAGTCTTTGTGATCGGATTGCTCAATACCTTGCTGGTGAGCTTTATCGGCGTAATCCTGGCAACAGTGCTCGGGTTCATCATTGGCGTGGCGCGATTGTCGCCGAATTGGATGATCAACAAGCTCGCCACCGTGTATGTGGAAGTGTTCCGCAACATCCCGCCGCTGCTGCAGATCCTGTTCTGGTATTTCGCAGTGTTTTTGACCATGCCGTTGCCGCGCAACAGCCATAACTTTGCCGACACGTTCTTTATGAGCGCTCGGGGCTTGAATATGCCGGCCGCGCTGGCGGCTGAAGGTTTTTGGCCGTTTGTGGTCAGCGTTGTCGTGGCGATCGTGGCGATCGTGCTGATGGCGCGTTGGGCCAACAAGCGTTTTGAGGCCACCGGCGTACCGTTCCATAAATTCTGGGCGGGCCTGGCGTTGTTCATCGTGATCCCCACGTTGTGCGCGTTGGTGTTCGGTGCACCCCTGCACTGGGAAATGCCTAAGTTACAAGGTTTCAACTTTGTCGGCGGCTGGGTATTGATCCCCGAACTGCTGGCGCTGACCCTTGCGCTGACCGTCTACACGGCTGCGTTTATCGCTGAGATCGTGCGCTCGGGTATTCAATCGGTGAGCCACGGCCAGACCGAAGCCGCACGCTCCCTGGGCCTGCGCCCGGGGCCGACGCTGCGTAAGGTCATCATCCCGCAGGCCCTGCGGGTGATCATTCCGCCGCTGACCAGCCAATACCTTAACCTGGCGAAAAACTCATCGCTGGCCGCCGGTATTGGTTACCCGGAGATGGTTTCGTTGTTTGCCGGCACGGTGCTCAACCAGACTGGCCAGTCGATTGAAGTCATTGCCATCACCATGAGCGTGTACCTGGCGATCAGCATCAGTATTTCCCTGCTGATGAACTGGTACAACAAGCGCATTGCGCTGATTGAGCGGTGAGGAAACACCCATGAGTACGCATACTTTCAAACCTGACATGCAGCCTCCGGCCAAGGTATTCGGCCCGATGGCATGGATGCGCGCCAATCTGTTTTCCAGTTGGCTCAACACCCTGCTGACGTTGCTGGCGATCTACCTGGTCTATTTGGTGGTACCGCCGCTTTTGCAGTGGGCCATTTTCGACGCGAACTGGATCGGCACCACCCAAGCCGATTGCACCAAGGAGGGCGCCTGCTGGGTGTTTATCCAACAGCGCTTCGGGCAGTTCATGTACGGCTATTACCCGGTCGACCTGCGCTGGCGCGTGGACCTCACCGTGTGGCTGGCGATTGTCGGCGCAGCGCCGTTGTTCATTTCGCGCTTCCAGCGCAAGGCGGTTTATGGCCTGAGCTTCCTCGTGCTGTATCCGATCATCGCGTTCTTCCTGTTGCACGGCGGCATCCTTGGCCTGGCCAACGTGCCTACCAACCAATGGGGCGGCTTGATGCTGACCCTGGTCATCGCCACTGTCGGCATCGCCGGTGCATTGCCGCTGGGCATCGTACTGGCGTTGGGGCGACGGTCGAACATGCCGGCGATTCGTGTGCTCTGCGTGACCTTCATCGAGTTCTGGCGAGGCGTACCGTTGATCACCGTGCTGTTCATGGCGTCGGTGATGCTGCCGTTGTTTCTGCCCGAAGGCATGAACTTCGACAAGCTGCTGCGCGCACTGATCGGCGTGATCCTGTTCCAATCGGCCTATGTGGCCGAAGTGGTGCGCGGCGGCTTGCAGGCGATTCCCAAAGGCCAATACGAAGCGGCTGCTGCGATGGGCCTGGGCTACTGGCGTTCGATGGGCCTGGTGATTTTGCCGCAAGCCCTGAAGCTGGTGATCCCCGGCATCGTCAACACGTTTATCGCGCTGTTCAAGGACACGAGCCTTGTGATCATCATCGGTCTGTTCGACCTGCTCAACAGCGTCAAGCAAGCCGCCGCCGACCCTAAATGGTTGGGCATGGCCACTGAAGGCTACGTGTTCGCCGCCCTGGTGTTCTGGATTTTCTGTTTTGGTATGTCGCGCTATTCCATTCATTTGGAACACAAGCTCGACACAGGCCACAAGCGTTAGGAGTTGATGTTATGAGCGAAGCGATCAAACAGCCTGTGAGCCCTGAAGGCATTATCCAGATGCAGGGCGTCAACAAGTGGTACGGCCAGTTCCACGTGTTGAAAGACATCAACCTCAACGTCAAGCAGGGCGAGCGTATCGTGCTGTGCGGCCCGTCCGGTTCGGGCAAGTCCACCACCATCCGCTGCCTCAACCGCCTGGAAGAACACCAGCAGGGCCGCATCGTGGTGGACGGTGTGGAACTGACCAACGACCTCAAGCAGATCGAAGCGATCCGCCGCGAAGTCGGCATGGTGTTCCAGCACTTCAACCTGTTCCCGCACTTGACCATCCTGCAGAACTGCACGTTGGCACCGATGTGGGTGCGCAAGATGCCCAAGCGCAAGGCCGAAGAAATCGCCATGCACTACCTGGAGCGCGTGCGCATCCCGGAGCAGGCCCACAAGTTTCCGGGGCAATTGTCCGGCGGCCAGCAACAGCGTGTGGCGATCGCCCGTGCCTTGTGCATGAAGCCGAAAATCATGCTGTTCGACGAGCCGACCTCGGCACTCGACCCGGAGATGGTGAAAGAGGTACTGGACACCATGATCGGCCTGGCGGAAGACGGCATGACCATGTTGTGCGTGACCCACGAAATGGGCTTTGCGCGCACCGTGGCCAACCGCGTGATCTTCATGGACAAGGGCGAGATCGTCGAACAGGCGGCGCCGAATGACTTCTTCGACAACCCGCAGAATGACCGGACCAAGTTGTTCTTGAGCCAGATTTTGCATTGATCGAGGGTTGAACAAACAAACCCGGCCCTGTGCCGGGTTTGTTTTTTTGGGGCTAGGACGCTTTGAGTGCTTCTGCGTCGTTGTCCACGATGTAGGTGAAGGCGCCACGCATGTCAGCGCCTTCGGCTAAGACTTCTGCATCCGCCAGCAAATGCGGGTGACGATCCAATAACCGCATCAGTAATACCAGCGGCTTGGGGGGAAGAAGCTCGCCACGTTCGTAGCGAGAGAAGGCGTTGTGGCCGCCACCGGACAGCAATTTCACCGCCTCTTTTTGGGTAAGGTGCAATTTGCGGCGGATACGTTTCATCTCCGCGCCAATCATCTTTTGGGCAGCTATGACGAGTTCATCGCCTGCTTCTCCATAACGGTCCGCACTATCGGTATCAGGGTCCCAAAAGCCGTCGCCGCATACGTGACATTCCCAGCCAGAAAGATTGTCTACCCGGCGCTCCATACCTTTGACCCTGATTGTTTCACTACGGCCCTCAAAATAATGCAACGCGTCGGGGGCGCCACAGATGTAGCAATTTTTTACCTTCATAGGTTCTTCTCCTTGAAGGAGATCACCGGAGGGTCACCGTCCGGAGAGTAAGTGACCTTGATGTAAATCTCCCTATCTTTTGAGTGCGTGTGATACACGTCCTGCCAAATTCGATGGTCCCTATGAGTGGTCATCGACTTGTACAACATCCAGTTTTGTAACTCATAGATGGCATGCTGCATCTCCTTGATACTGAAGTGGAGTTCCCGGCCGCACCGTTGTGCTGTCTGGGTAAACGCTCTCCTGCCAAGCCGCCTCACATCCGCCTTTATCACCGCCAAATCGTAATGAGGTGTGTACTTTTCCATAAGACACCTGAGTCCAATAATTACCCTCAGAGGGTAATTTTACCAATCGAAAATACTGCTCCTTTTCCTGCCTAAGAACCCTAGTGCGTTGCTCTTGTAGGCGCGTCCGAATAGGCTGTGGGGCTTTTCATCCAGTGATCAGGGCAAACGCCCATCCCTCTGCCGGCAGTTGATCCATGACCTCTGAAACCAAGCTTGAAGAACTGTTGATCGACGCCGAAGCCGACGACGAAGTGGTGCAACACCGCCCGCCGGTGGTGAGCCGCCCGTGGTTGCTGATCATGGGGCTGGTCCTGGTGGCAATGAACCTGCGCCCGGCGCTGTCGAGCTTGTCGCCGTTGCTCAGTGACGTGTCGGCCAGCCTCGGGCTGTCGGCCGCCAGGGCCGGTTTGCTGACCACCTTGCCGGTGCTGTGCCTGGGCCTGTTCGCGCCGCTGGCGCCGATCCTGGCGCGGCGTTTTGGCGCCGAGCGCGTGGTGCTGGGGATTTTGCTGACGCTGGCCGCAGGCATCATTGTGCGCAGTGCGTTCGGTGAGGCCGGGTTGTTTGCCGGCAGTCTGATCGCAGGCGCGAGCATCGGTATCATCGGCGTGCTGCTGCCGGGGATCGTCAAGCGCGACTTCGCCAAACAGGCGGGCACCATGACCGGTGTCTACACCATGGCGCTGTGCCTCGGCGCGGCATTGGCGGCAGGGGCCACAGTGCCATTGAGTCATTATTTCGGTGACAGTTGGACCCTCGGGCTGGGCTTCTGGATCGTGCCGGCGCTGGTGGCGGCGCTGTTCTGGTTGCCGCAAGTCGGGCAAAAACACGGCGCCCATCAAGTGGCCTATCGGGTGAAGGGGTTGCTGCGGGACCCGCTGGCCTGGCAGGTCACCTTGTACATGGGCCTGCAATCGTCACTGGCCTACATCGTGTTCGGCTGGGTGCCGTCGATTCTGATCAGCCGTGGCCTGAGTGCCACCGAAGCCGGCCTGGCGCTGTCCGGTTCGATCATCGTGCAATTGCTCAGCGCGTTGACCGCACCGTGGCTGGCCACGCGGGGCAAGGACCAGCGCCTGGCGATTGTGGTGGTGATGCTGCTCACCCTCGGCGGCTTGTTTGGCTGTCTGTTTGCGCCGCTGGAAGGGTTGTGGGGCTGGGCGATTCTGCTGGGGCTGGGCCAGGGCGGTACGTTCAGCCTGGCGCTGACCCTGATCGTGTTGCGCTCGCGCGACTCCCACGTGGCTGCCAACCTGTCGGGCATGGCCCAGGGCATCGGCTATACGTTGGCGTCCATGGGGCCGTTGGCCGTGGGCGTGCTGCATGACTGGACCGGTGGCTGGGGAGCCACCGGTTGGGTGTTCGGCGTGATCGGCCTGGGCGCGATCATCGCCGGGTTGGGTGCGGGTCGGGCCCTGTACGTCGGGGTGACCAGCGAGAGGGTTTAGAGGTAGCGCACGGTCAACGTGATCGAACCGTCGATCGGCACTTCCTCGGTCAGGGTCAAGCTGCTAGCCGGTGCGATGAGCACTGTCACGCTCATTCGTGTCTCGAACACTTGCACCGGGATCGGGGCGTAGGTCGTGGTGTTGGCAACCGAAGTGAGTTGGCCTGGGCTCAGGGAGCGGTGGCGGCCCCATGTTACGCCACCATCGGCGGAATCAATTGCCCTGCCAGCGACGCCATCGGCGGTCGCATACTCGACAAGTGTCGAGATTGCGCCGAGCTTTTCATTGCCGTTGATCAACCCCAGGCCAAAGTCGAGTGGGTCGCCCGTAACTTGCGAACCTGCCCGGTTATCCTTTGGCTCAATGGCCATCAAGGTTGGCCCTTCGCAGGTCACAGTCAGTTGCGTGAGCATTTCATCAATCAGTGTGTATTCGTTGACCTTGAGGTCTTTGGCGGCAATCTTGCCGACATCAAACTGGCCGCCATTGCCAAGGCTGGGGGCGCACGCGCTGGGCGTGATCAAACCGCGCACGCTCAGGTCGATGCTGGAGGCCGCGAAGCTGGAGCCGCTGCCCGCTAACAACAAGCTGGCGATCAGGGTATTGAGGGACTTACTCACGTGTCGCTCCTATGTCCGGAAAGTCGAGGCTCACAGGTAGCGAACCGTCATGGTGATGGAACCGTCGATAGGCACCTCATTGGTCAAGGTCAGGTTCTGGGCGGGCGCGATGCCGGCTGCGACCTGCAGGGCTGTCGTGAGGCGTTGCACCGGGATCGGGACCAAGGTGTTCAGTTCGGCGACAGTACTCATGCCGTCGTCCATGAATGAGCTCTCACGGTCCCAGGTGACGCCACCGTCCCGCGAGCCAATGGCGCGCACATTCACCCCATCGGCCACCGGCCCCGACATAGCTACCCCGACCCAGCCGAGTTTTTCACTGCCATTGATCAGGCCGAGGCCGAAGTTGTAGTAGTCGATGTTGTATTCGCTGCCTTCACGGTTGTCCTTGGACTCGATGGCAAACAGCGTCGCGCCATCGCAGGTCACGCTGAACTCCATGTCCTGCCTAGGCAGGTAGGTGGGTAGCGTCGGTCGCAGATCCTTGGCGGCAATCTTGCCGAAATCCGCCAGGCCGCCGTTGGAGAGGGCGGGTGTGCAGGCACTCGGGGTAATCGTGCCCTTGACACTCAGGTCGACACTGGACGCCGCGACGGCATGGCCGGTGTTGACCAGCAGTGCCGTGATCAGAACGTTACGGATGATGCTCATGGTGTTGCTCCTACAGGGTTTAGGGAAAAAACAAGGGTTACAGGTACACAACTTCCAACGTGGCCGACCCGTCCATCGGCGTTTCCACGCTGAGGTCCAGGTTCTGCCGGGCGTTGATCGTGGCCTCCAGCTTCAGGGTGCTGGTCAGGGTTTGAATGGCCGACGGGCCGGCCGTACTGCCCACCACGTCGGTAAAGCCGAGCAGGCTGCGCGAGCCGACGTCGATGGGGTTGAGGTTGGCGGTGCGCCACGCCAGGCCACCGGTGGTGGATTCGGTGCCGTACACCACCGCCAGGTCATCGACCACGGTTTGCTTGGGGTCGAAGCTCACTGAGTACACGCCGATCTTGTTGCCGCTGGTGTCCAGCCCCAGGCCGTAGAAAATCTCGCTGTTGACGTGGGCGGTGCCGTCGCGGTTATCGCGCATACGCAGGGCGAAGCGCCCGGCGGCGTTGCAGTTGACCGTGAGGGTCAGGTACTTGTGGGGCAGGCGGGTGCCGTTGGTCACGTTGAGGTCGTTGCGCGAGATCTTGCCGAAGTCCACCAGCCCGCCGCCGGACAGCAGCGGCGTACAGGCCATGGGCGTGATCAGGCCGGTGACGGCCAGGTCGACGGTGGACGCGGCGTGCGCGCTGCCGCAGAGCAGGGCCAAAGAGGCCAAAGACAGCAGGATGTTGTTCATGCAAACGCTCCTAGAGGTAGTGGATTTCGAGGGTTGCGGCGCCGTCGAGGCGCACCTCATTGCCCAGGTCCAGCGAACCCAGCGGTGCGATCACCGCTTCCAGGCTCGCCGTGGCACTGAGTTGTTGAATCGGCGCAGGGCCGCTGGTGCTGCCGGCGCTGTCGCTGAAACCGAAAAAGCGGCTGGCACCAATCGCTGTCGACCTGGTACTCGCGCTGCTCCAGGGCTGTGCGCCCGTGGGGGAGTCGGTGCCGTAGAGCTGGGGGTAGCTATCGGCGGTGGCGCGCGTCGGGTCGAAGATCAACCGATAGCGCCCGACTTTCTGCTGGCGCGCATCGAGCCCCAGGCCGTAAGTGGTTTCGTCACTGGGACCGGTGGCCGAGTTCTGGCGGTTGTCCTGCATGCGCAGGGCAAAAGCGGCAGGTGCGTCGCAGGCCACGCTCACCACCAGGGGGCGGGCAGGACGGTTTCCTTGTCTGGATTGAGGTCCATCACCGACAACTTGCCGAACGCCACCGTGCCGCCGTTGGACAGGCTCGGTGTGCAGGCTGCCGGGGCGAAGCGGGCTTGCAGGCGCAACTCCCGCGAGCGGCCGGCGTTGATCGCATCGAGTAGGCCGCTGGTGTCCCAGGTGACCGCATCGCTGACGCGCAAGGCGTCGTCCGTGGCCCAGGCGCTGAGGTCCAGTTGCAGCGACAGGCTTCGCCCGCTGACCGGTATGCCGGCGCGCATCGGCACAATGCCGTGCTCAGGACGCCAGCGCAGCGTTGAACCGGTGCTGACGGGGGGTTGGCCGCTGCCGGGCAACAACCCCAACTCCACAGCCTGGCCGTCGACCAGCGCATCGCTGGCCCGCAGGCTGTAGCTGCCGCGCTGAGTAAACTGGAAGCGCTCGCTGCCCGCCGCCAAACCGCGATAGAACAGGCTCAAGTCGGTCGGGTTGGGACAGTTCAAGGCCAGACTCACACGGCGTTCACCCAGCAGGCGTTCCGGCGGCGTACCCGGCGTGACGGCGCGGTTCATCTGGCCGAAATCGACGCGGGTTTCGCTCAGGTTCAACTGGCACTCGTCCACGCCCCAGGCGTTCGCGGCCAGCAACAGGCTCACTGACAACAAGGCAGGTTTCAGGCCCATGGTGAGGCTCCTCATGGTTGGCACCGCGCCGGTGCGGTTTCGAAATACACCTCGGGGTCGCCGCGCTCGGGCAGTGTGTAACTCAAGCGGCAACGGGGTTGGCCGGGTGCACTGATCCACAGTTCGCGGCGGTCGAGTACGTCCGGCAAAAACACTTGGCTTCCTTCCTGTACCAGGGTCACGAACTCGCCGTCGGCGGTGCTGACCGCTGCACCACGGGGCAACGACTGGCCGTCTACGGTGGTGACGGTGAGCAGTACACGGCGAGTGAGCGCCACGCCAAACTCGACCCGGTCCACCGCGCCACGCCCGGCCGACAGCACTGCCAGGCCATTGCTGATGTCGGCGTTGCGCGGCAACGAGCGGGTTTGCACTTCTACCGGGCTGCGTCCGTACGGGCTGAGTTGCGGCACTACGGCCTGGCCTTGCCAGTCGGTCCACACCGGGCCGCTGGGGGTGCTGACCTTGATCCCGGCCATGTCGCCCACCGCCATCACCGCGAACGTTTCGCGCACCGGGTAGGGCGAAAACGTTACGCCGTCGCCGTGCAGCACCACGCCGCCGCGCGCGCCGCCCTGATAGCTGGAACGCTCCTGGTTGTTGCGGGTGTAGTTGAAGTCCAACTGGCTGTAATAGGGCAGCGCCGAGACGCCGATGGACGACTCCACTTCCTGGTCGCGGCTGTCGCGCTCAACGCCGACCTGGTAACTCAACTGGTCGTTGAGCTGCTCGCTGACCCCCGCGCCGATGCGGTGATCACCCCCGGAGTTTCGGGCCCAGGCGCGGCCTCGGCGGTTTTCGCCCAAGGGCACGCTGATGTTCAGGTAAACACTGTCATCACTTTGCTGGCGGCCACCGACTTGCCACTCGGCACTTGCGGAAACCGACACGCGTCCGAAGCTGGTGCCCCATGACGCCAGTGCGCGGCTGCTGTTTTCGCCGGTAAACGAGGACGAGCGTGAGATCCCGGCACTGAACGCGCCGAGCAGCGGGTGCGACCAGGACGCCGTGGCACTTTGCTGGTCGCGATACCGGGAGCGACGTTGCTCGCGGGTTTGCGTGGTGTAGGTCGAGTCCTCCAGGTCGCGATAGCCCAAGGTGCGCCAGGAACCGGCGGTGGTAATCGCCCAGTTTTCGCTCAGGCGCTGCGACCACGACAGGTCGGTTTGTACGCCGCGCTCGTTGCCCTCACGGGTGGCTTGGGCGATTTGGCTCGACACCTGGAACTGGCTGTCCTGCCACGGCAGCCAGCCCAGGTTCGCCCCCACCGCGCGGTAATCCTCAGCGGCCAACACGCCGCCGCCAACGCTGACCTGCGGGTGCAGCGCGCCGCTCCAGCCGCCGCTGACCACCCAGGGTTCGGCACCTTCGCTGGCGCCGATCTTGCGCACCCGTCCGGCCGCCACCGAGTAACCCGGCGCCGGCAAGCCCAGGCCAAGCATGGCGGCGGGCACGGTGAAGCGGCGCGCTTCGCCGCTGGTTTCCTTGACCGTAACTTCCACATCGGAGCGGCTGTTCAAGCGCCGCACATCGGTGAGGGAAAACGGCCCGGCGGGCACCACGGTGGAGTGAATCAGCGTGCCGTTCTGGCGAATCTCCACCTGCGCCGGGCTGTTGGCGATGCCGGTGATGGTCGCGCCCTGGTTCTGGTCTTGCAGCGCGGTTTCGGTGAGCACCTGGGCGCCGGTGATTTGCGCGCCGGCCAGCACCGGGTTGTACAGGTTGATCTGCCCGGCCTGGAACACCGCCTGTTGTTCGGCAAAGGTGCGCTGGGCATAAGCGTCCAGGTGGGTGGTGCGCGACACCTTATCTTGCCAGGTGCGCACCTGGCGGCTGCGCACGATCCAGTCGCCGGCGTTGAAACCAACCTCGGTATTGGCCGAGCCGAAGCGGCTGTTGTCGTCGCCGTACTCGTTGTACAGACCGCTCAAATCGTAGTTGAGCAACCCGGCAAAGCCGCCGGTCTGGTAGCCGGACACGTCGCGCACGGCCGGGCGCAGCGCATCGGTGGGTACCACCAGCGACAGGCTGAGGGTGGCTGGGTCTTGTTCGATCACGGTCTGTGGGTAAGCGTCGAGGAAGGCATGGCATTCGCCCTCACCGGGTGGCACACGCAAATTGCCCGCGTCCAGCAGCGCCTGGTTGAAACACAGCGCGCCCTGCCCGTTGAACAGCACATCGACGCGGCCACGTCGCTGGCCGTTCACGTTGAGATTGAGGGCATGGTGGCCCGTCGCAAAGCGTGGCGCTTCCAGCAGTAGGTTGGCCAGTTGCGGGTCGATGCCGCGTTGGGACAAGGTTTGCGGGTCAAACGAGCCGGCGGTTTCGTCGGCCAAGGGTTCATTCGTTGGCAGCGCGGTGCCCAGGGTCAGCGCAAGGCTCGCCAGCAGTCTACGTACCCGTGGGGATGAAACCCCAGGCACGGCTTCGCCGTCGCGATCAGTCATAACTGTGCTCACAAGTCGTACTCGAATAGGTGGAGGCAGGCCCGCGCCACTCCTTCGCAGGGGCAAGCTCCCGGTGGCCTTCAATGGGAGGCCACTTCGTTATCAAGGCGCCGGCATTGATCCCGCCGGCGCTGCGATCAAAGGGTGATCGGTGCTTCGTACGGCGCTACCGCAAACCCGTAGACGGTGGCGGGTTGCATCTGCACGGTACTGGCCTGGGATTGGCTGGCAGCGACGCTCAGGGTCTCGCCGGGCAGTACGTAGGTGCGCGGTAGCAACGCTGAGCCTTTGCCGGGCAGCAGTGTCAGCTCCTGGGCCAGCCGCACGACATAGGGCGTCGGGTTATTTACGCTCAGTTGCTGGTTTTTCAGGCTCCAGACCAACCCGGTCCAGGGCGTTCGATTGGGCGCGAGCCCCTTGGGGTGCAGGATCACCGGCAGGTTCTGGCGCACCGTCACACCCACTCGCGCATGGCCGGCCTGGCCCGCGGCGCGACCTTGAGGCATACCCTCGAAAATCACCCGTTTCAGGCGCTGGGTGGTCAGGGGCGTGGGCGATTGCAGAATAAAACGAATCAGCTGGCTCTTGGCCGGCTCGACCCGCGTCAGTGGTGGTGTAACGAACAGCAACGGCGCCGGGTCTTCGGGAATGTCTTCCAGGGTGACGTGCAGCAGGGCGAGTTTGGCGTCGGTGTTGGTCACCGACACCGAGGCTTCGCCATCGGCCTCGTTGACGATCACTACCGAGGTGTCTGGCACCATGCCGTCGGCGAGTACCAGCGTTGGCCCCCACAGCGTCAGGGCCAATGCCGCGAGGTAGAGACAGGTATAGCGAACCAGGTTGAACACCCGTGTTATCAAGGCAGCGCTAGGAGAAGGGAGCATGACTACAGATACCTCAGGTCTAGCACGATGGAGCCGTCCAGCGGCACCTCTTGGTCGAGGGTCAGGTAGACGGCAGCGTTGATGGACGTTTTGATTTCCAGCTTGGCGGTGAGCTCGCTGTGCGGGTCCGGGACCAGGGTGCCGGGGTGCGCAAAGCCCATGTAGTTATCCGGGTAGGCGTTGCTTTCGGGAAACCAGGTCAGGCCCCGGTTGCTTGAGGCCAGCACAATCGCCCGCTGCCCGTCGCCCATCGCTTCACGAATGGCCAGGGCGACCGAGCCCAGGCGTTCAGTCGGCGCATGGACGTTGTTGCCCAGGCCGTAATAGAAGCCGGGGCCCACGGATGACTCGGCACGGTTATCCACACCCACCAACACGAACAGCACCGGCTGGTTGCAGCTCACGGTCAGGTCTAGCGTCCTGAGGGGCAGCTCAGTGAACTCATATTGATTGAGCGAACGGGCCGGCACCCGCCCGTGATCGACGGTGCCGCTGGGCGACAGGGTCGGCGTGCAGGCGCTGGGGGTGATGCTGCCGGTCAAGGTGACATCGACCTTCGAGGCGCACAGCGCGGGCGTGGCGGTCAGGCATAGACAGAGCGTCATCAAGCGGCGTGAGAGCGTGTTCATGGTCTGTGGTTGGAACCGTGTTGAGGAGACATCCGTGGGAACAGCGATGGGCGCAACGCACGACGCTGCGCCGGTTTTCCGTTACAGGTATTTGACGGTCAGGGTCGCCGAGCCATCGATGGGCACTTCTTCGGTCAGGGTCAGGCTGTTGGCCGGGGCGATGAAGGGGTTGATCAGCAGGTCGGCGACCAGGATCTGCACCGGCACCGGCGCGACGGCCGTGGTATTGGCCACAGAGGTGATGCCGTTGTTGATCAGGTACGTGAGGCTGGTCCAGGTGAGGCCGTTGTCACGGGAGGCGATGGGATCGACTTCCGTACCGTCAGCTACGGCGGCCTGCAGGATCATGTTGAAGAACCCGAGTTTCTCACTGCCGTTGACCAGGCCCAGGCCGAAGGCCGCGTCATCGACCTCGGAGTTCGAACCCGCGCGGTTATCCTTGGGCTCGATCGCCATCAAGGTTGCGCCGTCGCAGGTGACGGTCAGTTGCAGTGATTGGTCGGCCAGCCGGGTGTAGTTATCAGAATTGAGATCCTTGGCGGAAATCTTGCCGACCTCCACATTGCCGCCGCCGGACAGGGTCGGTTCGCAGGCACTCGGGGTGATCAACCCGCGCACGGTCAAGTCCACACTGGACGCGGCGAAGGCTTGGCTTGCGCCGGTGAGCAGCAAAGTGGCGAACAGGGCGTTGAGGGTTTTCATGGTGTTACTCCTAACTAGGGGGGACAAAAAAGTGGCTTACCAGTACTTGAGTTGCAGCGTGGCCTGACCGTCGAGCGGCACCTCATCGAGCAGGGTCAGGTCGGTCGCGGGCACGATGATGGTGAATGCGCGCAGCCGCGCATTCAGGGTCTTCAGGGCGATGGGGGTGTTGGGCCCGTCGAGGGCGGCGAACGAGGTCAGCGCCTCGTGCCCCAGGTAGATCGATGGCGCCCAGGTGGCGCCGCCATTGCTGGAGGTGATGACTTTGACCGGCCTTGCATCGGCCACCGGGTCGAACAGCGAGAACGCCACGCTGCCGAGTTTTTCTTTTTCGGCGGTCATCCCCAGGCCGTGATGCCTCGGGTTGATGGCGGAAGTGCCCGCGCGGTTATCCACGGTGGTCAGGGTGAAAAAGGTCTCACCCTCGCACAGCACTTCAAGGTGCATCTCCGCCGGATTGAGCCGGGTGGGGGAGGACGGCAGCAAATCCTTGGAGGTCATCTTGCCGTGGTCAATCACGCCGCCATTCGACAGCACGGGCGCGCAGGCGCTGGGGGTGATCGTCCCGGAGACATTCAAGTCGGTACTGCTGGCGGCAAAGGCGCCGGGCGCAAGCGTCGCGAGCAGTAAGGCGAGGGTGGGTTTATCCATGGGCACAGTTCCTTGTGAGTGTGGAGGGGCGTTACAGGTAGATCATGTCCAGCGTGGCGGAGCCGTCGCGGATCGATAGGTCGACGCTGCAGGCGGCGAAGGCTGCAGGAGCCAGCGGTTCATAGGTAGCGCAGCTCAAAGGTGGCGGAGCCGTCGAGCGGGATGGTTTCACCCGCGGGGATCTGGTTTTTCGGAAAAATATAGGGCGTGACCACCAAGTCCAGAGACACGTCAGCGAGAGGAATCGGTGCCCGTGTGCCTGACAATTGGTTGCCGAAAGCAGTAATCGTATTTGCCGGTACGTCGTTGTAAGGGTTGAACAGCCAGGTCGATCCGTTATCGACGGAGTAGATCGGATAAGCGGTGGGATCGTCAGTAATGACGTTTTCCATGCTCAGGTAATAGGTACCAATCCAATTTGTCGGGCTGATACGGCCCAGTACGAATGAGACTTTGGAGCCTGCTATTGATGATCGGTTGTCTTGGGGGACCAGCCCAAACAAGCTCGGTGCTTCGCAATTGACCGCCAATTTGAAGAAGGTTTTTGGCAGTTCGGTGAGACCGGTCGGGTTGAGGTCTTGTGCAGAAATCTTGCCGTAATCCACCACTCCGTTGTTACTCAGGCTGGGTGTACAGGCGCTTGGGGTAATGGCGCCTTTGACTGATAAGTCCACGCTGCTGGCCGCGAGCGCCACGGTGGTGTGGGCAATCAGTAGGAGGCCCGCAAGGGCCGCGAGAGAGTCTTTCATCACAACAGGTATTCCTATGCAGGGACTAGGGGACAGATTGGCGCGGTGAAGTTGCCCATGGGTTTTATGGTTGTGGAGGGCGCGCGCCGCTTCAGGGAGAAGCGGGGAGGAATTTAGCGCCGGGAGGGAGGGGCGCAAATGCAACTATTACGAATGACAGGGTGGCAATGACATAAAGGGGTTGTGGCGTGAAAAAAAGCGTTTTACGCCGTGGTTGTCGTAGTTCTTGTATCGCTGCTGGTCACTCGTTCGGATATTTTTCGCGATCTTTGATTTTCTGAAACCATTCATTTGGGTTTGGTTAGTCGTCTTATTTTGCGAAAAATTAGGGTGAGCGGATCGCTCTCTTTGGGGCTGCATGCCTGGCCACTTTCCAGACCGATGTTTGTCCGGGCCACTGCCTGAAGTCCGGGTGCTCGTGGTGGACGACCATTACACCTATCGCCTGCTATTAGGCTCACTGCTGGAAAAACTCGGCGTCGCCCATCTGTGCTGTAGTGATGGGCAACAGGCGTTGCATGCACTGGCAGCAGAGCGATTCGACCTGGTGATCAGCGACTGTCGCATGCCGGTGATGGACGGTTACGCCATGACCCGCCAATTGCGCCTGCGCGAGCAGGCTGAGCGCCGACCGGCCACGGTCGTTCTGGGCCTGACCGGCAGCCTGGGGCCGGAAGAAATTCGCCAATGTGTGGCGTGCGGGATGGACGGTTGGTTGATAAAGCCCATCGGCTTTGCGCAATTGCGCGAGGTGTTGCGTTGCTGGCTACCGCTTGAACCCGGCAGGCTTACCGTTGCCCCATCGAGGCTTAACAGTACTTTTCCCAGCCGTACCAGTCTGATTGACGCCTTTGGTTCGTGGGACGTAGTCGAGCCGATGCTGTTCAGCCTGATCCAGGAGGCGCATGCAGACCTGGCTTTGCTGATTCATGCCCAAGTCGTTCTGGATGCCAAGCTGGCTGCCCAGTGTTTGCATCGCCTGGTAGGCAGCGTGGCGTTTCTGGGGGAAACCGGCCTGGAAGGGGGGGCAGTGGAGCTGATCAAGAATGTGCAGTTGACCGGCATGGCGCTGAGCCGGTCGGCGCTGGAAGAGTTTCGCCATGATGTCGAGCAGTATCTGAATTATCTGGCGCATCTGTGAAGGAATATATACCTCTGTGATGTAGTACTTTTCCGTATGTAATTTCTCTTAATTGTGTAGGCAATTGTGCCAGCCCCTTTAAATGCGGGGCGGAACACTAAATCGATGATTTATTACCTATTGTTGCAAAAACACGATCGCGTTATTTTGCCAGTCTCAAATTGCCATCATGGAAAAGCCGATGATCCGCATCATTATTGCTGACGATCACCCTATTGTTCGTGTAGGCCAGAAAGTGGTGATTGAGGCGAGTGGTAAGTACAAAGTAGTGGGCGAGGCCGATGGCCCGGATCAGCTTTTGGAGTTGGTCAGCCGTATACCGTGTGACGTGATCGTGACCGATTTTGCCATGCCCGGTAATCAACAAGCCGACGGCTACGGGTTATTGGGTTTGCTGAACCGTCAGTACCCGGATGTGCCGGTGATTTTGGTGACCATGTTCGCCAATATCGCCACCCTACGGGCTGCCTTTGGCCATGGTGCGCGAGGGGTCATCGCCAAGAGCGCGTCGGCCCGGGAGCTGCCCATGGCGCTGAAAACCGTGGTGCAGGGGCGCCAATTTGTCAGCGAGTGCCTGCGCGCACAACTCGACCAGGCCTGCCTGGAGCAGCCGACCCAGGCACCCAAGTTGTCTGGCAAGGAGCAGGAGGTGGTGCGCATGCTCGCCAGTGGCATGACCGTCAGCCAGATTGCGGCGCGGGTCAATCGTAGTATTTCCACGATCAGTAAGCAGAAGAGCACGGCGATGAATCGGTTGTGTATATCCACTGATGTGGACTTATATGCTTATGCGCGGGATGTTGGGATGGTGCCTTAGTTAAGTAAGTGGTTAGTCGTAAAACGTGTATTGGGTGCGTAGGGTGCAAGGGGTAAAGTGCGTGCATGTTCTAGCACTCATGGTGGTGGGGCATAAATCCCTAGTTCAATTAAAAGCTTCGTATTTATTGCGGCGTCTTGTGCAGTGATGTGCCGGATGCCCGGCAATAACAACGAGCGCCTGTGAGCACTTAAAAAATGAAGAAGTTAGTAAGCTTTATGACGGCCGTTATTGCATTTGCCAGCGTTGGGCAGGTCGTGGCGGCCTCTAGTGTGGATTTGAGCGTGAAGGGGAGTATTACGCCGGCGGCGTGTACGCCGGCTTTATCCAACGCTGGAGTGGTGGATCACGGAAAAATATCCCGTAAAGACTTGGACCAGCAGAACAAGCCAACACCTCTGCCGGTCGCAACCTTGCAATTACGTGTCGATTGCACCGGGCCAACATTGCTAGCCGTCAAAAGTCACGACAATCGAGCCGGCAGTTCAGGCGAGGAGACAATTATTGGACGTAACTTTGGCCTGGGGTTGGTCAATGGTGATAAAAAAGTTGGCTGGTACCTGCTGAAAACCGTTAATGGAATGGCCGATGGCGTGGGACGGCCGATGATTGAATCCAACAACGGTACAAGTTGGTCGGATGCCACGCACCCGGGGTTGGTCTGGCAGGTCAATGGCATGCGAACCCTGGGGACGCTGACTGGAGGTGTCGCGACGCCTTTGCCCCTGCAAGTGATGACGATGGACATTCAGGTCGAAACGACGATCGTCAGGATTCAACATCTACCATCCTTGGGCCAGGAACTTCCCTTGGACGGCAGCGCCACCCTGGACGTGGTCTACCTCTAAACGCACCTTCCTCATTTACGCAGCAAATGGGCATGGCTTTGCGCCCATGGGCAGACTATCGTGCAAACCGGATAACAACAGCGCCCGGAGTCTGCCCATGAGTGATGCCCACACCGCCCTGATCAACCATTTCTACCAGGCCTTCCAGCGCCTGGACGCCGAGGCCATGGCGGCCTGCTACACAGACGACGTGGTGTTCAGCGACCCTGCCTTCGGCGAACTGCACGGGCGCGACGCCGGCGATATGTGGCGCATGCTCACCACCCGCGCCAAGGACTTCTCCCTGACCTTCGACAACGTGCGCAGCGATGAACGCAGCGGCGGTGCGCATTGGGTCGCCACCTACCTGTTCAGTGCCACCGGTAACACGGTGGTCAACGACATCCAGGCGCGTTTTGTGTTTCGCGACGGCAAGATCTGCGAGCACCATGACAGCTTTGACCTATGGCGCTGGTCGCGTCAGGCCCTGGGTACCAAAGGCCTGTTGCTGGGTTGGACGCCTGTCGTCAAAAACGCCGTGCGTACCCAGGCGCTGCGTGGTTTGAAGGCATTCCAGGCCAGTCGTTGATAAGCTTGGCGCTCCTGTGTTTTAGCCGAATCTACTCGTGACTGATCCTTCTGAACCCAAGCCCTGGTTCGTCTACCTGGTGCGCGCTGCCAATGGCTCGCTCTACTGCGGCATCAGCAATGACCCGGTGCGCCGCTTTGCCACTCACCAGAGCGGCAAGGGCGCGCGGTTTTTCCTGTCCAGCCCGGCGGTGGCGCTGGTATACACCGAGCAATGCGCAAGCAAGGGCGAGGCGCTGCGCCAGGAACGATTGATCAAGAAGTTGAAGAAAAGCGCCAAGGAATGCCTCGCGGCCAGTGGCTCATTGATTTGACTGATGGGTTCCCATCGTCCCCAATCAGGTTTTGACAGGCTAAGCTAGCGGCTCACTTCTAAAGCGGAGTCCGGCATGTCCGAGTTGATTTTGCACCACTACCCACAATCCCCCTTCGCGGAAAAAGCCCGCCTGTTGCTGGGCTTCAAGGGCTTGTCCTGGCGCTCGGTGCACATCTCGCCGGTGATGCCCAAGCCGGACCTCACCGCCCTCACCGGCGGCTATCGCAAGACGCCGGTGTTGCAAGTCGGCGCGGATATCTACTGCGACACCGCCTTGATCGCGCGACGCCTGGAGCAGGAAAAATCCGCACCGGCGCTGTTTCCCCAGGGCCTGGAACTGGTCACCCAAGGCTTCGCCGCCTGGGCCGATTCGGTGGTGTTTTCCCATGCCGTGGCATTGGTGTTCCAGCCGGAATCCCTGGCGGTGAAATTCGCCAAGGTGCCACCGGAAATGCTTCAGGTGCTAGTCGCTGACCGCAGCAAATTGTTCAGCGCAGGCACGGCAACCCGTGTGGAGTTGGAGCAAGCCAAGCACCAATGGCCGACGATCATCCATCGCATCCATCAGCAATTGCAGCACCAGGCGGGGGATTTCCTGTTCGGCGAGCCGTCGATTGCCGACTTTGCCCTGGCCCATCCACTGTGGTTCCTCAAAGGCTCTTCGGTGACGTCGCCGTTGGTGGACGCCTATCCCGCCGTCGCCGCCTGGCTGGATCGCGTGCTGGGTTTCGGCTATGGCACTTGCACCCAGATGAGCGCCGAACAGGCCTTGGATGTATCGCGCAATGCGGCACCGGCGGTTTTGCCTGAAGAAGTCTTCGAGGACTTGAACGGCTTCAAGGCCGGCCAGCAGGTGACCATTTGCGCCACCGACTACGGCACCGACCCGGTCGCGGGCGAACTGTTGTTTGCCGGGCGCGAAGAGCTGATCCTGCGCCGCAGCGACGAACGTGCCGGCACCGTGCATGTGCATTTCCCACGCATGGGGTTTCGTATCCAGGCGCAATAAATAAAATATTTTGCAAATAAAGGTGAGGTAAATCCACCGCCCATCCGTGTAGTGCTTGAAACTGCGATCTATTCGCATTAACAGCGTTTTCTACACGGGTTCTCACAGCATGAAGTCGACGGCGGGCGGTTGGGTTAAACAGTGGCTGGGAGCCTCGGTATTGGCGGTATCGGGGTTGGCGTTGCTGCCCCTGAGCATTGCGCAGGCGCAGGAGCAGCAGAGCGCCCAGTTCAACTTTGCCCTGGCGGCCAAACCGCTGCCCCAGGCCTTGAGCGACTTCAGCCGGGTCACCGGCATGAGCGTGATCTACACTGACGAAGCGCCCTACGGCCTCAGCGCCCCGGCAGTCAGCGGGCAGATGAGTGCAAACCAGGCGCTGCAACACCTGCTGGGCAACAGTGGCTTCACTTTCCGTCAGATCGATGACCGCACCCTGGCCCTTGAACCGCTGCCCACCGAAGGCGCGGTCAACCTCGGCGCCACCACCATCAGCGGTGTCGGCCAGGCCCAGGACAACACCAGCTACCAGCCGCCGCCCACCAGTTCGGTGATGCGCTCCCACGCGCTGCTGCTGGAAACCCCGCAGACCGTCAACGTGGTGCCCGCCCAAGTACTGCGCGACCAGACCCCGCGCAATCTGGATGATGCCCTCGCCAACGTCAGCGGTATCACCCAGGCCAACACCTTGGCCAGCACCCAGGACGCGGTCATGCTGCGCGGCTTTGGTGATAACCGTAACGGCTCGATCATGCGCGACGGCATGCCCATCGTGCAGGGGCGTGCATTGAATGCTACGGCGGAGCGCGTGGAAGTGCTCAAGGGCCCGTCGTCGCTGCTCTACGGTATTCAGGATCCGGGCGGCGTGGTGAATATCGTCAGCAAAAAGCCGGAACTGGTGCAGTCCACTGCCCTGACCGTGCGCGGCTCTACCTTTGGCGACGGCAAGAACGGCAGCGGCGGCAGCCTCGACACCACTGGTCCGATTGGCGACAGCGGCCTGGCGTATCGCCTGATCGTCGACCATGAAGATGAAGACTACTGGCGTAACTTCGGTACTCACCGTGAGAGCCTGATCGCGCCGTCCCTGGCCTGGTATGGCGACAGCACCAAGTTGCTGTTTGCCTACGAACACCGTGAATTTCTCACGCCGTTCGACCGTGGCACGGCCATCGACAAGTCCAACCACCCATTGGATATCCCGGCCACTCGGCGTCTGGATGAACCTTTCAACAATATGGAAGGCCGCTCCGACCTGTACCGCTTCGAGGCTGATCACGACCTGAACGATGACTGGAAAGCCCATTTCGGCTACAGCTGGAACCGCGAGACCTACGACGCCAGCCAAGTGCGCGTCAGCGCGGTGAACACCAACGGCACCCTGACCCGCAAGATGGACGGCACCAAAGGGGCAATCACCACGGACCGTTTCGCCACGGCGAGCCTGGAAGGTAAGGTCAATGTGTTCGGCCTGCAAAACGATGTGGTGTTCGGCCTGGATGACGAGTACCGCAAGATCTACCGCGCCGACCTGATTCGCCAGAATTCGCGTGCCACCAGCTTCAACTACAACAACCCGGTGTATGGCAACGAAGTCGCAGGCACTACCGTCAGCCCCGCGGACAGCGCGCAGACCGACCTGCTGCGCAGCGATTCGCTGTTCTTCCAGGACGCCCTCCACCTGAACGAACAGTGGATTTTCGTCGCCGGTGCGCGCTACCAGATGTACGACCAATATGCTGGCAAAGGTGTGCCGTTCAAGGCCAACACCAACGGCAACGGCCAAGCCTGGGTGCCGCGTGCGGGCCTGGTGTATCGCTACACCGATGAACTGTCGTTCTACGGCAGCTACACCGAATCGTTCAAACCCAACTCCACCATCGCCGCCTTGGCCGATGGCAGCACCTTGACCGGCGACCTGACGCCCGAGGAATCCAAGTCCTGGGAACTGGGGGCCAAGCTCGACATTCCGGGACGTATCACCGCCAGCGCCGCGTTGTTCAATATCGACAAGCGCAACGTGCTGGTCTCCGTTGGTTCCGGTGCCAACACCGTCTACAGCATCGCCGGCCAAGTGCGTTCCCGTGGCCTGGAACTGGATGCCACCGGCCAACTGACCGACAAGGTCAGCCTGATCGGCAGCTACGCCTACACCGATGCACTGGACGTCAAGGACAAGGACCCGGCCCTGGAAGGCAACCGCCTGCAAAACGTCGCCAAGCACACCGGCTCGCTGGCGGTGGCTTATGACTTCGGCAACATCTTTGGCGGCGACCAGTTGCGGGTGGGCACCGGTGCGCGTTACGTCGGTGAACGGGCAGGCGATGCGGCCAACGATTTCACCTTGCCGGGTTACACGGTGGCGGATGCGTTCGCCACCTACGACACCAAGATCGATGGGCAAAAGGTCAAGTTCCAGCTCAACGTGAAGAACATGTTCGACCGCGTTTACTACACCTCGGCGGCCAGCCGCTTGTTTGTGTCCATGGGCGATGCGCGGCAGGTGTCGGTGTCCAGCACCCTGGAGTTCTAAAGGGTTTGTGGTAGCGTTGCCGCCACTGATGTCTTGGCGGAAACGATACTGATGCATTTTGGACGATGGCTACATCTGCTGTGCTTGAGCGTTTTGCTGGGGGGGTGCGCGAGTGTTTCACCGACTTCCACCCCGGCAACCCTGGAGCAACTCCTGGCTGACCCGGCCCTCAACGGCGCCACGGTTTCCCTGATGGTGCGTGATGCCCGTAGCGGTAGCACGCTCTATCAACACAACCCGCGAACCCGCCTGATTCCCGCCTCCAATCTCAAGTTGCTCACCACCGCAGCGGCGATGGATGTGTTGGGGCCGCAGTATCGCTTCTCCACACAGCTGCTGAGTAACGGCACGCAGCAAGGCGAGCGCCTTACCGGCAACTTGTATCTAAAAGGGTTAGGCGATCCGACCACGCAATTCACCGATTACCAGGCGTTGGCGGCGCAACTTGCAGCCCAAGGCGTGCGCCAGATCCAGGGCGACTTGGTATTCGACGATACCTTCTTCGACGCCGAACGCCTGGGTGTGGACTGGGCACACGACGATGAAAGCACCTACTACGGCGCGCAGATTTCCGCGCTGACCGTATCGCCCAACACGGATTTTGATGCGGGCACGCTACTGGTCACGGCAAAAGCGCCCGCCATGGTTGGCCAACCGGTCAGCGTGGTGGTGAGCCCGTCTACCGACTACGTGCAACTGAGCAACCGTGCTGTCAGCGGCCCCGGCAACAATTACGGCATCACTCGCCAGCACGGTACCAATCTGCTGCAACTCACTGGCGCATTGGCGCCGGGCAAGCAAAGCCGGCAGTGGGTGAGCGTGTGGGAGCCGACGCAGCTGGTGGCCAATCTGTTTGAGCAGGCGTTGGCGCAGCAGGGCATTCAGGTACTTGGGCGACGTGTGATCGGTGGGGTCAGCCCAGTAACGGCCAGGGTGTTGGCCGAGCACCAATCGGCGCCGTTGCAAGAACTGATCACGCCGCTGCTCAAGCTGTCGAACAACAACATGTCCGAAGCGTTGCTAAAGACCATGGGCCGCAAGGCGTCCAATGCAGGGACGGCGCAGGCCGGTGTCGCAGAGGTGGCGGACTTCATGCGCCGCCAGGGCTTGGACCCGCTGACGCTGAGCCAGGTCGACGGTTCGGGCTTGTCGCGGCGCAATCTGGTGTCGTCGCAGAATCTCACCGATCTGCTGTTGGCGACGGCCAAGCAGCCTTGGTTCGACGTCTGGTACAACGCCTTGCCAATCGCCGGTAACACCGATCGCATGAGCGGCGGCAGCTTGCGGTATCGCCTGCGCGGGACGGCAGCAGAAAACAACCTGCACGCCAAGACCGGCTCCATGGCCGGCGTGTCTTCGTTGAGTGGCTACATCAGCGACGCCCAGGGCCGGCGCCTGGTGTTTTCAATGATCAGCAACAACTACCTGAGCACTGCCGCACCGATCCGCGCCTTGGAAAACCGTGTGGCACTGGCCTTGGTGCAGTGGCACGACTAATTCAGGGCTGATAGCCCATGCGCCAACTCACGGCCCGGGTCGCTGCCAGCAAGTGCTGCGCCGCCGGGCCGTCTTCATCGGCATGGAACAACGAGGTGGGGCCGACCACGGTCATCACCGCCGCCACTTGGCCGATGGCGTTGAAGACCGGCGCGGATAACGCATCGACGCCGGGCATCAGCAAACCATGCACAAAATGCAGGCCACGCTGGCGGATCTGTTCGCAGGCGGTAGCGTAGGCCTGGTCGTCTGCCAGGGCATGGGCAGTGCCGGCCTGGATTTCGCGTTCACGCAGTTCCACGGTTTCCCGCGACGGTAGAAAGGCGCTGAACACCAACCCGGTGGACGAACTGAGCAGCGGCAGCACCGAACCCAATTGCGTCACCACGGTGACGGCGCGCACGGCGGGTTCGATCTGCACCACGGTCGCGCCCTGGTTGCCCCATACCGCCAGAAAGCAGGTTTCATTCAACTCATCGCGCAGTTCCGCCAGGGGCATTGCGCCGACCTTCAATACATCCATGCTGCCCAGCGCCGCCAGGCCCACGCGCAAGGCTTCGCGGCCCAAACCGTAGTGGTTGGTGGCGGTGTTCTGTTCGGCGAAACCCGAGGCGATCAGCGCCTGCAGGTAGCGGTGCACCTTGCTTGCCGGCATCTGCACATGTTCGGCCAGGCGCGACAGCGAAGTGGCCGGGGACAACTCGGCCAGGGCCTTGAGGATATCGGTGCCCACTTCGGCCGAGCGGACTTTTTGTTTACCGGTGTCGCGAGGCTTTTCCATGGAGGGGCGAGAATCCGAGAGATGAATGGGCGTCTTTATAGCTTGACGGTCGATAGTGATCAAATTACGTTATGCGTAACTGGATTACGATAAAAACAACTTCCGTACAGAGGACGATCCATGAACCTCGAATACCTGTCGGGCTTCGGCAATGAATTCGCCAGCGAAGCCTTGCCCGGCGCACTGCCGGTCGGCCAGAACTCCCCGCAAAAAGCGCCCTACGGGCTGTACACCGAACTGTTCTCCGGCACCGCGTTCACCATGGTGCGCAGCGAAGCTCGGCGCACCTGGCTGTACCGCATCCAGCCGTCGGCCAATCATCCTGCTTTCATCAAGTTGGAGCGGCAATTGGCCGGTGGGCCGTTGGGGGCGGTGACGCCCAATCGCTTGCGTTGGAACCCGTTGGATTTGCCGAGTGAACCGACGGATTTCATTGATGGGCTTGTAGGCATGGTCGCCAACTCGGCGGCAGAAAAGCCCTCTGGCATCAGCGTCTACAACTACCGCGCCAACCGGTCCATGGAGCGTGTGTTCTTTAACGCGGATGGCGAGTTGTTGATCGTTCCCGAGCAAGGTCGCTTGCGCATCGCCACCGAGTTGGGTGTGCTGGACGTGGAGCCGCTGGAAATCGTCGTGCTGCCGCGCGGCCTCAAATTCCGCGTCGAGCTGCTGGATGCTCAGGCGCGTGGTTACGTCGCCGAAAACCACGGCGCGCCACTGCGTCTGCCGGACCTGGGCCCTATTGGCAGCAATGGCCTGGCCAATCCGCGCGACTTCCTGACGCCAGTCGCCCACTACGAAGACGTGAAGAAACCGACAACGCTGGTGCAGAAATTCCTCGGCGAACTCTGGGCCTGTGAGTTGGACCATTCACCCCTCAACGTAGTCGCCTGGCACGGCAACAACGTGCCGTACAAATACGACCTGCGCCGCTTCAACACCCTTGGCACCGTGAGCTTCGATCACCCGGACCCGTCGATCTTCACCGTCCTGACCTCGCCCACCAGCACCCACGGCCTGGCCAACCTCGACTTCGTGATCTTCCCACCGCGTTGGATGGTGGCCGAGAACACCTTCCGTCCGCCGTGGTTCCACCGCAACCTGATGAACGAATACATGGGCCTGATCCAGGGCGCCTACGACGCCAAGGCCGAAGGCTTCCTGCCCGGCGGCGCATCGCTGCACAGCTGCATGAGCGCCCATGGTCCGGACGGCGAGACCTGTACCAAGGCCATCAACGTAGAGCTGGCACCGCACAAGATCGACAACACCATGGCCTTCATGTTCGAGACCAGCCAAGTGCTGCGTCCCACCCAGTTCGCCCTGGACTGCCCACAACTGCAAACCACTTATGACGCGTGCTGGGCCTCGCTGCCCGCCACCTTCAACCCGAACCGGAGATAACCCATGACTCAGCCCACACTTACCCGCAGCTGGGTGGCCTCCGCCAATGGTCACACCGATTTTCCCCTGCAAAACCTGCCGTTGGGCGTGTTCAGCATCAACGGCTCGGCCCCGCGCGCGGGCGTGGCGATTGGCGACTCGATCCTGGATCTGCACGCCGCCATCGATGAATTCGACGGTGAAGCCCGTCGCGCCGTCGAAGCGACCGCCGGTGGCCAATTGAACGCCTTTTTTGAACTGGGCCGCGGCCCGCGCGTGGCCTTGCGCGAGCGCCTGTTGGAACTGCTGGCCGAAGGCAGCAAGCTGCACACCCGCGAAGCGCAGGTGCTGCACCGCGCCGCCGATTGCCAGATGCAGGTACCGGCGCGGATTAATGACTACACCGACTTCTACGTCGGCATCGAGCATGCGCAGAACGTCGGCAAGCTGTTCCGTCCCGATAATCCTCTGCTGCCGAACTACAAGTACGTACCGATTGGTTACCACGGCCGCGCTTCGACTATTCGCACCTCGGGCACCGACGTGCGCCGCCCCAAAGGCCAGACCCTGCCGGCCGGGCAAACCGAGCCAACCTTCGGCCCGTGTGCGCGCCTGGACTACGAATTGGAGCTGGGCATCTGGATCGGCCAGGGCAACGAGATGGGCGATTCGATTGCCATTGGTGACGCGGCCGATCACATCGCCGGTTTCTGCCTGCTCAATGACTGGTCGGCACGGGATATCCAGGCCTGGGAATACCAGCCGTTGGGGCCGTTCCTGTCGAAAAGCTTTATCACCACCATTTCGCCTTGGGTGGTCACGGCTGAAGCCCTGGAACCGTTCCGCAAAGCGCAACCGGCGCGCCCTGAGGGCGACCCGCAACCGCTGTCGTATCTGTTGGATAAACGTGACCAGGCCGCAGGTGCCCTGGACATCGAGCTGGAAGTGCTGCTCACCACCGCCGCCATGCGCGAGCAGAACCTGCCGGCCCATCGCCTGGCCTTGAGCAACAGCCTGCACATGTACTGGACGGTTGCGCAATTGGTGGCCCACCACAGCGTCAACGGTTGCCAATTGCAGGCGGGTGATCTGTTTGGTTCGGGCACCTTGTCCGGTCCGCAAGCCGGTCAATTCGGCAGCCTGCTGGAAATGACTGAAGGCGGCAAAAAAGCCGTTGAATTGCCGTCCGGCGAAGTGCGCAAGTTCCTTGAAGATGGCGACGAAATCATCCTGCGTGCGCGCTGCAACCGTGAGGGGTTTGCCTCCATCGGTTTCGGCGAATGCCGTGGCACCGTGATCGCGGCGCGCTAGGAGGGCAGGGTAATGGAACTCTACACCTACTATCGTTCCACTTCGTCGTACCGGGTGCGTATTGCCCTGGCGCTCAAGGGCCTGGATTTCACCGCGGTGCCGGTCAACCTGCTTGTGCCGGCGGGCGGCGCCAATCGTCAGCCCGAGTACCTGGCGATCAACCCGCAAGGTCGCGTCCCGGCCTTGCGTACCGAGGAGGGCGAACTGTTGATTCAGTCGCCGGCGATCATTGAATACCTGGAGGAACGTTATCCACAGGCGCCGCTGCTCTCCAAGGACCTGGCGACCCGCGCCCATGAGCGTGCGGTGGCCTCGATCATCGGCTGCGATATCCATCCGCTGCATAACTCCAGCACCCAGAACCTGCTACGCCAATGGGGGCATGACGAGGCGCAACTGTTGGCGTGGATTGGGCACTGGATCAGCCAGGGATTGGGCGCGGTGGAGCAGTTGATCGGCGACCAAGGGTTTTGCTTCGGCGAGCATCCGGGGTTGGCCGACACCTTCCTGATCCCGCAACTGTATGCGGCCGAGCGTTTCAAGGTGCCGCTGGCGGCGTACCCGCGCATTGGTCGGGTCGCGGCGTTGGCAGCGCAGCATCCGGCCTTTGTGCAGGCTCATCCGGCCAACCAGCCAGATACACCTGCCGCCTGACGCTTGCTGTTCCATAACAATAAAAAACAGGTACTTGCGATGCACAATCAGATTGCCAGCTTTCGCGCGGCACTCGACGCCCGCCCGGTGTCGCGCTATCAGTGGCTGATTCTCCTGTTGCTGGCGCTGCTGCTGGTGACCGACGGCTATGACGCCCAGGTGCTGGGTTACGTGGTGCCGGCGCTGGCCCAGGATTGGGGGCTGGAGAAGGCTGCATTCGGCCCGGTGTTCAGCGCCAACCTGCTGGGGCTGACCTTGGGCTCGTTGCTGGTGACGCCGCTGGCGGATCGGTTCGGCGTGCGTCGCATCCTGCTTGGCTGCGTTCTGATCTACGCCACGCTGACGGTGCTGATGGTCTTTGCCAATTCGCTGAACACGCTGATGGCCGCGCGGTTTATCTGCGGCATCGGCATGGGCGGCGCGATGCCGAGTGCGATGGCTTTGATGTCGGAATATTCGCCGCCGCGCCTGCGTACGTTGATGGTGACCCTGGCGGCGTGTGGCTTTTCGTTCGGCGGCGCAGCGGGCGGGTTCGTGGCGGCGGGGTTTATCGAAGGCTTCGGCTGGCAGGCGGTGTTTCTAGCGGGGGGCGTGACGCCATTGCTGTTGTTCCCGTTTCTGGTGTGGTTGTTGCCGGAATCCTTGCCGCGTTTGCTGCGTGATGCGCCGCCCTACGCAAGGCTACAGAAAGTGACCTCACGCATGTTGCCGGGCTGGCACCCGCCTCTGGCGACCGAGGCGCAAAACCAGCAGGAACAGGGCAGCAAGCTAACAGTGGTGGAGTTGTTCCGTAATGGCTACGCACGCCCGACGTTGCTGATATGGGCGACTTTCTTCGTCAGTCTGATCCTGCTGTATTTCATGATCAGCTGGTTGCCGTCGCTGCTGCTGGAAAGTGGCTTGGCGTTGAAAGAAGCCAACCTGGTGACCTCGATGTTCCTGTTCGCCGGCACCGTGGGCGCCATTGGTATGGCCTGGTTCGCCGACCGCTTGAAAAGCAAAGTGCGCCTGTTGTCCTGCGTACTGGCCGCGGCTGCGGCGTGCACTCTTCTGCTCGGCCTCAACCATGACAACCCGCGCTATCTGGTGGCCTGTGTATTTGCGGCCGGGTTTTGCATCATCGGTGGTCAACTGACCCTCAATGCCTTCGCCAGTAACTTCTACCCGGCGCACGTGCGCGCCACCGGCACAGGCTGGGCGCTGGGTGTAGGGCGATTTGGCTCAATCCTGGGGCCGCTGTTTGGCAGTCTGTTGCTGGCGATGCATATTCCGGTGCAGCAGATTTTCTTTTTCTGCGCGATACCGGCGGTGATTGCGGCGTTGTTGATCATTCAGGTGCGTTCGCCTGGAATCGAGGTGCCGAAGAGTCCGCTGCCGGGCGATATTCTCAAGACACCGCAGGCTTAATGCACCACTGAATTGGGCGGCAGGTGGCCCAGGCGTTCGGTCAGGCGCAGGCGTTGGATCGGGTCTTCGCTGAGCATCAGCGCGTGTTCCAGGTCGAAGCGCTCGGCGTTGGGGCAGTCCAGGCGCTGATACAGGCTGGCCCGTGCGAGGTAGTCGGCGGCGCTGGCGTTGCCCAGTTCCAGCACGCGTTCGGCGTCGATCAAGGCCTGGAGCGGAACGTCGTTGGAAAGGTGCAGTTGGCGCAGGTTGCGGGACAACCGTTGCAGGATCGAACGCGGGTCGGCGGTGTGCAGGTGATCAGCCTGCAACTTGAGGTTGGGGCCGTATTGGCGCTGCAACAGGTCGCGGCAATCGTTGGGGTACAACCGTCGACCGCCGCAGGGGTCCAGCAGATGATCGGCGCCGGGCACGCGCAACAGGAAATGGCCGGGGAAATTCACGCCAACCATGGGAATCTCCAGGCGCCGCGCCAGCTCAAGGGCAATCAGGCCCATGGCCAGGGGTTGTCCGCGTTTGCGCTGCAAGACTTTGTCCAGCAGGGCGGCGGCGGGGCGCAGGGGCGTGAATTCATCCTGGGCAAACCCCAGGTCATTCAAGCGCCGTAACAGCGGCTGGCCCAGTTCATCCGCCGGCAACAGCGGCATGCCCAGGCTCACCTGTTGTTGCAGCAAGGTCAGTTCCTGCAGGATCTGCGAGGGCTTTACGGCCGGATCGTGCTCGGCAGCAATCCACAACGCCGCTTCAAACAGCGCGGGAGGGGAGCGTTCCAGGCAGGCGAAAAAGGCGTTGCGGGGATTCATTGCATTCTCCGGCAGATGCTCCCGTTTTAGCCTTGCTGGGAATTTTCGTCCAGTGGCTTGGAAAATATCCTGCGTGCTTATGTCGCAAGATCTGCGAAATCGGGCGGCTTATTCCAGCCTGGTCCGGCAGTTTTCTGCCGCAAGCCTATACTTGGCCCACTACTAGAAGTGATTCGGGAGCTTGACGATGTTTGCTCTCATGCACAGCACCCGCCTTGAATCGCTGCACTTGAGCATCGACCCGGCCACTGGGCTGAAGGCGGTCATCGCCATTCATAACAGCCGCCTGGGGCCTGCTCTCGGTGGCTGTCGCTACCTTTCCTACCCCGACGACGAAAGTGCCGTGGCTGATGCCGCGCGCCTGGCCCAAGGCATGAGCTACAAGGCGGCACTGGCCGGTCTGCCGGTGGGCGGTGGCACCGCTGTGATCCTGCGTCCCGGCCACGTGGAAAACCGCGCGGCATTGTTTGAAGCCTTTGGCCGTTGCATCGAACAACTCGACGGGCGCTACATCACCGCCACCGACAGCGGCACTTCGGTGGCCGACATGGATTGCATCGCCCAGCACACCCGTTACGTCACCAGCACCACCGCCGCAGGCGACCCATCGCCCCATGCCGCCATGGGCGTGTTCGCCGGCATTCGCACCACCGCGATGGCGCGCCTGGGCAGCGATAACCTTGAAGGCTTGCGTGTGGCGATCCAAGGCCTGGGCAATGTCGGCTACGCCCTGGCTGAACAACTGCACGCTGCCGGTGCGGAATTGCTGGTCAGCGACATCGACCACGGCAAGGTGCAACTGGCCATGGAACAACTGGGCGCACACCCCATCGCCAACGACGCGTTACTGAGCACGCCGTGCGACATCCTGGCGCCCTGTGGTCTCGGCGCCGTGTTCAACCGCCAGAGCGTCGGCCAGTTACGCTGCGCCGCCGTCGCCGGTTCCGCCAGTGCGCAATTGACCAACCTGCAAGTGGCCGATCAACTGGAAGGGCGCGGCATCCTCTACGCGCCCGACTATGTGATCAACTCCGGCGGCCTGATCTACGTCGCGCTCAAGCACAGCGGGGCGGAACTGCCGACCATCACCGCGCACCTGTCCAACATCGGCACGCGTCTCACTGAGATCTTCGCCCACGCCCAGGCGGAAAAACGCTCACCCGCTCGGGTGGCGGATGAGCTGGCCGAGCGCTTGCTGTACCGCTGATACACCGATCAGAGTTGATACTTCTCACGCACCAGTGAGCCGACCCCCATGCGATCCAGAATGTGCATCGGGCACAGGAGCGTGACGCGAACGGTTCCCGGCAACCGGCTGATTTCAATCGAACCGTTAAGCGTTGCGCGGTTGCGCACCTCGTCCATCGACAGGCCCGTGACCTCCGCCGCGCGCTCCAGGCCGTTTTCCGTCGCCAGGTTGAGGTCGGCGCCGCTGCCGATAAAGGTAATGGGCCCGTTGTCTTCGATCTCGAACTGCCCCCAGTGCTCGCCCAGTGCCTTGACGTGCAGCCGTTGCTCGGCGGTCATCGGGCGAGCCATGGGCGGCAGGTCATCGAGGTTTTGCAGCAGGATCGGGCCTTTGAGGTTCAACCCCTTGATCACGTGGGCAGTGAGTTCGGTTTCGCCCGACACATCGGTGGCATGCCCGGCAATTTCGCCATTGCCTTGCTGGGCGTGCATATCGCCCATGTACACCCCGGCACCGGGGACTCTCACCGGGCAAATCAGCACGCAACCTTCGCGTACGGAGTTGGTGTCCATATGCCCGTCGGTTTTCGCCGCATGCAGTTGGTCATGGGTCATGCCGTAGCGGTGGGGCGCGCCGACCAGATACTGGCCGAAGTCGGCACAGTTGTGGGAATCCGGCAGATCCCGTGAAGGCGTGGTGCCGATATTGCCCAGGAAAGGCCGCATGTGCGCGGCAAGGCCGGGGATATCGGCGCGGGCCAGGGACAGAATCGAATGTTGCGCGGACATCTCCGGCAACGCCGCCATATCCGGTGCCTGGCCGGCGAGGCGGTCGGCTACCGCCTGGTTCACGGTCAGGCTCACCTGATGTTCGGCATCGAACACGATGACGTAGCCATGGCTGAAACGAAACGCGCTGACCTCCGCCCCGCAGGCGTTGCAACGAATGGCGTCGGCGCCGATTCCGTCGACATGGCTGGCGGGATGCTCCTGCCCACAGTTGGAGCAGAACTTGGCGACAAAGGGATCGCCGTGATAACGCCCCTCAACAAAGCGCATGACGCCTGACGAAGTGGCCAGCGACGTTACGCGCATGCGTTTGATCTTCAGGGCCACGGCGTCACCGACTTCGGCGCCGGCGATGAATACGGGTTGAGTCACCTCATGGCCGCCCTCAAACGCGGGCGTGATCATCGGGCCCCAACACCCGGGTGGAGTTCCGGTGATGAGGGTGCCGCCATCGGCGAGCGGGCCGAGCATCTTCTGGCTGGGGCCGATGAGGCCATTGGTGTAGGTGTTGACGATCAGGCGATCAACCGGTGTTGAGTCGTGCATTTTTATTCTCCGGGTCCTATGTGATTGAACCTTCGGTCACGGCGTATTGATCAGTGAAGGTTCAGGCAGGCCCAGTAGACCGGTGATTTGTATCCCGAATATGTCGCGCGGGTGCGCTAATACACAGTGGTACATAACGAGGGGAGAGGAGGGTTTGTCAGCTTGAAAATCCTGATAGGGTTCTGAAGGCGGGCGCTTTTCGGTGCTTGCCCGCCATCGTTTTCCTACTTGCCGCGGAGAGTCTTCATGTCCAATCAAGCAACAGCGCATTCCGTAACGTTCAAGCGCCCTGACGGTGCCGAAGTCAACGGCTACCTGGCCAGCCCGGCTGTGCTGGAAGGGGCGCCGGCCATCGTATTGATTCAAGAGTGGTGGGGGCTTAACGAGCAGATCAAGGGCGTGGCCATCCGCCTGGCCGAATGCGGTTACCGGGTGCTGGTGCCGGACCTTTATCGCGGCGCCTCGACCGTGGAAGAGGAAGAAGCCCATCACCTGATGGACAGCCTGGATTTTGGCGATGCGGTGTCCCAGGACATCACAGGCGCAGTGCGTTACCTGCAGGCCGACTCGAAAAAAGTGGGCGTGACCGGCTACTGCATGGGCGGGGCGTTGACACTGTTGGCGCTCAATGCAATTCCAGAACTGGCCGCGGGTGTGGTCTGGTATGGCTTCCCGCCGCTTGAGTACCTGGATGCGGCAAAAATCAAAGCACCGCTGATTGGCCATTGGGGCACGCAGGATGCTTTTTTCAATATCGAAACCGTCGCGGAGCTGGAGTCAACGCTGCACGCGGCCGGTGTTGACGCTACGTTTTATCGCTACCTGGCGCGCCATGCCTTTGCCAACGAAACGGCGATCGGCCATGGCCGTATCCCCGACACGCAATACGACGCCGCATGGTCGCAACTGGCGTGGGACCGCACGTTGACCTTCTTCGGTAAAACCTTGTGGCAGGCGTAAGGCGCGAATAGCCTTTGGTAAAACCATGAATCGCCGGTCTGCCTGAACCCATTGGTTCACCCTGAATCAACGGAGGCGGGCCGGCCTCCTTACTCTGCCTCCGGCTGCCCGATCTCGGCCAGGGCGCTGGCGTTGTTCTTGAATGCTGCTGCAAAGGCGGCGCGGTTCTTGGCCATGAAAATACCGGCGTCTTCTGCCTGCTTTTCAGTCAAGCCTTCCACGTTTTTCAACAGGACATCCATCAGAGACTCTGCCAGTTCAAGCATCTGGTCGTGTGCGTCGGCAAGTTTGCGATCCACGAATGTAGTCTCCAAGTCGCGGGTACTGCGATACAGGGTTTCAACAGCCATTTTTTGGCCTCGTCATCAGGGTGCAGTAGTGAAGGGGAGTAGCCCTTGTGTTCGGGTGTTGCTGGAATGCTGTATTTATATACAGTAAAAAGGTTAAGCCAAACCATCGGATTTGGATAGCAGTTTTTTAATGTAGTCCGTAAATACAGGTTTGGAGTGCCTCATGTCACCCCGCCATCATCATATACCTGCCCCTGGCCTTTTTTCTGCATGCAGAACAACCGTCACGTCCAACCCGCATTATCCGGTCGAGTCGACCTAAGGAAGCATCATCGTGAAAATCAACTGGGCCGAAAGGCTGCGTCAGCAAGTCCACGGGCTGGCCGAATCCCTGGGTAACCTGTTCGTCGAGTCGTTCCACTACCTGGCGCTGTTCGCCATTGGTGCGGTGACGGCCTGGGCGGCGGTGATGGAGTTTCTGGGGATGTTGGAGAACGGGCACATCAAGATCGATGACATCTTGCTGCTGTTCATCTACCTGGAATTGGGTGCGATGGTCGGGATTTACTTCAAGACCAACCACATGCCGGTACGCTTCCTGATCTACGTGGCAATCACCGCGTTGACGCGACTGCTGATCTCCAACGTGTCGCACCACAATCCGCCGGACGTGGGAATCATCTACCTGTGCGGTGGGATTCTGCTGTTGGCGTTCGCGATTCTGGTGGTGCGCTACGCCTCGTCGGCCTTCCCTTCGGTGAAGGTCGAAGGCCCGCGTCGCAAGGGCGAGGCGAGCCTGGAAACCGAGAAGGGCGAGCTTTAAAGCCCGACGCTGAACGGCAGGGCGCGGGTCGGCGGTCGCTGCAGGACTTTGTGATCGCCATCCGTCATCACCGCCAGGATCTCCATGGCGCTGTGGCCCTGCTCGATGGCAATACCGAACTGGATACTTTGCACCAAGCGTTTAAGCCGCTTTGGATCATTGCGTTGTTCGGCGCTGATCATGCGCTTGGCCACTACGCCTTGCTCGTTCGAGAGGGTCAGCATGATGCTGCCGTCCAGCCGTTGGATGCTCAAGTTGACGCGGTATTCAGGGGTGAAGGTGTCGGTGATGATCTGAAAAGGATTGTCCATGGTGCGTACCGCCTGATAAGAACATGCAGTCATTGACGACCGGTGTCGGGATTAGTTCGCGTCTCCTGACCATCGGCCACTCCGTCGCTGAGGTTTTCACAAGGTCCGTTTCCCTCTACAGCTGTACAGCAAAGGCCGTGCCGTATAAGGCGCCGAGCCTTTATTGCGGGACAAAAAAAGGCGAACCGAGGTTCGCCTTTTTGTTGGGTGATCTATTTCAGGGCAGTACCGAGAAAACGATCGCAGACAGCGCAATCAGCCCGATCACCACTACAAACACATTCGACACCTGGCCCGAATACTGGCGCAGAGATGGCACGCGACGAATGGCGTACATCGGCATCAGGAACAGCAGGCAGGCGATGATCGGCCCGCCCATGGTTTCGATCATGCCCAGGATGCTCGGGTTGAAGGTAGCCACGGCCCAGCAGGTCAGCACCATGAACAGTGCGGTGCAGCGTTCCAGCCATTTGGCCGACATCGAGCGATTGCGCCCGCGCAGGGATTTGACGATCAGGCCCTGGAAACCTTCACTGGCGCCGATGTAGTGGCCGAGGAAGGATTTGGTGATAGCTACCAGCGCAATCAACGGTGCGGCGTAGGCGATCACCGGCGTCTGGAAGTGGTTGGCCAGGTAGGACAGGATCGAGATGTTCTGCGCCTTCGCCGCTGCCAGGTCGGCTGGCGACAGTGCAAGTACGCAGCTGAAGCAGAAGAACATCACGGTCAGCACCATCATGCCGTGGGCCGTGGCCAGGATGCCGCTGCTTTTGCGCTCGGCCTGGGCGCCGTACACGCGTTTCTGGTCGACGGCGAAGGCGGAGATGATCGGCGAATGGTTGAAGGAAAACACCATCACCGGAATCGCCAGCCACAGGGTCTTGAAGAACAGCGGCAGGGGCATGCCATCACCCGCGGAGGCGAAGAATGCACCATTCCAGTTGGGGATCAGGCTGAACGCCAGCAACAGCAGGGCGGCGACGAACGGGTACACCAGCACGCTCATGGCCTTGACGATCACGCCCTGGCCGCATCGTACGATAGCCATCAGGCCGAGGATCAGCACCAGCGACAGGATCGCCCGAGGGGGCGGGGCCATGTGCAGTTGGTGTTCCATGAAGCTGCTCAGGGTGTTGGTCAGCGCCACGCTGTACACCAGCAGGATCGGGAAGATGGCGAAGAAATACAACAGGGTGATCAGCTTGCCCGCGCCGACACCGAAGTGTTCTTCGACCACTTCGGTGATGTCACCGGATTTGCCTGACAGCACAAAGCGCGTCAGCCCACGGTGGGCGAAGAAGGTCATCGGGAAGGCCAGCAGGGCCAGCACGATCAACGGCCAGAAGCCGCCGACGCCGGCATTGATCGGCAGGAACAACGTGCCGGCGCCGATGGCGGTGCCGTAGAGGCCCAGCATCCAGGTGGTATCGTGTTTGGTCCAGCCGGTGGTCACGGTTGTTGGTGTAGCAGCAGGATTTTCAGCAGCAGGTGTACGTACATCGGTCATCGTTATTGCCTCGTTATTATTTTTGCGCGGGCTCACGTAAGGGGCGGGTAGCAGTGCTCCGATCAGCACTCCACCCAGCTGACCGCCAGGCCGCCCCGTGAAGTTTCTTTGTATTTGTCATGCATGTCGGCGCCGGTATCGCGCATGGTGCGGATCACCCGGTCGAGGGAAATGAAGTGTTTGCCGTCACCGCGCAGGGCCATTTGCGTGGCGTTGATCGCCTTGACCGCCGCGATGGCATTGCGCTCGATGCACGGCACTTGCACCAGGCCGCCGACCGGGTCGCAGGTAAGGCCGAGGTTGTGTTCCAGGCCGATTTCGGCGGCGTTTTCCAGTTGCTCTGGAGTAGCGCCCAAAATATCGGCAAGCCCTGCTGCAGCCATGGCGCAGGCCGAACCCACCTCGCCCTGGCAGCCAACTTCGGCGCCGGAGATCGAGGCGTTTTTCTTGCAGAGAATGCCGACGGCGGCGGCGGCCAGGAAGAAATTGACCACGTCGTCGTCAGACGCGTCGGCGTTGAACTTCATGTAGTAATGCAGCACCGCCGGGATGATTCCTGCCGCGCCGTTGGTCGGTGCAGTGACCATGCGCCCACCGGCCGCGTTTTCTTCGTTGACGGCGAGGGCGAACAGGTTGACCCACTCCATGGCCGACAAGGTCGAGGTGATGACATTCGGTTTGCCGATTTCCAGCAGGCTGCGGTGCAATTTCGCCGCGCGGCGCGGTACGTCCAGACCGCCCGGCAAGATGCCTTCATCGCGCAGGCCTTGTTCCACGCATTCGCGCATCACCGACCAGATGTGCAACAGGCCACTGCGGATGTCGGCGTCGCTGCGCCACGCGCGTTCGTTGGCCATCATTAGCTCGGAAACCCGCAGGCCGTGCTTGTTGCACAAGGCCAGCAGTTCCACGGCGCTGGAAAAGTCGTAGGGCAATTCCACATCGCTGGTCGGCGCAATGCCCGAGGCCGCTTCCGCCGCTTCGATGATGAAACCGCCGCCCACCGAGTAGTAGGTCTGCTCGCTCAGCAGGCCGTTTTCGCCGTAGGCGTGCAGGGACATGGCGTTGGGGTGGTAGGGCAGGCTTTCGTCCAGCAGTAGGAGATCGTGCTTCCAGTTGAAGGCAATGTCCTGCTGACCTGCGAGGAGCAGTCGGCCGGATTCGCGCAGTTGCTGGATACGTGCGTTGATCGAGGTGGGGTCGACCCGGTCCGGCCATTCGCCCATCAGGCCCATTACGCAGGCGCGGTCGGTGGCGTGGCCGACGCCGGTGGCGGACAACGAGCCGTACAGGCGCACTTCTACACGGCGGGTGTCGCTCAGCAGTTGTTGATCGATCAGGGCTTGGGAAAAGGTCGCCGCCGCCCGCATTGGGCCGACGGTGTGGGAGCTGGAAGGGCCGATGCCCACTTTGAATAGATCGAAAACACTGATAGCCATGCTAAAGCCTTACAAGCAATGGAGTAGAAATCGCTGCCATGTTTTGTAGAGCGAGCGGAATTGGCGCGATACTGAGCCTCTGGAACGGCACTGACCAACGAATTATCCTAAGACACCCTTTAGCAGGACTAAACGCTATGACCCGGCCCCTTCATGGCCAGACGTATGTCTGGCTGCACGTTTTTTCCTGTGCTGCACGGCATTTGTCGTTCACCCGCTGCGCCGAGGAACTGCACATCACGCCGGGCGCGGTGAGCCAGCAGATCCGTCAGTTGGAGGAGCGATTGGGTTTCCGCTTGTTTCATCGGCGCGCGCGTGGGGTGGAGCTGAGTGCCGAAGGGCAGCGATTGGCGACAACGGTGGGGGAGGCCTACGGCAGCATCGACGCGGAGTTGCAGCGCCTGGACGCGGGGATGATCAGCGGCACTCTGCGCCTGCGCTCGATCCCTTCGTTTCTCGGCAAGTGGCTGACCCCTCGGTTACCGCGCTTGCAGCAGCGCTTTCCGGATATCCAATTGCGCATGGTCGCCGAGGACAGCAGCATCGCCCTGCATGAGGGTGACTTCGACCTGGCCATTGACTTGAACGACGGCAGCTACCCTGGCCTGTTATCCACAGCCCTGCTGGATGAGCAGATTTTCCCGGTCTGTGCCCCGAGCCTTCTGCGCGGCCGGCCACCGCTGCATGGTCCCGCCGACCTCGTGCATTTCCCACTGCTCCACGACATCACCGCCTGGCGTGGGAGTTATGAGTACGCCGAGTGGGAGTTTTATCTGAATGCTATCGGCTATCACCACGCCGACGTGCGCCGTGGCCACACCTTCAACCGCAACCACCTGACCATCGAAGCCGCCATCGCCGGCATGGGCGTGGCCATTGCGCGGCGCACCTTGCTCAACGATGAGTTGGAGCGCGGCACCTTGATCGTGCCCTTCGGCCTGGCCGTGCCTAACCACAAACGTTACGTGTTGCTGTATGCACCAGGCGCACTGAGCCATCCGGGCGTACGCGCGGTGCACGATTGGTTGGTTGAAGAAGCAGGGATTTTCCGCGGATTGCACCCGTTGGGAGAGGGGCAATTGTGAGGTTGGCTGGGCATAAGAAGATGTAACCAACTCCCCACCCTAACAGCGTTTTTGCTCGTAGTCAGACTTAATTTGTAATGTGGGATTTATCTTTGCAAAGGGGTTGAATTGTTCTGCTGACTGCTCAATTGTGTAATCAAGAGGTCATGGTTTCACCGACCCGGTGTTGCAGTTGTGACCTCTCGCGAGCTAGCTGAAATAAGGGAAGAACTATGCAAATCCAAGTCAATAGCGATAACCATATTGAAAGCAGCATCCGACTGGAGGAGTGGGTACGTACTACCATTGAGAGCACGCTCGAACGTTACGAAGAAGACCTGACCCGAGTGGAGGTCTACCTGCGGGATGAGAACGGCGACAAGCCCGGTCCCCACGATTTAAGTTGCCGCCTGGAAGCGCGGCCAAAAGGCCATCAACCGCTGTCCGTGCTGCACAAAGCCGATACCCTGGAACAGGCGATCGACGGTGCGGCGACCAAGCTGGACCATGCGTTGGAACATCTGTTCGGCAAACTGCAAGGCAAGCCACGCGCTGCCGGGAAAAACCAGCCGACCACCAAAGTCAACGAAGATGAGCTTGAGCAGGAGTTTCTGGAAAAAGAACGCGCCGTGTTCAACGGCTGATAGCTTTCTCACGCTCCACTAAAAACGGGCCTGCATTTGCAGGCCCGTTTTCGTTTGGGTGGCGTTAGAACGCAATGGAGGTCTGCACGTAGACCGTGCGTGGTTCTCCCACGTATTTACCCTTATTGTTATCGTCGAACGAACGGGTGAAATACTGGGTGTTGAAGATGTTTTTCACACCCACTGCCACATTCAAATCCGACAGCTGCGGGCCGAAGTCATAGGCTGCGCGGCTGCTGAACAACATGTAGCCAGGGATGCGTCCGTTGGCGCCGTTGGCGGTTTCCTTCTCGGTGTTGGCGTTGTCGGCGAACTGGCTGCTCTGGTAGCTGCTGTCCAGGTTGAGCTTCCAGCGGCCTTCGGTGTAGCCCACGCCAAGGGTGCCTTTGTGCTTGGACGAGAAGGGCACGCGGTTGCCTTTGTTCGGGCCGTCTTCGCGGATGGTCGCGTCGACGTAGGCGTAAGTGGCGTACACATCAAAGCCAGCCAGCGCCGGGCTCAAACCGTCGAGCGCGTAGTTGACGCTGGTCTCGATACCCTGGTGGCGGGTTTCGCCACGGGCAATCACCGAGTCGTTGGTCTGGTTGCTTTCGTACTGGTTGTCGAAGTTGATCAGGAATGCGCCGATTTCCGCACGCAAGGCGCCGTCGTCGTAGCGGGTACCGAGTTCCCAGGTACGGGCTTTTTCCGGTTTCACTTCGCCGCTGGTCACGCGGTTCGGCATCTGGCTGTACTGCACGCTGCCGAACGAACCTTCGGTGTTGGCGTAGAGGTTCCAGCTGTCGCTGAGGTGGTACAGCACGTTCAGTGCCGGCAGCGCGGTGTTGTAGTCGCCTTTGTATTTGACGTTGGTCAGGTTGTTGGTCTGCTGGGACTCGATCATCTCGTAGCGCACGCCCGGCGTGATGGTCCACTTGCCGATATCGATCCGGTCATCAATGAAGAACGCATTGGCTTCGGTGCCGCCACGGGTGTCGCGGTCGTTGCGGCTGTCGGTGGTGGGGATCTGCTGGTTGGCGGCAATCGGCGTGCGGTAACGCAGTTCGTGGCCGGCCTCGTTGATGTAGCGGTAGCCGACGCCGACTTCGTGGCTGGTCGGGCCCAGGTCAAAGCCTTGGGCGAAGCGGGTCTCGATGCCACGCACCCAGTATTCACGCGGGGACAGCGAAAGGAACGTGCCCTGGTCCAGGTAACCGCTGCGCAAGGTCTTGGTGAAGAAGCTGTTCACGGTGAACTCGCGGCGGTCCTGCTCATAGCGATAGCCGACGTTGAACATCGTACGGCGGCCCCAGAATTTGTCGTAGGGGCGGGTGGACTGGTAGGGATCCGCCTTGTAGTCCGCGACGTTCAAGCCACCCGGCATATCGGCCTGGCCCTCGTAGTACTGCGCCATGGCGTTGAAGCTGTTGGCGTCATCCAGTTGATATTTGCCCTTGAGGATCAGGTCGTCGATACGCGTATTGCTGTTTTCGCGCCAGTCGCCGCCACGGGTGCCGGAGTACAGAATCGCCCCGCCCAGGCCGTTGTCAGCCGTGCCGCCGGCCAGCAGGTTGCCGGTGGTCTTGAAGCCGTCGTGGCTGGAAGATGGGCTGGTTTCGGTCTGCAAGCCGCCTTTGACCGTCGGTGCATCCGGGATCGCGCGGGTCACGAAGTTGACCACGCCGCCGACGTTCTGCGGGCCGTAGCGCACCGCACCGCCGCCGCGCACTACGTCGACCGCGTCCATGTTGCCCATGCTGATCGGTGCAAAGGATAGTTGCGGCTGGCCGTAGGGCGCGAACGGCACCGGGATGCCATCCATCAGCACGGTGGAGCGCGACGCCAGGCGCGGGTTGAGGCCACGAATGCCAAAGTTCAGTGCCATGTCGTGGCTGCCGGTGCCGTTGTTGTCCGGGGCGTTGACGCCGGGAATGCGGTTGAGCACGTCCTTGGCCTGGGTGGCGCCCTGGCGTTCGAATTCTTCACGGCGGATCACATCGCGGGCGCCGGGGTGTTCGAACACATTGGTCTGCGCTGCGTCGCCCAGCCAGTCGCCGACCACGCTGGAGGTGCCCAACTCAATGCTGGCCGGTGCCGTGGTCGGTTGCAGGCTGTAGGCATTGTCGCCTTCGGCACGGGCTTGCAGGCCGGTGCCTTCCAGCAATTTTTGCAGGCCGTCCGCAGCGCCGTAGTTGCCGGACAAACCACGGCTCTGCATACCCGCCGTGACTTCGGAGCCGAAGGAAATCAACACGCCGGCTTCGCGGCCAAACTGGTTCAGTGCTGCTTCCAGCGACGTCGGGGCGATGTGATAGGGCTTGGCGTCGGCCGCCATCACCGGGGGCAGCACAGTCAGACTGAGGCTGGCGCCGAGTAGGAGTTGGCGCACGGTGCGGGCAAGAAGCGTCGGTTGCTGGGGCATGAAGAGCGGTCCTGAGAAGGAAGGATCAAGGTGGCTTTCCTTCTCTGTCACGCGAGGGGTGGAAAACGGCTCACTGTTTTTTGAATTAATTTCAGGCGCGCGCCTGCACGGTCACCCAGTAGCGGGTAAAGCGCCGTACCTTCACCGGTAGGCTCACTTCCAGCAGGTCGAGAATGCGCTCGCTGTCATCCAGCGGGTAGCTGCCGGAGATCAGCAGGTTGGCTACCTGTGGGTCGCAATTGACCTGGCCACGGCGATAACGGCCGAGTTCGCCGAGGAAATCTTCCAGGCGCATGTGGGCAGCAACCAGCATGCCGTCGGCCCAAGCGCCGCTGTTGGCGTCGGTGGGGCGCGGGGTGTCCCAGCCTTTGCGGGTGAAGTTGACCTGGTGCGCGGCCTGGACGCTCAGCGGCAGGCCGGTGTAGGTGTTGGGCATCACGTCGACTTGTCCGTCGAATACCGCCAGTTGGGTGTGATCGTTGAACTGCCGCACATTAAAACGCGCCGCCTGGCTAGTGAGCAGGCCCTGGCCGGTCAGCACCTGCAACGGTGTGCTGCCTGTAATACCCGTCAACAGAATCTCGCCTTCCAGCAGGCGGATCAGCCGTTGCTGGCCATCAAAATGCACATCCACTGCGGTGCCGGTGTTGAGCTGCAACTGGCTGCCGTCGGCCAATTGCACCTTGCGTCGCTGGCCGACGGGACTGCGGTAGTCGGCGGTCAGCGGCGGCAAAATATGCTGTTGGCGCAGGCTCCAGGCGGCAGCCGAACCGGCGCCGAGGATCAACAGCAACTTCAACGCCTGGCGACGGCTGGTGGAAGTTGGCGCATTCAACGCCGCATGGGCCAGGGGCGAGGGCATGCCGCGCAGGCGCTGATTGACGCGCTGCATGTGATCCCAGGCACGCTGGTGTTCGCTGTGGGCGTTCAACCACTGTTGCCAGGCGGCTTGCTGGCGCGGGTTGAGCGCGCCTTGCTGCATTTCCATCAGCCAGTGCACGGCTTGTTCGGCGACTTGGGTGGAGAAGTTCATAGGGCGAAGTAGCAGCGCATAGCCGCTTTGCTCAGGTGGCGTTTGACGGTGGCGATGGAAATACCCAGTTCAGTGCCGATTTGTGCGTAGGTCAGGCCATCGAGTTGGGCCAGCAGGAACGCACGCTTGACCTGGACGGGCAGGCCGTCGAGCAGTTGGTCCAACTCCACCAGGGTTTGCAGGATGATGGCGCGTTCTTCTTCCGACGGTGCCACGTGCTCGGGCATCTGCGCCAAGGCGTCGAGGTAGGCGCGCTCCAGGTCCTGGCGGCGGTAGAAGTTGAAGAGCACACGCTTGGCGACCGTGGTGAGGAACGCGCGGGGTTCGACCAGCGTGGGTGTTTCCCGCGCGGTGAGCACACGGATGAAGGTGTCCTGGGCCAGGTCGGCAGCGCTTTCCGGGCAGCCGAGCTTGCGACGCAACCAGCCGGTGAGCCAGTGGTGATGGTCGTTGTACAACACTTCGACGGTATTGGACGGGCTCAACGCGGACACTCCACAAGCATCGCCATGCTTTAGAGAACAAGAATTGTTCGCATTGTAGGGCCCGCGACGGGCTTCGGCAATCCGTCGGGGCAGGTCTTTCATCCGTTCTGTTTTGCTTATGAGAATATTTATCATTAATATTGCGGCCTGATGAACCTGGCGCCTCCCGCATGAAAAGCAAAACCTCGCTGCCTGTCTCCTATCGCCTCGCCGTTACCTCGCGCGTGCTGGCTGCCGTGGTGGGCGGCTATCTGATGGCTTCCCTGGCCAGCATCTGCCTGGCGCTGTGGATGCCGACGTCCCGCACTGACGCAGTGATCACTGGGATGATGAGTTCTTTCGTGTTCTACCTGCTGGCCGTGCTCTGGTGTTTCGCTTGCCGCAGCGCCGCGCGCGCCTGGTTTGGCGTGATGCTGCCGAGCGCGATATTTGCCACCCTGGCGGGTGTGGGCTTCTGGATGGCACGCACATGAAAGAGGGCTTTCGCCAGGCCATGGCCTGGTTGCACACGTGGGCAGGGCTGATCTTTGGCTGGCTGCTGTTTGCGATTTTCCTGACGGGCACCTTGGCGTATTTCAAGGATGAGATCAGCCATTGGATGCAGCCTGAAGTGCAGGCCCGCCCCCTGGACGACGCGCGTAGCCTGACGGTCGCCCAGACCTATCTGCAGCAAGTCGCGCCGACCGCTGCACGCTGGTTTATCACCCTGCCGGACAGCCGCGACCCCGGCCTGTCGGTGATGTGGCAAGACAAGGTCGACCCTGGCAAACGCGGAAACTTCATCCAGAAAACCCTCGACCCCGTCACCGGCCAGGCCGTGCAAGCCCGTGAAAGCATGGGCGGCGATTTCTTTTATCGTTTCCACTTCCAGCTGCAAATGCCCCATCCCTGGGGCCGCTGGCTGTCGACTATCGCCGCGATGGTGATGTTCATCGCCTTGATCACCGGCATCATCACCCACAAGAAAATCTTCAAGGACTTCTTCACCTTCCGCCCCCGCAAGGGCCAGCGCTCCTGGCTTGACGGGCACAACGCGGTCGGCGTGCTGGTGTTGCCCTTCCATCTGATGATCACCTACAGCAGCCTGGTGATCTTTATGAGCATGGTGATGCCGGCGCCGATCCTGGCTTCCTATGGGGGAGACACCCGAGCGTTCTTCAGCGAAGTGTTCCCGAATACCAACAACGCGCCGGCGACGGGTCAGCCAGGCACATTGCTGCCGCTGATGCCGATGTACGAGCAAGCGCGGGCGCAATGGGCCGGTGGTCATGTGGGGCGCGTCGCCGTGAATAACCCCAGCGATGTGAACGCCTCGGTCAATGTGTTCCGCGCGGGTTCCGACAGCGTGGTGCATGATTTTGGCAGCACCGTGTCCTTCAACGGCACCACCGGCGAGCTGGTGCGGGTCAGTGGCGGGCAGTCGTTGCCTTCTGCTATCGGCGGTACTTTCTATGGCCTGCACATGGGCCACTTCGCCGGTCCGGTGTTGCGCTGGTTGTACTTTATCTGCGGCCTGGCGGGCACGGCGATGATTGGCACCGGGCTGGTGATCTGGCTCGGCAAGCGCCAGCTCAAACATGCCAAGGCTGCGGTCATGCCGTTTGAGTTGCGCTTGGTGGAAGTGTTGAACATCGCCAGCATGTCCGGGCTGATGATCGCCATCGCCGCGTTTTTCTGGGCCAACCGTTTGTTGCCGGCAAGCTTTGCCGAGCGTTCCGATTGGGAAGTGCAAACCTTCTTTATCGCCTGGGGCCTGAGCCTGTTGCACGCCATGCTGCGTCGCGGTCGCCAGGGCTGGGTCGAGCAACTGAGCTTCGGCGCGTTGCTGTTTATCGCGATCCCGCTGCTCAATGCATTGACGACTTCGCATCACCTGGGCGTTTCGCTGGCAACCGGCGACTGGGCCATGGCTGGCTTCGACTTGACCTGTCTGGCCAGTGGCGTTTTCCTCGGCTGGGCCGCCTGGAAGATGCAGCGTCGCACCGCGCCTGCGCCTAAAGCAGAGCGCGCACGCCCCCTGACGCTGAAGCAGGAGGCGAACTGAATGCTGCTCGCGCTGCTGATGTGCTACGCCGGGTTCACTGCACTGTGTCTGTCCACTGACCGTCACCACGGCGAGTTGCTGCACAGCAAACCCTCGCCCGGTCGGCGCCTGGGTTTGCGTGTAATTGGTTGGTTGCTGCTGGTGGTGTCGATCTGGCCGGCAGTGGATGTCGCCGGTTGGGGCCGGGGCCTGGTGGAGTGGTGCGCCGTGCTGATGCTCAGCGCGTTGCTGCTGGTGCTGTTGTTGCCGTACCGGCCAAGGCTGGCCTTGATCCTGGCGGGCGTCGGCCTGCTTGCCAGCCCCGTTGCAGCCTTCGCCACTTTCTGAGCCCGTCATGATGATCAGCACGCCCCCCGAATCCCAGGACAGCCCGCACGCTGACGCGGCGGGTGGACGTGCGCATTTCCTGCAGGTGTTTTTGTCCCAGCGTTCGCAGATGGAAGCCTTGGTGAGTCGCCGCGTGGGCTGCCGCGCCACGGCGGCCGACCTGGTGCAGGATCTGTTCCTGCGTTTCTGGCGCCGGCCGTTGGTGCAGGTCGAAGAACTCAGCACCTACCTGCTGCGCTGCGCCGGCAATATCGCCATCGACCACCTGCGCAGCGAAGGCGCACGGGTGCGTAGCAGTGAAGGCTGGCTGCCTGAGCAGCAAGACAACCAAGGCTCTGAACCCCAGGCGGCACTGGAAGCCGGCAATGACCTGCGCCACGTCGAAGCCGCCTTGCGCGGCCTTCCCGAACGCACGCGGCAGATTTTCCTGCTCAACCGCATCCACGGCCGCAAGTACGCAGAAATCGCCAAGGCCATGGGCCTGTCCCGAAGTGCCGTGGAAAAACATATGATGCGTGCCCTCGAAGCCTGCAAAGCCAGCCTTCGCGAACCATCGCCAGGGAAAGCACCGTGAACGTCACTCCTACGCCCGCCCAGGAACAAGCCGCACTGGCCTGGTTGAGCCTGCTGCATGACCAGCCCAGCAGTGGCGACCAGGCCACTTTCAGCCAGTGGTTGCGGGCAGATCCGGCGCACGTCGAGGCCTATTCCCAGGCCCAGGTGTTGTGGGAGTTGAGCGAAGTGCCAGCGCGCAAGCTGGCGGACGAGGATTCGTTGGTGTTGCAGGGCTACCTCAATGCCATGAACGCCCCGAAACGCTCGCGGGTGGTGCGTTGGTCCGGCGCCTTGGCGATGGCCGCGTGCCTGCTGTTGATGGTGTCCATGGGCGCCGGCTGGCAGCCGTCACGCTGGGTCGATGATTTCGGTGCCGACTACGTGACTGCGCCGGGTGAAGTCAAAACCGTCACGCTGGCGGATAATTCCCAAGTCACCCTTGATGCTGACAGTGCGATTGCCGTGGATTTCAACCATGGCGAACGGCATATCCAGCTGCGTCGCGGTGCCGGATTTTTTAGCGTGACCCACACCGGGCAATCCTTTGTGGTGGAGGCGGGCAGTGGTGAAGCGCGGGTGCTGGGGACGCAATTCGAAGTGCGCCTGCAACCGGCAGGCGCTCAGGTAACGGTGTTGTCCGGGCGGGTTGGCGTGACGCCGTCCAAGCAAGGTGCGCAGCAAATTCTTACGGCGGGACAGCAAGTGGCCTACGTAGACGGCGTTGCTGACCCTCTGCACGCGGTGGACAGCGAATCACGCCTGGCCTGGCGCGACGGCTGGCTCAACTACTACAAGGCGCCGTTGGCGGACGTGGTCAAGGACCTGGAGCGTTACTACCCAGGCCGCATTCTGTTGCTCAACGAAGAGATGGGCGCCAAGCGCGTCAGCGGCAGTTTCCCGAGCAAGGACCCGCAGGCGGTGTTGAATGCCTTGCAGGCCGTGCTTGGCTTTGAGCTGCATACAGTATTGGGACGGATGATCGTGGTGCGCTGATTATTTCAGCGCCGCCATGATCTTTTCGGGGTCGTAATCGCGAATCAGCGTGCCGTTCACGTCCACGAACGGAATTCCGCCGCCGCCCAACGCTTCATACGCCTTGCGCGCCTGGGCATCCTTCTCGATATCGACCGCCTGGTAGGGAATGCCTTTCTGGTCCAGAAAGCGGCGGATCTGCTTGCAGTAACCGCACCACTCGGTGGAATAAAGCACCACCCGCGCTGAAGCGCGGGTTTGTTCCGATACCACTTGGGACGGGTTGAACACCCGCTCGATCTTGCCCCAGTTCTGGATCACCACCACGACCAGCAACACCAGCAGGACTTTCTTGAAAACCCCGCCGAGCATCAGTTACGGCGCTTGAGCTGATCAGTCAGTTGAGTCGGCAGACCCTTGATGATCAAGGTGCCGGCAGCTTCGTCGTACTCGATCTTGTCGCCCAGCAGGTGCGCTTCGAAGCTGATGGACAAGCCTTCGGCGCGGCCGGTGAAGCGGCGGAACTGGTTGAGGGTGCGCTTGTCCGCCGGGATTTCCGGCGACAGGCCGTAGTCTTTGTTGCGGATGTGGTCGTAGAACGCCTTAGGCCGATCTTCATCGATCAACCCCGAGAGTTCCTCCAGCCCCATCGGTTCACCGAGCTTGGCCTGGCTGCTGGCGTAATCCACCAAAGTCTTGGTTTTCTCGCGGGCGGATTCGTCCGGCAGGTCTTCGCTTTCGACAAAGTCGCTGAACGCCTTGAGCAGGGTACGGGTCTCGTCCGGGCCGTCGACGCCTTCCTGGCAGCCGATGAAGTCGCGGAAGTATTCCGAGACCTTCTTGCCGTTCTTGCCCTTGATAAAGGAAATGTACTGCTTGGACTGCTTGTTGTTCTGCCACTCGGACACGTTGATGCGTGCCGCCAGGTGTAATTGGCCGAGGTCCAGGTGGCGCGACGGGGTCACGTCCAGCTCGTCGGTCACCGCCACGCCTTCGCTGTGGTGCAGCAGGGCGATGGCCAGGTAATCGGTCATGCCTTGCTGGTAGTGGGCGAACAGCACATGGCCGCCGGTGGAGAGGTTGGACTCCTCCATCAGCTTCTGCAGATGCTCGACCGCCGTACGGCTGAAGGTGGTGAAATCCTGACCACCGTCGAAATACTCCTTCAACCAGCCGCTGAACGGGTGCGCGCCGGACTCGGCATGGAAGAAACCCCAGGCCTTGCCTTGTTTGGCGTTATAGCTCTCGTTGAGGTCGGCAAGCATGTTCTCGATGGCGGCCGACTCGGCAAGCTCGGAGTCGCGGGCGTGGAGAACTGCAGGTGTGCCGTCGGGTTTTTTGTCGATCAGGTGGACGATGCAATGACGGATCGGCATAGGCTTCTCGGCTGGTTGAGCGGGGAGCGGTGGGCCTCCCCGAAAAGTCGCCAAGTGTACCGCACCATTGGCCGAGACGGGCTTCGAAGGGTGTTTTGGTCGCCGTCCGACGGGCCATATGCCTTTTTTTCACGGTTTAGAGCGATAAAGCTGACCAAATGGGTAGGTAGAAGCGGATATTTCCCCGTCTCTGTGCTAGTTTTGCCCCGTCTTACGCCAAGTCTCGGCGATAAGCGTGCATTCAGCATCTGTCAGGTCGAACCAATCCCCGTTTCAAGCATCTATAACCCCGATCTCCGTGGTTATAGCCGGGGGTGCCAGGCCTAGACGGTCGGGCTCGACGGCTGACACTGCACTCTGCAATCCATATGAATTTGATAGGGAAGGAACACCACAATGGCTATTACTAAAGACCAACTGATCGCTGACCTGGCTGAAGCAGTAGACGCACCGAAAACCACCGTGCGCGCTCTGCTGGACCAACTGAGCCAAGTTGTTGCTGACCAGCTGGAAAACGGCGGCGAAATCACTCTGCCAGGCGTTGGCAAACTGAAAGTGACCGAGCGTCCTGCCCGTACTGGCCGTAACCCTTCGACTGGCGCTGCCATCGAAATCGCTGCCAAGAAAGTTATCAAGCTGGTTGTGGCCAAAGGCCTGACCGACGCTGTTAACAAGTAAGACGCAGCAAAAAAAACCGTGCTCCGGAGCGATCCGGGCACGGTTTTTTGTTGCCTGCGATTTGTCAGTCGCGAATCCAGCGCTGGCGCCAGATCTGTTGCTCGTTCTTGGTCTGGAAGGTCCACGCCACAAATCGGCTTTGCTTCTGACCCTGCGACATTTCCACGACCTGGCTTTCCAGGACACCGGCCTTTTTCAGGGCGGTCTCGATGGCGGGCAAGTTCGATGCTTTTGACACCAGGGTGCTGAACCACAACACCTTGTGGGCAAAATGCGCACTTTCAGCAATAAGCTGCGTCACAAACCGCGCTTCGCCGCCTTCACACCACAGCTCGGCCGATTGGCCACCGAAGTTCAGCACCGGCAACTTGCGTTTCGGATCGGCTTTGCCCAGGGCGCGCCACTTGCGTTCGCTGCCCTTGGTGGCCTCATCCATGGACGCATGGAACGGCGGGTTGCACATCGTCAGGTCAAAACGCTCGCCCGGCTCCAGCAGGCCCAGCAGGATCTGCTTGGGATTGGTTTGCTGGCGCAGCTGGATGACCTTGCTCAGGTCATTGGACTGCACGATGGCCTTGGCGGCGGCCACGGCAATAGGGTCGACTTCCGAGCCCAGGAAGTTCCAGCGGTATTCCATGTAGCCAATCAGCGGGTAGACGCAGTTGGCGCCCATGCCGATGTCCAGCACCTTGACGATAGAACCGCGCGGGATCTTGCCATCGTTGGTGCTGGCCAGCAGGTCAGCCAGGAAGTGTACGTAGTCCGCACGCCCCGGCACCGGTGGGCACAGGTAGTCCTGCGGGATGTCCCAGTGCTGGATGCCATAGAAGGCTTTCAGCAGCGCTCGGTTGAACACCCGCACCGCATCCGGGCTGGCGAAGTCGATGCTCTCTTTGCCATAGGGGTTGATGATCACGAATTTCGCCAGTTCCGGCGTGGTCTTGATCAGCGCCGGGAAGTCGTAACGACCTGTGTGGCGGTTGCGCGGGTGCAGGGTGGCCTCTTTGCGTGGCACGACGGGCTTGGCCGTGGCGGCGGTTTTAGGCTTCTTGCGCGGAGGTTTTGGCGTGCTGGGGGCGGTCATGATGATTCTGGTGTTGGCTCAAAGTGGTGGGCATTGTCACACATCTTGGACCTAACTCGGTCAACTGTGGGAGCTGGCTTGCCTGCGATGGCATCACCTCGGTCTGCTTGAAGGACCGAGTTGCCTGCATCGCAGGCAAGCCAGCTCCCACAAAAGACAAAAAAAAGAGACCCGAAGGTCTCTTTTTTCACACGGTTTACACCTTACAGGCTGGAAATCCGCGCATGTTGCTCCGCCAGCTTGCCCAGGGCCTGTTCAGCCTCGGCCAGCTTGGCGCGTTCTTTCTCGATCACTTCAGCCGGTGCCTTGTCGACAAAGGCCGCGTTGGACAGCTTGCCGCCCACGCGTTGCACTTCGCCTTGCAGGCGGCCGATTTCCTTGTCGAGACGTGCCAGTTCGGCGCCCTTGTCGATCAGGCCGGCCATCGGCACCAGCACTTCCATCTCGCCGACCAGTGCGGTGGCGGACAGCGGTGCTTCTGCATCAGCTGCCAATACGGTGATCGACTCCAGCTTCGCCAGCTTCTTGAGCAGCGCATCGTTCTCGGTAAGGCGACGCTGGTCTTCAGCGCTGGCGTTCTTCACAAACACCGCCAATGGCTTACCTGGCCCGATGTTCATCTCGGCACGGATGTTACGCGTGCCCATCATCAGGGTCTTGAGCCATTCGATATCGCTTTCGGCCGCCTCATCGATGCGCGCTTCGTTGGCCACTGGCCAAGGTTGCAGCATGATGGTCTTGCCTTCGATACCGGCCAGCGGCGCCAGGCGCTGCCAGATTTCTTCGGTGATGAACGGCATGAACGGGTGTGCCAAACGCAGCGCCACTTCCAGCACGCGTACCAGGGTGCGACGGGTGCCGCGCTGGCGTTCGACCGGCGCGTTTTCGTCCCACAAGACTGGCTTGGACAGTTCCAGGTACCAGTCGCAATACTGGTTCCAGATGAACTCGTACAAAGCCTGTGCGGCCAGGTCGAAACGGAACTGGTCGAGTTGGCGGGTCACTTCGGCTTCGGTGCGCTGCAACTGCGAGATGATCCAGCGGTCAGCCAGGCTCAGCTCATAGGTTTCGCCGTTCTGGCCGCAGTCTTCGCCCTTGTCCAGCACGTAGCGCGCGGCGTTCCAGATCTTGTTGCAGAAGTTGCGATAGCCTTCGACGCGGCCCATGTCGAACTTGATGTCGCGACCGGTGGACGCCAGCGAGCAGAAGGTGAAGCGCAGGGCGTCGGTGCCGTAGCTGGCGATGCCGTCGGCGAATTCTTCGCGGGTCTGCTTTTCGATCTTCTTCGCCAGTTTCGGTTGCATCAGGCCCGAGGTGCGTTTCTGTACCAGGGTTTCCAGGTCGATGCCGTCGATGATATCCAGCGGGTCCAGGACGTTGCCCTTGGACTTGGACATCTTCTGGCCCTGGCCATCACGCACCAGGCCGTGCACGTACACGGTCTTGAACGGTACCTGCGGCGTGCCATCCTCGTTCTTCACCAGGTGCATGGTCAGCATGATCATCCGGGCAACCCAGAAGAAAATGATGTCGAAACCGGTGACCAGTACGTCGGTGGAGTGGAATTTCTTGAGGAATTCGGTCTGCTGCGGCCAGCCCAGGGTGGAGAAGGTCCACAGGCCCGAGCTGAACCAGGTGTCCAGTACGTCGTTGTCCTGTTGCAGCGCAACGTCGGCACCGAGGTTGTGCTTGGCGCGCACTTCGGCTTCGTCGCGGCCTACATAGACCTTGCCCGACTCGTCGTACCAGGCCGGAATGCGGTGGCCCCACCACAACTGACGGCTGATGCACCAATCCTGGATGTCACGCATCCACGAGAAATACATGTTTTCGTACTGTTTCGGCACGAATTGGATGCGGCCATCTTCCACGGCGGCGATGGCAGGTTCTGCCAACGGCTTGGTGGACACGTACCACTGGTCGGTCAACCACGGCTCGATCACGGTACCGGAACGGTCGCCCTTTGGCACTTTCAGGCCGTGGTCGTCAACGCTGACCAGCAGGCCAGCGGCGTCGAAGGCGGCAACAATCTGCTTGCGCGCTTCGAAACGGTCGAGGCCGGCGTATTCAGCCGGGATCTTGCCGTCGATGCTCTCGTTCAGCGTGCCGTCCAGGTTGAAGACCTGGCAGGCTGGCAGTACGGCGGCGTTTTTGTCGAAGATATTCAGCAGCGGCAGGTTGTGGCGCTTGCCGACTTCGTAGTCGTTGAAATCGTGGGCCGGGGTGATTTTCACGCAGCCGGTGCCGAATTCAGGGTCGCAGTAGTCGTCCGCGATAATCGGGATGCGGCGGCCGACCAATGGCAGCTCGACGAACTTGCCGATCAGCGCCTGGTAGCGCTCGTCGTTCGGGTTAACCGCGACGGCGGCATCGCCGAGCATGGTTTCCGGACGGGTGGTGGCGACGATCAGGTAGTCGTTGCCTTCAGCGGTCTTGGCGCCATCGGCCAGCGGGTACTTGAGGTTCCACAGGAAACCTTTCTCGTCGTGGTTTTCCACTTCGAGGTCGGAAATTGCCGTGTGCAGCTTGGTGTCCCAGTTGACCAGGCGCTTGCCGCGGTAGATCAGGCCGTCTTCATGCAGGCGCACGAAGGCTTCTTTCACGGCTTCCGACAGGCCGTCGTCCATGGTGAAGCGCTCGCGGCTCCAGTCTACGGACGAACCCAGGCGACGGATCTGACGGCTGATGTTGCCGCCGGACTGGTCTTTCCATTCCCAGATCTTTTCCAGGAATTTCTCGCGGCCCAGGTCATGACGGCTCTGGCCGGTGGCTTCGAGTTGGCGTTCCACCAGCATCTGGGTGGCGATACCGGCGTGGTCGGTACCCGGTTGCCACAGGGTGTTGCGGCCCTGCATGCGGCGGAAACGGATCAACGCATCCATGATCGCATTGTTGAAGCCATGGCCCATGTGCAGGCTGCCAGTGACGTTCGGTGGCGGAATCATGATGGTGTAGGAATCGCCCGCGCCTTGCGGGGCGAAATAATTCTCGGATTCCCAGGTGTTGTACCAGGAAGTTTCGATGGCGTGCGGCTGGTAGGTCTTATCCATGCGCGGCGGGACCCTAGTTGGCATTTATTCAGGAAAGCCGGCAAGTATAACGGGGGATAGGGCGCAGGGCGAGGCGAAGACGGGCTTGAAATGTATGGGCGGCAAATGTGGGAGCGGGCTTGCTCGCGAAAGCGGTGGATCAGCCAATGCATGTGCTGACGGTCACACCGCTTTCGCGAGCAAGCCCGCTCCCACAGGGGATCTGCGTTGGCTTCAATTCTGGTACTGGCTCAGCAACCGCTCCATCCGCGCATCCAAACGGCGCTTGATCTCGGTCTCGATATGCGGGGCAAAGTCGTCGATCACGTCTTGCATGATCAACTGCGCAGCGGCGCGAAGTTCGTTGTCCAGGTGCAGCAGCAGGGCGTCGGGGCCCTTTTCGGCGGGAGCAGGCTCGACAGCCACAGGCTCCGGCGCGACGGGTTTGCCGCCGACCATGTCGAACAACAGCGGAATCTGTACCTCACCCTCGACCGATTCGGTCAACAGCGGCGGTTGCAAGTCATCATCACCGAGCAACTGACGGATCGACTCCAGGTCGTCCAGCAGGTGGTCGTCTTTTTTTATAGGGTTGGGATTGTCCATCATGTACTCAAAGTCGTTGTAGCCGGTGATCTTGCAGAGGATAGCCCTGTTCGCGGTAGAAACGGAAACTCTCCCGCGCGGCCTGACGAATCGCCGGGTCTTCCACCACCACTTCCGCCACACGGGCGAAGGCCTTGGCGAACGGCGGTACTTTCAGGTCCAGGTTGACCAGCAGGTCCTGGTGATCGCCACAGCTGTCCCCCAAACCCAGGACAACCAGGCCGTCGGGTTCGGATTCTGCGGGGCCGTGAGGCACAAAACTTTCGCCCTTGAAGCGCCACAGGCGGGCATCCAGCTCATCGCGTTGGGCGGCATCGCTGCAATGCAGGTAGATGCGGTGGCCCATGCGCCAGGCTTTTTCGGTGAGTTTGCAGGCAAAGTCCAGGCGCGCGAGCGGGTCGGCGCTGGGCAATATATAGAAGTCGACTTGGGTCATTGCGGTTCCTGAGGCCGGGGCGGTGAGACAATCACCACCCCGGCGTCTTCAGTTTCAGGCCTTGGCGCGATCCAGCAGGTACTGGGTCAGCAGGGGGACCGGACGGCCGGTTGCGCCCTTGTCCTTGCCGCCACTGGTCCAGGCCGTGCCGGCGATGTCCAGGTGCGCCCAGTTGAAGTTCTTGGCAAAGCGCGACAGGAAGCAGGCCGCAGTGATGGTGCCGGCTTTCGGGCCGCCGATGTTGGCGATGTCGGCGAACGGGCTGTCCAGCTGCTCTTGGTACTCATCGAACAGCGGCAGTTGCCAGGCTCGGTCGTCGGCAGCTTTACCGGCGCTGAGCAGTTGCTCGATCAGCTCATCGCTGTTGCCCAGCAGGCCCGACGTGTGCGAACCCAGGGCGACGATGCAGGCGCCGGTCAGGGTCGCGATGTCGATCACCGCCTGTGGCTTGAAACGCTCGGCGTAGGTCAGGGCATCGCACAGCACCAGGCGGCCTTCGGCGTCGGTGTTGAGGATTTCGACGGTCTGGCCGCTCAGGGTAGTGACGATGTCGCCAGGACGGGTCGCGCCGCCGCTCGGCATGTTCTCGGCGCAGGCCAGGATGCACACCAGGTTGATCGGCAGCTTGAGTTCCAGCACCGCGCGCAGGGTGCCGAACACGCTGGCGGCGCCGCCCATGTCGTACTTCATTTCGTCCATGCCCAGGCCCGGCTTGAGGCTGATGCCGCCGGTGTCAAAGGTAATGCCTTTGCCGACGAGGGCGTAAGGTTTCTCGGACTTCTTGCCGCCGTTGTATTGCATCACGATCAGGCGGGGCGGCTGGTCGCTGCCCTGGCCCACGGCATAGAACGAGCCCATGCCCAGTTCCTTGATCTTCTTCTCGTCCAGCACTTCGACTTTCAGGCCCTTGAACTCTTTGCCCAGTGCCTTGGCTTGTTCGCCGAGGAAAGTCGGGTGGCAGATGTTCGGCGGCAGGTTGCCCAGGTCACGGGTAAACGACATGCCGTTGGCGATGGCGGTCGCGTGGGTTACGGCGCGCTCAACTTCAGCCTGGGCGGCCTTGATGGTCAGCAGGGTGATTTTCTTCAGGGCGCGGGGTTCGGCCTTGGTGCTCTTGAACTGGTCGAAAAGGTAGCCGCCGTCCACCAGGCTCTCAGCCAGCAGGCGGGTCTTGCCGTAGCTGTCACGGCCTTTGACCACGACTTCATCGAGCGCCAGCGCGGCGTCAGTGCCGCCCAGGCCCTTGAGGATGGTGAGGATGCCGCTGACGATTTTGCGGAACGGACGGTCGCCCAGTTCGGCGTCCTTGCCCACGCCGACCAGCAATACGCGGTCGGCTTTGAGGTTGGGCAGGCTCTGCAGCAGCAGGCTCTGGCCGACTTTGCCGGCCAGGTCGCCGCGCTTGAGCACTGCGCTGATGGCGCCGCCGCTGAGTTCGTCGAGTTGCTTGGCGGCAACGCCGAGCTTGCGGCCTTCGCCGATGGCGACCACGAGGGTGGCGGTTTTCAACGTTTCGGGGCTAACGCTTTTTACAACCAATTCCATTTTCGGGTCCCTTATAAAGGTCGGTTAGCCAGGAGTCTGTACTCCGGCTTTAATACCAGGCAGCTGTGTAAACCGCCGGCGACAAAGGCCGCAGTTTGAACCTCGCCGGCGGAGCCTGACAACCCTTGTCACCCGCTTTGTGCACGTGTATGAGCAAGCTCCGTGACAGGCGCGGTCAATCACAGGATAATGCGCCATCTTTTTAGCCGGCCCGTGTAAACGGGCTGACTCGGTATGCTTGCTTGTTTGGCCGCCTTAGCCTGACAACCCTGGAGTGTCTGGTTTGATCGTCTTCCGTTATCTGTCCCGCGAAGTCCTGTTGACCCTGAGTGCCGTGAGTGCGGTGTTGCTGGTCATCATCATGAGTGGTCGTTTCGTCAAATACCTGGCCCAGGCTGCCTCCGGCGCACTGGATCCGGGCTCGCTGTTCCTGATCATGGGCTTTCGCCTGCCGGGCTTCCTGCAGCTGATCCTGCCGCTCGGCCTGTTCCTCGGGATCCTGCTGGCCTACGGCCGCCTGTACCTCGAAAGCGAAATGACCGTGCTCTCGGCCACCGGCATGAGCCAGCAACGCCTGCTGGGCATGACCATGATTCCGGCTGCCGGCGTCGCGCTGATCGTGGCCTGGCTGAGCCTGAGCCTGGCTCCCCAGGGCGCCATGCAGTTCCAGTTGGTACTGAATAAACAGGACGCGATGACCGAGTTCGACACCCTCGAGCCGGGCCGCTTCCAGGCGCTCAATGACGGTTCACGGGTGACCTACACCGAAACCCTGACCGACGATCGCGCCAACCTGGGCGGCGTGTTCATCTCCGAGAAGCGCCTGGGGCAGGACAAGAAGGACCGGGGCATTTCCGTGTTGGTGGCCGATTCCGGTCGCCAGGAAGTGCGTCCTGACGGCAGTCGCTACCTGATCCTGGAAAATGGCTATCGCTATGATGGCAGCCCGGGCATGGCCGATTACCGTGCGATCAAGTACGACACCTATGGCGTGATGCTGGCCCGTCCGGATATCAGCGACGAAGTCACCGACCGCGACGCCATCCCGACCACCGAGCTGTTCGGCAGCAAGGAGCTGCGCTCGATTGCCGAGCTGCAATGGCGGATTTCCCTGCCGCTGCTGGTGTTTATCGTGACCTTGATGGCGGTGCCGCTGTCGCGCGTCAACCCGCGTCAGGGCCGCTTCCTCAAGCTGTTGCCGGCGATCCTGCTGTACATGGCTTACCTCACCATCCTGATTTCCGCCCGTGGCTCCCTTGAGAAAGGCAAGCTGTCGCCGACCCTGGGCCTGTGGTGGGTGCACGGGATCTTCCTGGTGATTGGCCTGGGCCTGCTCTATTGGGAACCGATCCGTTTGAAAATGATGAGCCGTCGTGGCCAGAAGGAGTTGGCTCGTGGCTAAGCTCGATCGCTACATTGGTAGCAGCGTACTGATCGCCATCCTGGCGGTGTTGGGCATCATCCTCGGCTTGGCGTCGTTGTTCGCCTTCATCGATGAAGTGGGCAACGTCACCGACACCTACACCGTGTGGGACGTGCTGAGCTACGTGGCCCTCACCGCGCCACGCCGCCTCTACGACATGATGCCGATGGCCGCGCTGATCGGCTGCCTGATCGGTCTGGGCAGCCTGGCCAGCAACAGCGAGCTGACCATCATGCGCGCCGCTGGGGTGTCCATCGGTCGCATCGTCTGGGCGGTCATGAAGCCCATGCTGCTGCTGATGGCGTGCAGCGTGCTGATCGGCGAATACGTCGCGCCGCCGGCCGAAACCACGGCCCAGGCCAATCGTGCCCTGGCCCAGGGTTCGGGCGACGCCCAAAGCTCCAAGCACGGCCTGTGGCACCGTCAGGGCGATGAATTTATCCACATCAACGCCGTACAGCCGGGCGGTTTGTTGATTGGTGTGACGCGTTACACCTTTGACAAAGAGCGCCACCTGCTGTCGTCGAGTTTCGCCAAACGTGCGCAATACAGTGGCGAAAAGTGGCAGCTGAGCGACATTACCACTACGTATTTCCGCAACATCGACAAAGGCTCCAACGCCAGCACCGAAGTGATCAATGTGCCGAGCGAAGAGTGGGACATCGCCCTCAAGCCGCAATTGCTCAATACCGTGGTGATGATCCCGGAAAGCCTGCCGATCTCCGGGCTGTGGGGTTACATCCACTACTTGAAGGACCAGGGTCTGAACAATGGCCGCTACTGGTTGGCATTTTGGGTCAAGGTGTTGCAGCCGGTGGTGACGGCCGCGTTGGTGCTGATGGCGATTTCCTTCATCTTCGGCCCGCTGCGTTCCGTGACCTTGGGCCAGCGCGTATTCACCGGCGTGCTGGTGGGCTTCACCTTCCGCATCGCCCAGGACCTGCTTGGCCCGTCGAGCCTGGTGTTTGGCTTTTCGCCACTGTTTGCGGTGCTCGTGCCCACGGCCATCTGCGCCTTGGCCGGGTTCTGGCTACTGCGCCGGGCCGGTTGATACCGCGCTTATGAACAAAAAATGCCCCGGTCGAGAGATCGGGGCATTTTTGTTCTGGTCAGCAAAGATGACGTCTGGCCTGAGCATCAGGTACAATTCCCGGCTATTTTTCAGCGGGCAATCTGCCTGCAGCCTTTTTGAGTGTTGATCCGTGAGTGATTTGAGTCATATCCGCAATTTCTCCATCATCGCCCACATTGACCATGGTAAGTCGACGCTGGCCGATCGATTCATCCAGATGTGCGGCGGCCTTGCCGAGCGTGAAATGGAAGCCCAGGTCCTGGATTCCATGGACCTCGAACGCGAGCGCGGGATCACCATCAAGGCCCACAGCGTCACCCTGTACTACACCGCCAAAGACGGTATCAAGTACCAGCTGAACTTTATTGACACCCCGGGCCACGTCGACTTTACCTATGAAGTCAGCCGTTCCCTGGCGGCCTGCGAAGGCGCGTTGCTGGTGGTGGACGCGGGCCAGGGCGTTGAAGCCCAGTCCGTCGCCAACTGCTACACGGCTATCGAGCAGGGCCTGGAAGTGATGCCGGTGCTGAACAAGATCGACTTGCCACAAGCCGATCCGGACCGCGTCAAAGAAGAAATCGAAAAAATCATCGGCATTGACGCCACCGACGCCGTCGAGTGCAGCGCCAAGACCGGCCTGGGCGTCGACGAAGTGCTCGAGCGCCTGGTCAAGACCATTCCTGCGCCAACCGGCAACTACGAAGATCCGCTGCAAGCGTTGATCATCGACTCCTGGTTCGACAACTACCTGGGCGTTGTTTCCCTGGTCCGCGTGCGCCATGGCCGTGTGAAGAAAGGCGACAAGATCCTGGTCAAGTCCACCGGCAAGATCCACCTGGTGGACAGCGTCGGTGTCTTCAACCCCAAGCACACCGCGACCACTGATCTGAAAGCCGGCGAAGTAGGCTTCATCATTGCCGGTATCAAGGACATCCACGGTGCGCCAGTCGGTGACACCCTGACCTTGAGCTCCACCCCTGACGTCGACGTGCTGCCGGGCTTCAAGCGCATCCAGCCGCAAGTCTACGCCGGCCTGTTCCCCGTCAGCTCCGACGACTTCGAAGACTTCCGCGAAGCCCTGCAAAAGCTGACCCTCAACGACTCGTCGTTGCAGTACACCCCGGAAAGCTCCGACGCCCTGGGCTTCGGCTTCCGTTGCGGCTTCCTCGGCATGCTGCACATGGAGATCATCCAGGAGCGCCTCGAGCGCGAATACGACCTGGACCTGATCACCACCGCGCCGACGGTTATTTTCGAGTTGGCGCTGAAAACCGGTGAAACGATTTACGTCGACAACCCGTCCAAGCTTCCAGACCTGTCTTCCATCGAAGACATGCGCGAACCGATCGTGCGCGCCAATATTCTTGTGCCGCAGGAACACCTGGGCAACGTCATTACCCTGTGTATCGAAAAGCGTGGCGTACAGCACGACATGCTGTTCCTCGGTACCCAGGTGCAAGTGACCTACGATTTGCCGATGAACGAAGTGGTGCTGGACTTCTTCGACCGTCTCAAATCCACCAGTCGCGGCTATGCTTCGCTGGATTACCATTTCGACCGTTACCAATCGGCTAATCTGGTGAAACTGGATGTGCTGATCAACGGCGACAAGGTCGATGCCCTGGCACTCATCGTGCACAAGGACAACGCGCACTACAAAGGTCGCCAGTTGACCGAGAAGATGAAAGAACTGATTCCGCGCCAGATGTTCGACGTCGCGATCCAGGCCGCCATTGGCGGGCAGATCATTGCACGGACCTCCGTCAAGGCACTCAGAAAGAACGTACTGGCCAAATGCTACGGTGGTGACGTAAGCCGTAAGCGCAAGCTGCTTGAGAAGCAAAAGGCCGGTAAAAAACGCATGAAGCAAGTAGGTAACGTGGAAATTCCACAAGAAGCCTTCCTTGCGGTGCTCAGGTTGGATAGTTAGGTCCTATGTCGCTAAATTTCCCGCTGTTGCTGGTCATCGCCGTTGCCGTTTGCGGTCTCTTGGCGTTGCTCGATCTGGTGTTCTTCGCCCCGCGTCGGCGGGCGGCTATCGCGTCCTATCAGGGCAGCGTCAGCCAGCCCGATGGCGTGGTGATCGAGAAGCTGAACAAAGAGCCTTTGCTGGTTGAATACGGCAAGTCGTTCTTCCCGGTGTTGTTCATCGTGCTGGTGCTGCGTTCGTTCCTGGTAGAGCCGTTTCAGATTCCTTCGGGGTCGATGAAACCTACCCTGGACGTGGGCGACTTCATCCTGGTGAACAAGTTTTCCTACGGGATCCGCCTGCCGGTGATCGATAAGAAGGTCATCGAAGTCGGTGATCCGCAACGCGGCGATGTGATGGTGTTCCGCTATCCGAGCGACCCGAACGTCAACTACATCAAGCGTGTGGTTGGCCTGCCGGGCGACGTGATCCGCTACACCAGCGACAAGCGCTTGTTCATCAACGGTGAGTCGGTGGCCGAGAAACTGATCGGCTCCGAGCCGAACAGCCTGGGCAGCGCTGAGCTGTATCAGGAAAAACTCGGTACGGTAGAGCACGAAATCCGCAAGGAAATGAGCCGCTACCGTGCCCAGCCTGACGGCCAGTGGACAGTGCCGGCCGGGCACTACTTCATGATGGGCGACAACCGCGACAACTCCAATGACAGCCGGTACTGGGATGATCCCAACATTCCCAAGGACCTGCTGGGCATGGTTCCCGACCAGAATATCGTCGGCAAGGCCTTCGCGGTCTGGATGAGCTGGCCGGAACCCAAACTCAGCCACCTGCCGAACTTCTCGCGGGTCGGGCTGATCAAGTAATACAGGCGGCGCTGTGAACACAGCGCCGAATGCTTTTCTGGGGTGGGGACAAATCTGTCCTGCCTCATGCTGTACCAACCAGGATTTGAATTTGAACACTGCGTCAATCGTCGATGGCCGCCGGTGCCACCAAACAGATATGGGTAAACCGTGACCGTTTCTCTAAGTCGTCTCGAGCGTCAGCTCGGCTACACCTTCAAGGACCAGGAATTGATGGTCCTTGCCCTCACACACCGCAGCTTTGCAGGGCGCAACAACGAGCGCCTGGAATTCCTCGGTGATGCCATCCTCAATTTCGTCGCCGGTGAAGCGCTGTTCGAACGCTTCCCCCAAGCCCGTGAAGGCCAGCTGTCGCGCCTGCGCGCACGCCTGGTGAAGGGCGAGACCCTGGCGGTGCTGGCCCGTGGCTTCGGCCTGGGCGAGTACCTGCGCCTGGGGTCCGGTGAACTGAAGAGCGGTGGTTTCCGCCGTGAGTCGATCCTGGCCGACGCCCTCGAAGCGCTGATCGGTGCCATCTACCTCGATGCAGGCATGGAAGCAGCCAAGGAGCGCGTCACCGCGTGGCTGACCTCCGAGATCGAAAGCCTCACGCTGGTCGACACCAACAAAGACCCCAAGACCCGCCTGCAGGAATTCCTGCAGTCCCGTGGTTGCGAACTGCCACGCTACGAAGTGGTGGATATCCAGGGTGAGCCCCATTGCCGCGTGTTTTTCGTGGAATGTGAAATCACCTTACTGAACGAAAAAAGCCGAGGTCAGGGTGTGAGCCGTCGTATTGCCGAACAGGTAGCGGCCGCTGCAGCACTGATTGCCCTGGGCGTGGAGAATGGCCATGACTGATTCAACCGCAACACGCTGTGGCTATGTTGCCATCGTCGGCCGCCCGAACGTGGGCAAGTCCACGCTGCTGAACCACATCCTCGGCCAAAAGCTCGCGATCACCTCGCGCAAGCCGCAGACCACCCGCCACAACATGCTGGGCATCAAGACCGAAGGCACCGTGCAAGCGGTCTACGTCGACACCCCAGGCATGCACAAAGGTGGCGAGAAAGCCCTGAACCGCTACATGAACAAGACCGCTTCGGCGGCGTTGAAAGACGTCGACGTGGTGATCTTCGTGGTCGACCGCACCAAGTGGACCGACGAAGACCAAATGGTCCTGGAGCGTGTGCAGTACGTCACCGGCCCGCTGATCGTCGCGTTGAACAAGACCGACCGCATCGAAGACAAAGCCGAATTGATGCCGCATCTGAGCTGGCTGCAGGAACAACTGCCGAACGCGCAGATAATCCCGATCTCGGCCCAGCACGGTCACAACCTGGAGGCTCTGGAGCGTGTGATCGCCGAGCACTTGCCGGAGAACGAGCACTTCTTCCCGGAAGACCAGATCACCGACCGCAGCAGTCGTTTCCTCGCCGCCGAACTGGTGCGCGAGAAAATCATGCGCCAGATGGGCGCCGAGCTGCCGTACCAGATCACCGTCGAAATCGAAGAGTTCAAGCAGCAGGGCAAGACCTTGCACATCCATGCGCTGATCCTCGTCGAACGTGACGGCCAGAAGAAAATCATCATTGGCGACAAGGGCGAGCGCATCAAGCGTATCGGCACCGAAGCGCGCAAGGACATGGAATTGCTGTTCGACTCCAAGATCATGCTCAACCTGTGGGTGAAGGTGAAGGGTGGTTGGTCCGATGATGAGCGTGCATTGCGCTCCCTGGGCTACGGCGACCTGTAAGAACACCGCTGGACCAAAAATGGGGGAGCGGGCTTGCTGTGGTGAGCGGGCTGTTTGTGGTGAGCGGGCTTGC